>DASZIL010000138.1:0-14970 GCA_035949255.1 Beijerinckiaceae bacterium | reverse complement strand
TACTGGTAACTTAGATAATGACGGCGATTCCACCTATAGTCAGCATGCTCTAAGCTGCCCGGCTCCAACCTTCATCGGTTTCCTTCATGACCATTCGGTCGCGCACGTCCTCCAGATCGGCGATGGACCGCAATAGCTCGGAAAGTTTCTGATTTTCCCCAATGCGCTCTTGGTAGAGCAATCGAATGGCCGCGTCCGCCGTCAAGGGAATGCGCGCTTGCTCTTTCTCCCAGCGGGCGACGGTGAGCTCCTTCACTTGCAACAAGCGCCCCAAAGACTCCTGAGACAGCAAAAGTTCATTCCGCAGGAAGCGAAATTCCTTTCCTCTCAATTTCTTCTTGTTGCTGACGATGCCCTGACCGATGGCCTTGTGAAGACCGTCGATGTCTTCGATGATGACGCCCCTCCCTTTCCGAGAGGTGACAATCTCATACCCGTTCTGCAGGTACACCGAATCGAGCCCGCTTTCGGTATAGTGATATGGCCTTTTCGTCATCGCGTTCGGCTCCTCATATGGCGGTGACAACGACCAGATGGTCGCCCCTGTAAGCGAGAACGACTTGCACTCGTCGTCCGGCGACTAGGCGAGCGACCTTGGCTCTCCAATCTCCCCATTTATCCTTGCTCGGACCGTCTATGATGCTCCCTGTTCGGATGGTTTCGAGGATATGGCGCATCGTAAGATTTCGGCTTTTGAGCCTGAGCTGGAAATGCGGGTGATCGAATACGATGTTTTTAGAATCCGACGCGAGTTCCTTGATCCTCTTCTCAAGGAAGGTCCGATCCGCCAACCGCAGGTCAACCGCCACCCCAGCCATCTCGATCTATCTTTATGATAGGTCGAGATTGGCTGTCAAACGGGAAGCCGAGTCATGGTCCATTGCTTGACAACGACTTGTCGGGCGATTGCCGCCGGCCCATGAGAACCCGGACGCACACCATCTGGGCCATCGAGTGGCAAAACCCCTGCCTCGCGCCGGTGCTCAGGCCGCGAGTTGCCTCAACACATAGTGCAGGATGCCGCCGTTCTTGAAATATTCGAGCTCGTCGAGCGTATCGATACGGCAGATGAGCGGCACCTTGGTGATCTTGCCATCGGTCCCGGCGATCTCGGCGGTGAGCATCTGGCGCGGCTTCAGCCCTTCCGAGAGGCCCTTGATGGTCACCATCTCGTCTCCCTTGAGGCCGAGCGATTGCCAGGAGGTGCCGTCCTCGAAGACGAGCGGCAGAACGCCCATGCCCACAAGGTTCGAGCGGTGGATGCGCTCGAAGCTCTGCACGATCACGGCGCGCACGCCGAGAAGCTTGGTGCCCTTCGCGGCCCAATCACGCGATGAGCCGGTGCCGTATTCCTTGCCGGCGAAGACGACGAGAGGCACATTCTCCTTCTGGTAGCGCATCGCCGCGTCATAGATGAACATGCGCTCACCGGAGGGATGGTGGATGGTGTAGCCGCCCTCCACGGCATTGCCGGCCGCATCCTTCACCATCTGGTTCTTGATGCGGATATTGGCGAAGGTGCCGCGCATCATCACCTCGTGATTGCCGCGCCGCGTGCCATATTGGTTGAAGTCGATCGGGCGCACCTGATGCTCGATCAGATATTCACCGGCGGGACTCTTCTCCCGGATCGAGCCCGCGGGCGAGATGTGGTCGGTGGTGATCGAATCGAGGAACTGGCCGAGGACGCGCGCGCCCATGATGTCCTTGATCGGCTCCGGCTCCTTCTTCATGCCTTCGAAATAGGGCGGGTTCTGAACATAGGTCGAGCCCATGTCCCAGGCGTAGGTGAGGCCGCTCGCCACCCTCACCTTCTTCCAATTGGCGTCACCGTCGAAGACGCTCGCATATTTCGTCTTGAACATCTTCTTCGTGATGTTCTTCTCGACGAAGGCGCCGACCTCGCGGCTCGAAGGCCAGATGTCCTTCAAATAGACGGGGTTTCCCTTCTGGTCATGGCCCAAGGGGTCCCTCGTAAGGTCGACCTGCAGCGAGCCCGCGAGCGCATACGCGACGACGAGCGGGGGCGAGGCGAGGTAATTGGCGCGCGTGTCGGGATTCACGCGCCCTTCGAAATTACGGTTCCCCGAAAGCACCGCGGCGGCCACGATATCATTGTCGTTGATCGCCTTGGTGATCTCCTCCGGCAGCGGCCCCGAATTGCCGATGCAGGTGGTACAGCCGAAGCCGACGAGGTTGAAGCCGAGCTTGTCGAGATCCTTCTGCAAGCCGGATTCGGTAAGATATTCACCGACCACCTGCGATCCCGGCGCGACCGAGGTCTTCACCCAGGGCTTGGTCGCGAGCCCCTTGGCAACGGCGTTGCGCGCCAAGAGGCCGGCGGCGATCATCACGTTCGGATTGGAGGTGTTGGTGCAGGAGGTGATCGCGGCGATGACCACATCGCCATGGCCGAGATCGAAATTCCTGCCCTCGACCTTGAAGCGCTTCTCGATGCCGCTCGTCTTCTTGAACTCGGTTTGCATCGCGGAGGCAAAGCCCGTCTTGGCGCCTTCGAGCGTCACCCGGTCCTGAGGACGCTTCGGCCCGGCGATCGAGGGCGCAACCTCGTCAAGATCGAGCGAGAGCGTATCGCTGAACACAGGGTCGGGCGTCGATTTCGTGCGGAACATGCCTTGCGCGCGCGCATAGGCCTCGACGAGGCCGATGCGCGAATTCTTGCGTCCCGATGTTTCGAGATAACGCAGGGTCTGGGAATCGATCGGGAAGAAGCCGCAAGTTGCGCCGTATTCCGGCGCCATATTGGCGATGGTGGCGCGATCGGCGACAGTCATGGCAGTGAGCCCTGGCCCGTAGAACTCGACGAATTTGCCGACGACGCCTTTCTTGCGCAGCATTTGCGTGACCGTGAGCACGAGATCGGTCGCCGTCACCCCTTCCTTGAGCTCGCCGGTCAGCTTCATCCCGACGACTTCAGGCAAGAGCATCGAGAGCGGCTGACCGAGCATGGCGGCCTCGGCCTCGATGCCGCCGACGCCCCAGCCGAGAACCGCAAGCCCGTTGACCATGGTGGTGTGGCTGTCGGTGCCGACGAGCGTGTCGGGATAAGCGACCTCGGCCTTCTCGTCCTTGCCCTTCTTCGACTTGAGCTTCTCTTTGCGGGTCCACACCGTCTGCGAGAGATATTCGAGGTTCACCTGGTGGCAAATGCCGGTCCCCGGCGGCACGACCGAGAAGTTCTCGAAGGCCTGCTGCCCCCATTTGAGGAAACGATAGCGTTCCTGGTTCTGCTCATATTCGCGCTTCACATTCTGGCCAAGCGCCCGCGCATTGCCGAAAAAATCCACGATCACGGAATGATCGATGACGAGATCGACCGGCACCAGCGGGTTGATCTTGTCGGGATCGCCGCCGAGATCTTCCATGGCGTTGCGCATGGCGGCGAGATCGACGACGGCCGGAACGCCGGTGAAATCCTGCATCAGCACGCGCGCGGGGCGAAATGCGATCTCATGCTCCTTCTTGCCGCGATTTTTCGCCCAGGCGGCGGTCGCCTCGATATCGGCCTTTTTCACCGAGCGGCCGTCCTCGTTGCGCAAGAGGTTCTCGAGGACGATCTTCATCGAGAAGGGCAGCTCGGAAATGCCGGCAAGCCCGTTCTTCTCGGCCTCCTTCAGCGAAAAATAGACGTAAGCGTCGTCGCCGACTTTCAGCGTCTTGCGGCAATTGAAGCTGTCGAACGATTGGGTCATCGGAACATCCTTCGGGGTTTAGTCGCGTGATCGAAACGCAGGAATGGCCTTTCGCGCGTGAGCGCGCGCCGCTCCGGGAGCGCCCGGACCCCGCGCTGGATGAGGAGATGAACTCCCGGCGCGCGGCGCAGCCTTGAATCTGATATAGGTCATTTCCGCGAGCGCGGCTACGTGCGCAAAGGCGCCTCCGGCAGGAAATGAGGCGGCTTGGTTTTCAGCCTTCGATCATCGGCCAACGCGTCAAAAGCCCTTGCACGGCCTCCAGCAAGGCGCCCAGGCGCAACAACTCGGCTTCCCCCCGGAAACGGCCGACGATCTGAAGACCGATCGGCAATCCCTCGTCGCCGAAGCCGCAATTCACGCTCATCGCCGGATGTCCCGTCATGTTGAACGGCATGGTCCAGGGAAACCAATTGCCGCGAAGGTCATCGAACTTCTTGCCATCGATGGCGATCTTGCCGAAGAGATCCTGCTCGATCGGAAGCGCGGTGCGCGAAAGGGTCGGCGTCACCAAAAAATCATGCTCGCGGAGCAAGGACTGGACGTGGCGGAACAGGGCCGTGCGCGCAAACATCGCGTCCTGATAGGCGACGCCGCTCACCTGCGACGCCGAGGCGAGCTGCCGAACGAGAGAGGGGCTCATCTTGTCCGCATCGCGCGCGGCCAGGGGCCCGAAACGAGCGAGCCAGGTCGTGTGGTTGATGGCGCGCCACATCGGCTCGATGTCGAAGCGCCGCCCGTCCATTTCCTCGAGCTCGGCGCCGAGCTCGCGCAGGCGACCGAGCGCTGTCGCGAAAGCGGTCGCGACCTCGGCCGCGATCGGCCGGCCTGGTGGCGCTGCGCAAAACAGAATGCGCTTGCCGCGAAGATCGCCTTTGGCCTTCGCGGCCGCGAGGTAATCACTTACGGGCAAGCCATAAGACCAAGGGTCGCTCTCATCCGCCCCCGCCATGACCTGCAGCATGAGGGCGGTGTCGGCGATCGTGCGCGTCATCGGCGTGACGAAAGTGTAATTGCCGAAGGCGTCCGCTGCTTGGCTGTGCGGGATGACGCCATTCGTCTGCTTGAGGCCGACGACGCCGTTGCAAGCGGCCGGAATGCGCGTCGACCCGCCACCGTCCGTCGCCACCGCGAGCGGCGCGATGCCGGCGGCGACCGCTACCGCGGCGCCGCCGCTCGAGCCGCCGCTCGTGTGCGCCGCGCTCCAGGCATTGCGCGTGCGGCCGAAGAGCGGCGCGTCGGTAAGGCTCTTCGCGCCGAACTCGGGGGTGGTCGTCTTGCCGATGAGGATAGCGCCGGCGCGGCGCAACCTCGCCACGGCCTCTGCATCCTCGGCCGGAACGTTGTTCTCATATAGCCTGGAGCCGAAGGTGGTCCGCACGCCGGCCGTGTTCACGATGTCTTTCACCGTGAAAGGCACGCCATGCAGCACGCCGCAGGGCTTACCCTGAAGAAGCGCCCTTTCGGCGGCTTGCGCCTCTCGCAGCGCCTCGTCGCGGCAGATCGTGATGAAACAATTGAGCACGCGCTGCAGCCGCTCGGCGCGTTCGAGCACCGCGCGCGTCACCTCGACCGGCGAAAGCTCGCGCCGCGCGATGCGTTCGCGCAGCACGTTCGCCGGCAGGAAGCAGAGCTCTTCCCCGGCGTTCGCCGCTTGCGCGCTCGGCTGCGGCATCAGGGAGCCGTCGCCAGGAGCGGCCAGAGGGAGGCGACGAGGAGCACCGCCATCGTGACGTTGAAGCGTCGTCGCCAGAGCGGATCACGAAGAAGCCGCCGCAAGCTCGCGCCGAAAATTGTCCAGACGCCGATGGAGGGCAGGTTGATGAGGCCACAGACGCCTGTGACGATGACGAGATCACGGACGAGATTGTTCGGCGCCACATAGGTCGCGACCGCCGTCACCACGATGACCCAGGCCTTGGGGTTGACCCATTGGAAGGCGACGGCGCCGAGGAAGCTCATCGGACGATGTTTGCCTACCTCGGCTGCTCGCTCCTCCTCGCCTTGTGCCGCCCCCTCGCTCGAAGGAGCGGCGCGCGCAATGTGCCAGGCGAGCCAGAGCATGTAGGCGCCGCCGACGAGCTTCAACACGAGGAAGGCGCCCGGCACGTCGCGCAGCGCTTCACCCAGCCCCAGGCCGGCGGCGAGCATCAAGACCATGTAGCCGATCGAGATGCCGAACATATGGGGCAGCGTGCGCCGCACGCCGAAATTCAGCCCCGAAGCGAGAAGCATCATGTTGTTCGGCCCCGGCGTGATCGAGGTGACGAAGCCGAACATCGCGGCTGCCGAGAGGATGGCGGGGGACATCGGATTTACGCTTCACATGCCTTCGGCGCCCCGGCTCATCGCCGCGATGCCGGTGCGGGACACCTCGACGAGGCCGACAACGGCCATCATGGCGATGAAGCGGTCGATCTCATCAGTCACGCCTGTAAGCTCGAAGACGAAGGAGGTGAGCGTCGCATCGAGCGTGCGCGCGCCGAAGGCCGCGGCAAGGCGCATCGCCTCGACGCGATGTTCGCCCTTGCCGGCCACCTTGACGAGCGCGAGCTCGCGCTCGATCACCTCGCCTTCGATGGTGAGGTCGCGCACGCCATGCACCGGAACGAGACGCTCGAGCTGGCTCTTGATCTGCTCGATCACATGCGCGGTTCCCGAGGTGACGATGGTGATGCGCGAGACATGCGCCGCATGCTCCGTCTCTGAAACCGTGAGGCTTTCGATGTTGTAGCCGCGGCCCGAGAACATGCCTGCGATGCGCGCGAGAACGCCGGGCTCGTTGTCGACGGTGACCGCGAGCGTGTGGCGCGCCGTCGGCTCGGCCTTGGGCGCGGTGGGATAGTGCGAGGTGGAGGTGGGGACGCTCATCGGGCCTATCCTGAAAGAGTTCACGCGGCGAGGGATGCCATATTGGCCAAAGCGAAATCGACCGCGGCCCGCGCGTGAAGCACAGCCGTGTCGAAGATCGGCAGAGAGAGATCGCCCTGCGCAAGCAAGAGGCCGATCTCGGTGCAGCCGAAGATGACGCTGTCGGCGCCGTTCGCTTGAGCGCGCGCGATGATGGAAAGATAGACCTCCTTCGCGCGCTCGCTGACGATGCCGCGCACAAGCTCATCGAAGACGATCGCATGGACGGCGGCGCGGTCGCCGCTATCGGGCACAAGGACCTCCACGCCGAATCTCTCCTCGAGCCTCGCCTTGTAGAAGTGCTCTTCCATCACCGGTCGCGTTGCGAGGAGGAGAGGCCTCGCCGCATTCTGGCGCTTCAAGGCGGCGCCCGTCACGTCGGCGATGTGGAGGAGCGGAATGGTGACCGCCGCGGCAACCTGAGGCTCGACGCGATGCATGAGATTGGCGCAAATGAGAAGGCAGTCGGCGCCCGCGCCTTCGAGGCTGCTGCCGGCCCTCGCCAGCATGTCCCCCGCCTGTGCCCAGCCCATCGGATTCTGCAGCGCCTGGACCTCGGCGAAATCGAAGGAATGCAGAAGGATTTTCGCCGAATGCAGCCCGCCCAAACGCTGGCGAACGCCCTCGTTGATCAGACGATAGTAGATTGCCGTGGATTCACAGCTCATTCCGCCAAGTAGCCCAATCGTCCTCATCACCAACTTCCCGCCCTTTTCACTCGCGAGCCTGTCATCTTCACACCAGGGCCTTGCCTCTCTCGTCGATGACCCCGCCGATGTCCTCGGCCGCCTCGCCGAGCAGCATCTCGTTATGCGCCTTGCCCGAGGGGATCATGGGGAAGCAGTTTTCTTCCTTCGAGACGACGCAATCGACGATCACGGGGCCCGGCGTGCCGATCATCTCGGCGATCACCTCGTCGAGCTTTGCCGGGTCCGAGCAGCGGATGCCGTGAGCGCCGTAAGCCTCGGCGAGCTTGACGAAGTCGGGCAGCGCCGCGGTGTAGCTCTCGGCGTAGCGCCCGCCGTGCAGAAGCTCCTGCCATTGGCGCACCATGCCCATGTATTCATTGTTGAGGATGAAGACCTTCACCGGCGCGCGGTGTTGGATGGCCGTCGACATCTCCTGCATGTTCATCAGGATCGAGGCTTCTCCGGCGATGTCGATGACCAGCGCCTCAGGGTGGGCGATTTGCACGCCGATGGCGGCCGGCAGCCCGTAGCCCATGGTGCCGAGCCCACCGGAGGTCATCCAACGGTTCGGCTCCTGGAAATGGAAGAATTGCGCCGCCCACATCTGATGCTGGCCGACCTCTGTGGTGATGTAATGGTCGCGGCCCTTCACGGCGGCGTAGAGCCTCTCGACCGCATATTGCGGCTTGATGATCTCGGTCGAATTGCGATAGCTGAAGCTCTTCTTGGCTCGCCAACCCTCGATGGTGCGCCACCACCCGGAAAGCCCGCTTTTGTCGGGGCGCGCCGCCGTCTCCCGCCAGAGCCGGACCATGTCCTCGAGCACATGGCCACAATCGCCCAGGATGCCGATCTCGACCTTGACGTTTTTGTTGATCGAGGAGGGGTCGATGTCGATGTGGATCTTGCGCGAGTTCGGCGAGAAGGCATCGAGCCGGCCGGTGATGCGGTCGTCGAAGCGCGCGCCGACGCAGATCATCACGTCGCAATCATGCATGGCGAGATTGGCCTCGTAGGAACCGTGCATGCCGAGCATGCCGAGCCATTGCTTGTCGGAAGCCGGGAAGGCGCCGAGCCCCATCAGGGTCGAGGTGACCGGAAAGCCCGTGAGATGGACGAGCTCGCGCAGAAGCGTCGCGGCATGGCGGCCCGAATTGATGACGCCGCCGCCTGTGTAGAACACAGGCTTTCTGGCCTGCGCCATGAGCGCGAGCGCCGCCTTGATCTTGCCGAGGTCGCCCTTGACGCGCGGCCGATAGGTCTTGTGCTGATTGTCGCGCGAACGCGTGTAGAGGCCGCGCGCGAATTGCACATCCTTGGGGATGTCGACGACCACCGGCCCCGGCCGCCCGGTGCGCGCCACGTGAAAGGCTTCGTGCAGCACGCGCGGCAGGTCGGCGACGTTCTTCACGAGGTAATTATGCTTGGTGCAATGGCGCGTGATGCCGACCGTGTCGCATTCCTGGAAGGCGTCGGAGCCGATGAGATGCGTCGGCACCTGCCCGGTGATGCAGACAATCGGCACGGAATCGAGCAAGGCATCGGTGAGCCCCGTCACCACATTGGTGGCGCCGGGCCCCGAAGTGACGAGGAGGCAGCCGACCTTGCCGGTCGAGCGCGCATAGCCTTCGGCCGCGTGCGCCGCGCCTTGCTCATGGCGCACCAGGATGTGGCGTAGGCCCTCTTGATGGAAAAGCGCATCATAGATCGGCAGCACCGCTCCACCCGGATAGCCGAAGACATGCTCGACTCCCTGGTCTTTCAGCGCACGCACCACCATCTCGGCGCCCGTCATCTCCTCTTGCATGGCCCTTCTCCGTCTTTCGAACACGACGCCGCCGCGGCGGCCGAATTTTCGGCAATAAAAAAGGCCCGCTTCGGGGCCTGTATACGCGCTGGCACTCGGGCCGGTCGTCGAGGACCGTCCGTTACCAGCGCCACCTTACGAGAATGAGATTCGACACGTCGCAATTCTCCCAGCGATTACCCAAAACTTAGCCGAGCGGGCAGGCAAGAGTCAAGTTAGCGCATGACCGAACGTTAGCGCGCCGATTGCTCGCCCTTCTTCTCTCCTCTGCCGAGCCGCGCTGGTCAAGCGACTTGATTTCCAATAAACTGGATGATATTTCCTTGATAATGGAACAGAGGGTTGCCGAGATCGAGGGCCGCATCGCGTCGCGCCTCAAGGATTTGCGGATGCGACAGGAGCTCACGCTCGACGAATTGTCGCGGCGCTCCGGCGTGAGCCGTTCCATGATCTCGCTCATCGAGCGCGTCGAGAGCAGCCCGACCGCGAGCGTGCTCGACAAGCTCTCGGCGAGCCTCGGCGTGACGCTCGCTTCCCTGTTCGCGCCGCAAGAGCACGGCGATGCCGCACCGGTCGCGAGGCAGAAGGATCAGCCCGAATGGCGCGACCCGGAGACCGGCTACGTAAGGCGCAACCTGTCCCCGCCGGGCTTTCCTTCTCCGATCGAGCTCGTCGAGGTCGTGCTGCCCCCAGGCACGCGGGTCGCCTATGACAGCGGCTTTCGCGAACCGCATGTCGATCAGCAGGTCTTCGTGCTCGAAGGCACAATCGAGGTGAGCGTCGGCGAGACGTTGCATCGCCTCGATGCCGGCGATTGCCTCGCGATGCAGCTCGATCGGCCGGTCGCCTTCCGAAACCGGGGCCGCAAGCCCTCCCGCCATCTCGTGGCCCTCACGACGAGAAGGCTTCCGCCGATGACGGCGCCATCAGGGCGAGGAAAGTGAATTGACCGAAGGCTCCGTCTCGATTCGCTCGCTCTCCGGAAAGGAGGCGCATGAGCAAAACCGCGTGCTTTGCGATGTCTTGATGGATTGCGTCGAAGGCGGCGCCTCGGTCGGCTTCATGTCGCCCTTGTCGCAGCTGAGAGCCCAGGCGTTCTGGCGTCTCGTCGCGGACGATGTCGCTTCGGGCAAGCGCAAGCTGCTGATCGCGGAGGATGGCGCCACGAAAGCCGTGCTCGGCACCGTGCATCTCGTGCTCGCCCAACCCGACAATCAGGCGCATCGCGCCGACGTATCCAAGATGCTCGTGCGCCGCACCGCAAGGCGCAGAGGCATCGGGGCCTTGTTGATGCAGGCGGCCGAGGACGCGGCGCGCGCGCTCAGCAAGACCCTCCTGGTGCTCGACACGGTGACGGGAAGCGATGCGGAACGGCTTTATGCGCGCCTCGGTTGGAAGAAGGTCGGGGTCATCCCCGACTTCGCCTTGTGGCCCGACGGAAGGCCATGCGCGACGACCTATTTCTACAAGCCGCTTGCATGAGCACGGCGAAAGGAGCTTTTCTCGCGGATCGGGATCGTGGAGCGGGCCTTGCCCTACGGCATCGGTAGCGTCGTCGTCGGGGCCGCGCTTCTGAGCGCCTTGTTGCACGCGGCGTGGAACGCAGCCGTCAGGGCGTCACCTGATCCGCGCAGCGCTATGGCGGCCCAGGTCGTCGGCTCAGGCCTTTTGTCCATCCCTTTGCTGATGCTGGTTCCGCTCCCTTCGGCCGCGGCTTTGCCATGGCTTTGCGGCTCGGCGTGCCTCAACCTCATGATGCTCATCGCGTTGCTGCGCGGCTATGCGCATGGCGCAGGCTTCGGCTTCGTCTACCCTCTGGCGCGAGCGACCTCGCCCTTGCTCGTGCTTTTCCTCGCGAGCTTCTTGCAAGGCGAGGCCGTCGGCCCTTTTGGCGTCGCCGGCATCGCGCTCGTGTCGGCCGGCATTGCGCTCTTTGCCTTCGCGGAAGGCCGGCACCAACCGAAGGCTCTGGCCTACGCCCTGCTTGCGGGCGCCTGCTCCGCGGGTTACGCGATTTGCGACGGGAACGGCGCGAGATTCTCGTCCTCCGTCCTCGGCTATGGGCTCACGGCATCGATCGTGAACGCTTGCGTCTTCGGCACGCTCCATATGACGCGCCATCCCGTGCCGCTGCGCCAGGCGTTGCGCTCGCATCTTCGCGTCGCGACCATCGGGACGAGCGCCGCCATTCTCTCCTACGTTCTCATTCTCTGGGTCTGGACCCAGGCGCCGATCGCGATCGGCGCGGCGCTTCGCGACACGAGCGTCGTCTTCGCGGCACTCATCGCCGCGTGGCTCGGCGAAGGCTTGAGCCCCCGCCGCGCCGGCGCGATCGCGCTCGCCACGGCCGGCGCCTGCCTCATTCGATTTGCGTGAATGCGCGCAACCCTTGTGATTCGCGGCCCTCAACTCGCCGGCGCGCCGGCCTCCTCCGCCGGCCGCACCTTCTGAAACTTGGCGAGGAGAAGGAGGTCATAGATCGTCTTCAGCGCGCCGCCGATGACGAGCGGCCAGCCGAATGCCGAAACGCTCATGATGTAGCCGGCGAGCAAGGGGCTCAGTGCCGATGCGAAGCTTCGCGGCACCGCCGTCAAGCTTGCCGCGGCCGGCCGCTCCTGCGGCGTCACCACGGACATCACATACGACGTTCGTGTCGGCACATCCATTTGCGACAAGGCGCTGCGTGCCAGCAGCAAGCCGATCGCGGTCGAAAGGTTTGGCGCGAAGGGCACGAGCATCAAAAAGACATTCGATGGCAGATGCGTGAACACCATGGTGTTGATGAGGCCGAAGCGCTGCGAGATCGGCACGGCGAGAAGAAAGGAGACCGCCGAGAAGATGCTGCTCCAGAACAAGATGGACGCGGCCGTCGTGACGGAAAGATCGAAGGTTTGATAAAGCCAAAGCGCGAGGAGCGACTGGACAAAGAAACCGCTGCCGAATGAGTCGATGCTGAACAGCGCCGCGAGGCCGTAGACGATGCCCCGCGATTGCCGCAAGGGAGCGGGCGGGGCTTCGGGCGCCGCCTCGATCGCGGGCGTCAATGGCCGATAAAGCAAGAGCGCCAAGAGGCCGAGGGCCCCATAGAGCGCAAACATCCCCTGCATGGCGTCACGATGCGGCAAGTCCCATCTCTGCGCCACAAGATCGGGGATTGATGCGGCGACGACGCCGAAGCCGCCAGCGAGCGTCCCGATGAGGCTGTAGCGCGCGAAAAGCGCGGTACGCCGCTTCGGCTCGATCGCCTGGGCCAGCATCGTCTGCTCGAGCGGCAGAAAGAGGCTTACGTCGCCTGAGCTCGGATTGACCGTCCCGACGAAGGCGATGATGAGGAGAGGCCAGAAATCCCGCGTGACCGCGAAGCCCGCGCCGGTCGCCGCCATCAGCAGACAGGCCGCAAGCAGCATGTGCCGCCGCTTGTGCCGGTTGGCGAAGAGCCCGGCCCAAAGCGTCAGAAGCGCGGAGCCGATGAGCGTCGACGTGATGATCACCCCGATGGCGAAGACGCTAAAGCCGAGCTCGAGAAGGTAGATGGGCAAGAGCACGGAGACGAAACCATCCGCGAAGGCGCGCACGCCGCGCGCGACGAGGATGCGCAAGGCATCCTTCGTGGTTCCAGGCGGCAAGGGCCGCCACCACTCATCGCCGACGGTTCTCATCGGCCGCTCGCGTCAAAGAGCGCGCCGCTCGCTTCAAGCGCAAGACGCGGCGGCCGCTCGGGCTCCCGGCGAGGCGAGCGCATCCCGATCCTTCCCTGTTGCCGCAAGCGGAGCGCGTCGATCAGTTCTTCTTGACGGCGATCTTGTCGAGCGCTGCCCGCATGCCTTTGGCGAGCCTTTGTGCATCATCATTCGCCCAGAAATGCATGAAGAAGAGGCGCGGCTCGTCATCGAGCATGTGGTTATGCACCGCCGTCACCTCGATGCCGTTCTCCTGCAAGGCGCGCAACACCGGGTTGACCTCCGACGCGATCAGAATGAGGTCGCCCGTGATGGCAGCCTTGCCCGCGCCGGTCGCCTGGAAATTGATGCCGATCGCCGAGCCCATCGCTTCGGGAAGGGCCATCCCTTCTTCCTTCACGGCCTCGGCGCGTGGGATCGAAAACGCGTAGATCGCCCCATTGGCCTTTCCCTTGAAGCCAAGCGCGACGTCAAGCGCGCCCGTGTCGAGATCGACCGAGGCTTGTGGGGCGGAGGGATTGGGGCCGAGCGGCGTGCCGCTGAGCGCAAGCCCCTCATGAAACGCGGCGGCGAGCTTCAGCGGATCGCCATGCGCCGAAACATGCATATACATCGTGGCCGGCTCCGCGCGCAGGAGATGGTTGTGGAGCGCCGTAATCTCGATCCCGTTCTCGAGAAATTTCTTCATGACCGGGTTCACTTCCTCGCCCGTGAGCACGAGGTCGCCCATCACCATCGCCTCGTTGCCCATCGGCATGAAAGCGAGCCAGGAGCCGAGCGCGAAGCCGGGTTTGAGATCCACGCCGTCCAATTTCACCTTGAGATCGCTGCGTGGCAGCCCGACGCGATAGACACCGCCCCCCTGAACCGCTCCCTCCTTGCCGAGCGCTTGCGCGACCGCTTTCCAATCAGGCTCGGCATGGGCTGGAACGCCTGCAAGGAAAAGCGCGAGGAGGGTTGCCGGAAATCTTACGCGCATCGGTATCTCCCATGTTCCCTGCACCGCCACCCGTCTGCGCGCCCATCTTTCACGGGCTGTGACAAATTTCATCTGAACAATTCGTGATACAACCGTATCGTTCCACGCTTTCGATCAAATATCCGTTGCAAAAAGCTGAGCGCCTTGGCGCGGTCGAGAGCGGGGATTTGGCCTTGAAAACCTTGGGTTTTCAGCCCAAGAGACGAGCCTCGCCGAGCCCGATCCAACCCGAGGCCGCCATATAGGCCGCGACGAGAAGCATGAGCGCGGCTGAGGCGTAAGGGGCTCGTCGGGCGAAAGCATCAAAGCCCGACCATCGCTCGCGGATTCGGTTCATGCTCAAGGAGGCGATCACGCCGACCGAGACCATGGTCACCGCAAGCCCGATGCTGAAACAGGCGACCAGGGCGACGCCGAGGGTGAGCTGCTTGAGCTGGAGACAGATCAGCAGCACGGTGATCGCGGCGGGGCAAGGGATGAGGCCTCCGGTGAGGCCAAAGAGCAGGATCTGCCCCGTCGTGACGTTGCGATCCTGGAACCGGCGGCTGATCTCCTCGGCATGTTCCATTTCATGCGTGTCCATGAAGGCGCCGTCCTGCGTCAGGCGAAGGCCGCCTTCGGTCTCGGGCACTGGCATCGGAGCGTGATCATGGCCGTGCTCGCCTTCGATGAACGGAACGTCATATTCATGAGACTGGCCGCCATGGCCGAGGCTGAGGCGCGCCAGGAACGCATGGGGCTCGGGGATTTCATCGACGCTTTCGAGAAAGCCGCCACGATCGGCGAAGGAGAAAGCCTGGCGGCTCTTGTCCGGGCGCTCGGTGGCAAGCCTCACATCCTTCGCGGCCCACCCATGGCCGCTCTCGAATCTGAGGCGCCAGCGGGGCGGCGCCCCTTCCTCGAATATCTCGAGCGCCATGACGCCGTGCCCGGTGTCAATCTTACGAAGCCGCGCACCGTGATGATGGTGGTGGTGATGCCCCTCCTCTGCCATGAGTTGATCGCGTCGCGTGCGCCGAAACATCCAAAGCGCGATGCCGATGATGATGGCGGCGGAGACGAGCTGAAGATAGGGCTCGACCGCCTCGCCATTGAGGTCCTGCCCGAGATATTGGCCGCCGAGCGCCACCACCCATACCACGGCCGTGTGCGAGAGCGCGGCCGAGAGGCCGAGCAAAACCGCCTGAGAGAC
>DASZIL010000137.1:0-9199 GCA_035949255.1 Beijerinckiaceae bacterium | reverse complement strand
GCGTGCGCGGCCCGCAACCGCGCCAGAACATCTTCGAGTTTTTGGCCTCGCCCGAGTAGCGGTCGACGATCGCGAATTTGGTGATGTTCTCGGAAAAGTTCCGCTCGACCTCACCGTTCCGCACCGACAGGTCGAGCGTGTAGAATTCCGGATGCCAGTGAAACGGGCGGATGACGGCGGCCTTCATGGTCTCACGCCCCGGCTTCGCGGCGAGCGCGAAATCTTGCGCCGTCACCTTGCGGCGGATGTTGATGGTGTTCGTCGCCCAGGCCGGCCAATCGATGCGCGGCACCTTGCCCGTGTAGCGCTTGCCCTCGGAGACTTGGGCGCCGTCGGCCCAGACCTTCTCGATCTTCAACGAGGAGAGGTCCGAGAGCAGCACCACATCCGCGAAGCGGCCGGGCGACAGGCTCCCGACAAAAGGTGTGAGCCGCATGTGCCGCGCCGGATTGATCGTGGCGCATTGGATGGCGATCTCGGGCGAGAGCCCGCTCTCGATCGCGAGCCGCGCGTTGTGGTCGCTCGCGCCGAGCTCGAGCGTGTGCGAGGCGCTGCGGTCATCCGTGGTGAAGCCGATCTGCGACCAATCGGCGAGACCCTTGCCGATGAGGAAGCGGATGATCTCGGGCATCGCATAGATGCGCAGCTCCACGAAAAGACCACGCATCAGCTTGTCCCAGGTCTCCTCTGGCGTCTGCACCTCATGGTCGGAGGCGAGGCCTGCCGCCGCGAAGGCGTTGATCGAGCTGAGGTCGCGTAAGCCCGAGCCATGCCCCTCGACCACGCCGCGCGCCGCGAAGGTCGCCTCGATCATGCCCCAGAGCCGGTCATAGGAGGGGTTCTCAGGGTTCCACACCGCCGGCCAATCCATCACCTCGTCGAGCCCTGCGACCATCAGGCTTTCCGCCATGAATTGTCTTTGCTCATCGTGGCCGAAGTAACCGCCGCCTCGCTCATAAGCGGTGGGCGGCACGGCCGAGCCGGGCAGTGGAAAAATCTTCAAAGGCGAGCCGCGTCGGCGCGCCTCGAGCCAGAATTCGAGATTATGCGGACCATCGACATTGGAGAATTCATGGCTTGCCTCGCAGGTCCAGGTGTTGCCGCGCGGCAGGACGAGCGCCGCCTCCCATTCGGGGGTGAGGTGCGAGCTCTCGATATGCTTATGCACCTCGCCGAAACCGGGAACGGCCATGAGGCGAGGCTCATGAAAGCGCTCCTTGATCTCGCCTTGATAGGCGCCCGCCGGACCGACGAAGGCGATGCGGCGCCCCTTGATGATGATCTCCCAATCCTCATTCCAGGAGCGCGTATGCACGTCGAAAAACCGGCCGACGCGCAAGGCCTTGTCGGCGGGACGCTTGCCGAGCGCGGTGAGCACCAGCTCCTGGCGGATGCGAACCTCGTTCTTGGCGTCGATCAGAGCATCGTCCATGCGCGCCTCGTCCTCGTGCCCGATCCGCGAAAGTAAAACTTTTCCCGCGAGAAGAATACGCGATTGAACAAAGACAAAAACGATAGCACCTGATCTTTGCCGCGCTCGCCTTTAGGCGCAACGGCTCACTCCACCTCGCCGATCCCTGAAGCCTTGACGAGCACGTCACGCAATTTCGGCGTGCAGGCGAGGATCGGATTGCCTTCCGTCAAGCCGTTGCCGGCGAGGAAATCGCTCACATAGCCGCCGGCCTCACGCACCAGGACGAGGCCGGCGAGCACGTCCCAGGCGTTGATGTGGTTTTCGACATAGGCGTCGAGGCGCCCTGCCGCCACATAGGCCATGCCGAGGGCGCCCGAGGCCGAGCGGATCATTCCGGCGCCGCACCCCACCGTCACCTTTTCGACGAGCTTGAGGAAGGCCGGCATGCCGCTGCGGTTGTTCCAGCCGATCTCGAGCGTAGCGGAGCGGATGTCGGAAAGCCCCGACACCTTGATCGGCTCTCCATTCATCGAGGCGCCGGCGCCGGCGAAGCTCGAGAACATCTCGTCGCTCATCGGATCGTAGATCACGCCGATGACGGGCTTTCGCTCCCGGAGATAGGCGATCGAGATGCAGAAATGCGCGATGCCACGGGCGAAATTCGCCGTGCCGTCGATCGGATCGATGACCCAGACGCTCGCCGATTCCTTCCGCTCGCCTTCTTCGCCGATGAAGGTGTCCTCGGGGAAGAGCGCGCCAAGGCGTGAGACGACGAGCGCCTCGACCTCGCCATCGACCTCGGTCAGATAATCCTGATGCCCCTTGAAGGAGAGCTTGAACGAGGATTTGTCCTCGAAGCGGCGGCGGATGAGCTTACCGGCCTCGCGCGCGATGGCTTGCGCGCAGATGAAACGGGGATCTGAAGCCATGGAATCCTGCTCGTGACGCGAGGAACATCCGGAGTCCGGCTCGGGGGCTCGGGCGGCAGCGAGAAGCCGCAAGCGCAGAGCTTAGCCGATTCGCGACGAGGCGCGACGGAGTTTTTCGCCGGCCTCGATCATTCCGTCAACCGCGCGTAAGCGGCGGCGAGCGACAGGATGATCGCTCCGTAGAGGATTTGCTTCACGGGTTCGGGAACGTCGAGGAGCGTCAGAATGCTCGTCAGCACCGTGAGGATGAGCGCGCCGACGATCGTGCCCGAATAGCCGCCGCGCCCGCCGAAGATCGAGGTTCCCCCGATGATCACGCAAGCGACAGACGGAAGAAGATAGACATCCGCGAGGCTCAGATCCGCCGCGTTGGTGCCCCCGACCAGGACAAGGCCCGCGATGGCGGCAAGAAGGGCGCAAAGCACATAATCGACAAAGAGCACCCGCCACACCCGGACGCCGGCGAGGTGGCAGGCCTCGCGATTGTCCCCGATGGCGTAAAGCAGCCGGCCGAACCCCGTTCGCTGCAAGGCAAAGAGCATCAAGGCCGCGATCACGGCCCAAAGAAAAAGATCGACCGGCACAAGGCCAAGGATTTTTCCGGCCCCGAGCGTCTGGATGACAGGCGGCACATGCGGTTGGCTCGCGAGCATATATTGGCTGTAGACCGTCATCGCGCCGCCCACCATGAGGCCGGTGCCGAGCGTCATGACGAGGGGCTGGACGCGCAGCACCGCCACGCCCAAGCCGTTGACGATGCCGACGATGAGGCCGAGCGAGAGGGCGAGAGCGAGCGCCACCCCGTCGCCCGAAGCCGCGTTGGTGGCGAGAATATAGGCGGAACCGGTGGCGACGCTCGCGACTGAAAGATCGATGCCTCCGGTCAGCATGACGAGCGTCTGGCCGGCGCCCAGTATGGCGAGCGGGGCCGCGAACAACAGGGCGTTCGAGATCCATAGCGGCGTGACGGTGCCCGGACGTGCGATCTCGATGCCGAGAACAAACACCGCGAGCAGCAGGATGAGGGCGAGGATCGTGTGACCGCGCAAAAGCGCGAGAGCCTGGCTCATGAGCGCCCCTGCAGGAAAGCCGCGAAACCGCCGACCATGACGACCAGCACGATAAGCGTTCCCTGGATGACCTGGCCGTAGTTCGGATCGATGTTGAGGAAGATCAGATCCATGGGAAGCAAGGTAAGAAGCAGCGCCGCAAGGATGGGCCCAAGCACGCCGCCGCGCCCGCCGTTGAGGCTCACCCCGCCGATCACGACCGCGGCGACGCTGCTCAAGGTGTAGTAGGCGCCGGCGAGCGGGGCGCCGATCCCCGTCGTCATGGTGAGCGCGACGCCGCCGATCGCGCAGAAAATCCCGCCGAGCCCATAGGCGAGAATACGCGCGAGACGCGGGTCGACCCCGCTGCGAAAGGCGGCCACGGGATCGCTGCCCGTCGCGTAAAGCGAAAGGCCGAGACGGCTCGAGCGAACCGGCAGCCAGATCACGCCCACGGCAACGATCAGCAAGATGAGGGCGTTCGGAAGGAAAGGCGAAAGGTCGGCCCCGGCGCCAATGTCGAGAAAGCCGCTTGGTGCTCCGCCGCCTGGCCGCTCGAGGATGAGAAGCGCCACGCCGCCCCAGATGAAGCCCGTCGTCAAGGTGACCACGATGTCGGGAATGCGTGAAAGTACGATGAGAACCCCGTTGATCGCCCCTTGCGCGGCGCCGAGCACGAGCACGAGCACCGCAAGCGCAAGCGATTGGCGAAACGAAGCGTGCTGCATGAGGCTTGCGGAAAGCACATTGGCCACCGCGATCATCGAGCCGACGGACAGATCGATGCCCCCGCTGATCACCACGATCGCCTGGGCTGTGGCCGCCATCGCGAGCGGCAAGGCGCCGAGCGCGAGGGATTGCACGTCGAAGGCCCCGAAATCGCGATGAATCGCGAGCGTCGCAAGGATCGACGCAAGGAAGAGGAGCGGCATGCCCGCGGCTCTTCCATGGCGCGAGAGCGAGCGAGGAATGCTATCGCCGCGAAGGACGCCCGCGGCGCGCATCAGGCGGGCTCCGGTGCGCGCTCGTGCGCCGTGAGGCCATGCGCGGCGCGCAGGAGACGCGCTTCATCGGCCTCGCTCGCTTGCATCTCGCCGGAAATGCGGCCCGCGAAGAGCACGATGGCCCGATCGCAGGCGAGGCGGATTTCTGGGAGCTCGGAGGTGAACAAAAGGACCGAGGCGCCTTGCGCCGCGACCTCGCGCAGGAGCGCATAGATCTGCCGCTTCGTGCCGATGTCGATGCCGCGCGTCGGATCGAAGCACAGGAGCGTGCGAAACCCCGCCGCGAGCCAGCGCGCGATGACGACCTTTTGCTGATTGCCGCCGCTGAGGCGTCTCACTTCCGAGGAAGCGCGCCTGTCGATTTGCAAACGCTCGACGGCGCTTTCGACGCGCTTTCGCTCCGCGCCCATCGCGATCGGGCCCCAGGCGCCGAGCCTGCCGAATGACGCAAGCGCGACATTCTCGCGAACCGAGCGCTGCGGCAGCAAGGCATGCAGGCGATTCGCCGGCACCAGAACGAGCCCGGCGCGGATGGCGTCGGCCGGGTGGCGAAGCTCGAGCGCTCGGCCATTGGCGCGGATCTCGCCTGCGGCAGCGCGGCGGATGCCCGCGATGCAATCGAAAAGCTCCTGCTGGCCCTGGCCTTCGAGCGCCGCCACCCCCAGAATTTCCCCCGCGCCCAGGCGAAACGACACGCCGGAGAGCGCATGGCCATAAGCGAGGTCGCGCACCTCGAGCGCGGGCGGGCCTTGGCGGGCGCCATCATGCCGAGGACGCTGTGCCGGCTCGGCGGCGGCCTTGGCGACCTCCGCGCCGAGCATCATGTTCACGATCTGCTCTTCGGCATCGCGCATCTTTTGGGCATCGCGCGTCTTTTGGGCATCGCGCGTCGAGGTCACACCCACCGTCACCCCGTCGCGCAAAATGGTGGCGCGATCGGCGAGTGCCGCGACTTCCGCCATGCGGTGGGAAATGAAGATGACGCTATGGCCGCGCCGGCGCCAGTCGCGCACCACGGCGAAGACGCGCTCGGTAAGATCGGCCGGCAGCGCGGCGGTGATCTCGTCGAGGATGAGAATGCGCGGCTTCGCGGCGAGCGCGCGCGAAAGGTCGATGAGGCGAAGATGCGGATAATCGATCTCACGCGCCCGACGCGACAGATCGAGGCGCTCGATCCCGAGGTCGCCCATCACGCCCCTCACGGCTTCGAGCGGGACCCGCGCGAGGCGCATGTTCTGGGCGATGGTCAAATCCGGCACGAGCGCAGGGTCCTGGTAGACCGAGACGATGCCGGAGCGGCGCGCCTCGGCCGGCGAGCGGAAGACCGTGACGTCTCCGGCAACCGCGATCTCGCCGGCATCCGCCGGGAACTCGCCCGTGATCACCTTGACGAGCGTGCTCTTGCCCGCACCGTTCGCGCCCATCAACGCATGGATCTCACCGGCGCTGAGCTCGAGCGCCGCCGAGCGAAGCGCGATGACGGATCCGAAACGCTTGGCGACGCCGGTGACGCGCAAGAGAAGCTTGCCGTCCGAGCTCACTTTCCGCCTCCGAGGATCGATTTCGCCAGGCGGTTGAGGTCGTCGGCTGAAATCGATCCCTCCCGGAAGATCATGCCGTGCACGAAGCTTAAGGTTCAGGGACCTTTGCAGGCGAGGATCTGATCCATGTTGTATTGCGTGTAGGGCTTCACATCGATCGCCACGCTGTAGAACGGGTCGAGCTTGGGATTATAGGCGGCCTCGAGCTTGGGGAGCCCCGCGTCGCCGTTGTCCCACACGACGGGCGTGATCTTGACGAGATGCGGATGCTCCTTCTTCTGCAGCACGTCGAGCGCAAGCCCGAGGCCCGCGCCGCCAACCGCGGGCGGATTGCTCACTGCCGCACCCGAGAGGCCCTGCCCCTTGAGATCGATGAGCTGGCCGATGAAGCCATTGTTGTCGGCGCCCACCACCGGCACGAAGGGCTTCTGCGCCGTCTTGTAGGCATCGACCACGGTCGAATCGATGCCCGAGGTCCAAATGCCGTCGATCGGCTTGCCGGAAGCGAGGAGATCCTTCGTCGCTTGCGCCGTCTTGTTCAGCGCCCAGCCGGAGAAAACGGAAGAGACCACGTTGATGTTGGGATAATCCTTCAGCACCTCGGTGAAGCCCTGATGCCGGTCGGCATCCGCCGGCACGCCGTCGATACCGCGCATCTCCACGACGTTGCCCTTGCCGCCGAGCTTGTCGAACAACCATTTCGCACCGACCTTGGCGTAAGCGACCTGATCGTTGGTGAGCACATAAGCCTCGGGCGCGGAGACCGCCTGGTCCACCGCGACGACGACGATGCCTTTGTCCGCCGCTTGCTTGATCACCGGGTTCAACGCATCGCGATCGGACGGGTTGATGATGATGGCGTTGGCGCCGGCCGAGATCAGGTTGCGGATATCGGCGATCTGTTCGGAAGGGCCGCCATTGCGGTTGGCGACGATCACCTTCGACACAAGCCCTGAGGCTTCCGCCTCGGCCTTGATCGAACAGATCATCTCCTCGCGCCACCCGTTGCCGATGAGCGTGTTCGAGACGCCCACCACATATTTGTCGGCGGCCGCGGCTCCGCTCGCTGCCGCAAGCATCGAGAAGAGCGAAACGCCGGCCAAGATTTCAGCTCGCTTCATTCATTCCTCCCTTTACGTGCGCGGCCGCGGACCGATGCCGAGCGGACGGCGCATTACGAACTTATGTTAGGGATAGCCGCGCGGAAGTCCATGCGCCTTTGTTGCGGGAGGAGGCGACGGCCGCCTCGATGAAAGCGATGCCGCGCGCGCCGTCGCGCACGTCGGGAAGAGCGGCGCGGGCGGCGGGATCGGGCGGCCGGCCGGCACGGCGCGCCGCGATCACCTCGGCCGCGTCGCGGTAAAGGTTGGCAAAGCCTTCGACATAGCCTTCCGGATGCCCTCCCGGCATGCGCGAGCCCCGCTTCGCCTCGTGCGAATTTCCGGGACCGCCGCGCTGCAAGAGCCGCGTCGGCTCGCCATAAGGCGTGAACCGCAAAAGCTCCGGCGCTTCGCCCGACCATTCGATGCCGGCGCGCTCACCGAAGACCTTGAGGCTAAGATTGTTGAGGTTGCCGACCGCGACCTGGCTCGCGACGAGCACGCCGCGCGCGCCGCCCTCAAAGCGCAGGAGCACATGGGCGTTGTCGTCGAGCCGCCTCCCGGCAACGAAGGTCGCAAGATCGGCCGCGACTTCCGCAAGCTCGAGCCCGCTCACGAAGAGCGCGAGATTATGGGCGTGCACGCCGATATCGGCGAGACAAGCCGACGCTCCGGAGCGCGAAGGATCCGTTCGCCATTCGGCCTGTTTCTGGCCCGCCGCATCGATCGGCTCGGTGAGCCAATCTTGGATATAGGTCGCATGGACAAGGCGGATGTCGCCCAATTCGCCGGCCGCGATCATTTCGCGAGCCTGGCGCACCATCGGGTAGCCCGTGTTGTTCAAGGTCACCGCGAAGACGAGCTTCTTGGCGCGCGTCAAGGCGACGAGCTCCTTTGCCTCCGCCATCGACATCGCCAAGGGCTTGTCGCAGATGACGTCGATGCCCGCTTCGAGAAACGACTTGGCGACCGGGTGGTGGAGGTGGTTTGGGGTGACGATGATGACGGCTTCGATGCCGTCCGGCCGGGCCGCTTCGCGCGCCGCCATCTCACGATAATCGGCGAAGATGCGATCCGCCGCGAGCCCGAGATCGGCGCCCGAGAGGCGGGCATTCTCCGGATCGGATGAAAGCGCGCCCGCCGTGAGCTCGATGAGATCGTCGAGACGCGTCGCCATCCGGTGCACCGCGCCGATGAAGGCATCGCGCCCGCCGCCCACCATGCCGACGCGCAAGCGCCTCACTCCCGTTCGCGCATCGCTCGTCGCATGCACCATGCGTCAGGGCCCGATGCCGAGAAGCTTCATATTCGTCGCCCGATCGGCGCCCGTGGCGGCGAAATCATCGAAGACCCGGTCCGTCACCTCGATGATGTGGTCGGCGATGAATTGCGCGCCCTTCCTCGCCGCGACCTCGGGATGCTGCAGGCAATCCTCCCATTCGTAGACGGCCCATCCGGCGAAATCGTAAGCCGCGAGCTTGGCGAAGATCGCCTTGAAATTCACCTGGCCGTCGCCGAGCGAACGGTCGCGCCCGGCGCGTTCGAGCCAGCCCTTGTAGCCGCCGTAAACGCCTTGCTTGGCGGTCGGGTTGAACTCGGCATCCTTGACGTGGAACATCTTGATGCGATCGTGATACGCATCGATGAAGCCGAGGTAATCCATCCCCTGCTTGATGTAGTGGCTCGCATCGTAATTGATGTTGCAGCGCTTGTGGCCGCCGACCGCGTCGAGGAACATGTCGAAGCTGTCCCCGTCGAAGACATCCTCGGTCGGGTGGATCTCGTAGCAGAGATCGATGCCGTTCTCGTCGTAGAGGTCGAGGATCGGCCGCCAGCGCCTCGCCTGCTCGGCGAAGCACTCCTCGATGAGGCCGGCCGGCCGTTGCGGATACGGGTAGAAAAAAGGCCAAGCGAGCGAACCCGTGAAGGTCACATGCTCGGTAAGGCCGAAGCGGCGCGACACCTTGGCGGCCTTGCGCACCTGGTCGGCCGCCCAATGGCGGCGCTTCTCGGGATCGCCGCGCAGCGGCTCCGGGCATTGGCCGTCGAACAAGGCATCATAGGCCGGATGCACCGAGACCATCTGGCCTTGGAAATGGGTCGAGAGCTCGCTCACGACGATGCCGATATCGGCGAGCTTGCCCTTGATCTCGTCGCAATAG
>DASZIL010000136.1:0-9622 GCA_035949255.1 Beijerinckiaceae bacterium | reverse complement strand
GCGCGAGCTTGCCGAATACGAGCGCCTGCTTGAGGAGGTCGAGGCGACCGAGGGGATGATCGCGCAAGCGCTGTTTTCGGAGGCTCCGAAAGTCTTCGCCGACATCGCCGAGTGGAAAGGGGAACCGGCGGGCCTCGCCTTGTGGTTTTACAACTACTCGACCTTCAGGGGCCGTCATGGCCTTTATCTCGAGGATTTGTTCGTGCGCCCAGCGCTGCGCGGCCATGGGATCGGCAAGGCCTTGCTCCGGGGATTGGCGCGCCGCTGCGTCACCGAAGGCCTCGCGCGGCTCGAATGGTCGGTGCTCGATTGGAACGCGCCGTCGATCGGCTTCTACAAATCGCTCGGGGCCGTGGCCAAGGACGAATGGACGGTGTATCGGCTGAGCGGAGAACCCCTCGCGCGGCTCGCTCGATGAGGTTGGTCTTCTTAGGCTTGGCCGGTTTCGTGCCGGCCTCGACGTGATTATCTGGTAGCGGCGGCAGGACCGCCCGACAGCTCGGGAATGCAACGAAATGGCCACTGAAATCCGCGTGCCGACGCTTGGCGAAAGCGTCACGGAGGCAACGATCGGGCGATGGTTCAAGCAGCCCGGCGAGGCCGTCAAGGCCGACGAGCCGCTGGTCGAGCTCGAGACGGACAAGGTGACGCTCGAGGTGAATGCGCCAACGGCAGGTGTTCTCGGCGAACAGCTTGCCAAGGAGGGCCAGACCGTCGCGGTGAACGCCGTTCTCGGTTCGATAACGGAAGGCGCGGCGGCCGCTCCCGGAAAGGCCGCCTCCGTCAAATCCTCGGAGCCTCGCAAAGCCGAGCCCGCCTCGGCCTCGAGTTCCGCCAAGCCGGCAGATCCGGCGGCGCGTGCGGCCGCCTCGGCAAATGCGAATGGCCCAGCCGTCGCGCGCCTTGCCGCCGAGAGCGGCGTCGACCCCTCAGCTCTTGCCGGTACGGGTAAAGGCGGTCGCGTGACGAAGGGCGACATGCTGCACGCGATCGCGGGCGGCGCGGGCGCTGCGAGCCCCGCTGCCGCAACTCCGGCTTCGACGGCACCAGTGCCTCTTCAGCTTCGCGCACCGGCGCCGCCCGATGATGCCTCGCGCGAGGAGCGGGTGCGGATGACGAAGCTGCGCCAGACGATCGCACGCCGCCTGAAGGATGCGCAAAACACCGCCGCCATGCTGACGACGTTCAACGATGTCGGCATGTCGGAGGTGATGAAACTCCGCGCCCAATACAAGGACGCCTTCGAGAAGCGCCACGGCGTCAAGCTCGGCTTCATGGGGTTTTTCGTGAAGGCTTGCGTGCAGGCGTTGAAGGAGCTTCCCGCCGTCAACGCCGAGATCGACGGCGAAGACCTTGTCTACAAGAATTACTATCACATCGGCATCGCGGTCGGCACCGATAAGGGGCTCGTGGTGCCCGTGGTGCGTGACGCCGATGCGCTCTCGCTCGCCGGCGTCGAGAAGGCGATCGCCGATTTCGGCAAAAGGGCGCGCGACGGTAAGCTCAAGATCGAGGAGATGCAGGGGGGCACCTTCACCATCACCAACGGCGGCATTTACGGCTCGCTCATCTCGACGCCGATCCTCAACGCCCCGCAATCGGCGATCCTCGGCATGCACCGCATCGAGGACCGGCCGGTCGCGCGCGGCGGCCAGGTGGTGATCCGCCCGATGATGTATCTCGCGCTGAGCTATGACCACCGCGTCGTCGACGGTAAGGAGGCCGTGACCTTCCTGGTGCGCGTGAAGGAGGGACTCGAGGACCCCGCGCGGCTGATCTTGGACCTGTGACGCGCAAGCGCATCGCGCGGATTGAACGCTGAGCCCGCGGAGCTTGCTGGCTTCAAGGAAGAAGCCAGCTCGACGCGGCCCCGGAGAATCTCAAAATGCCTTACGATCTCATCGTCATCGGAAGCGGGCCGGCCGGGTATGTCTGCGCCATTCGCGCGGCGCAGCTCGGCCTCAAGACCGCCGTCGTCGAGAAATGGGCGACCTATGGCGGCACTTGCCTCAACATCGGTTGCATCCCTTCAAAGGCGCTGCTGCACGCTTCCGAGCTGTTCGAGGAGGCAGGCCATGGGCTTGCGGCTTTCGGCATCGAGGTCTCCGCGCCGAAGCTCAATCTCAAGGCCATGATGGCGCATAAGGACGCGACCGTGAAGGCGAATGTCGATGGCGTCGCCTTCCTCTTCAAGAAGAACAAGATCGACGGAATTCACGGGGTCGGCCGTATCGTCTCGGCCAGCAAGGTCGAGGTGAAGTCCGAGGACGGCTCGACGAAAATGCTCGAGGCGAAGTCGATCGTGATCGCTACGGGCTCGGATGTGACGCCACTTTCAGGCGTCACGATCGACGAGAAACGGATCGTCTCCTCGACCGGGGCGCTCGAGCTTCCCGCGCCGCCCAAGAAGCTTCTCGTCATCGGCGCCGGCATCATCGGCCTGGAGCTCGGCTCGGTGTGGCGGCGCCTCGGGTCCGAGGTCGAGGTGATCGAATATCTCGATCGCATCCTTCCTGGCATCGACTTGGAGACAGCCAGGCAATTCCAGCGCCTCATGGAAAAGCAAGGCGCCAAATTCCATCTCTCGCGCAAGGTGACGAAAGCCGAAGTCACGAAGAGCGGCGTCACTCTCACCGTCGAGCCCGCGGCCGGCGGCGAGGCCACGACCATGACGGGCGATGTCGTCCTGGTCTCGATCGGGCGAAAGCCGATGACGGAGGGCCTCGGGCTCAAGGAAGCCGGGATCAAGCTCGATGAACGCGGCCGCATCGAGATCGACGCGCATTTCCGCACGAATATTCCCGGCATTTACGCGATCGGCGATGTGGTGCGCGGACCCATGCTCGCGCATAAGGGCGAGGATGAGGGCATGGCTTGCGCCGAGATCATCGCCGGCAAGGCGGGCCATGTGAATTACGCGGTCATTCCAAATGTCGTCTACACTTTTCCCGAAATCGCTTCGGTCGGAAAAAACGAAGAAGAACTGAAAAGCCAGGGCATCGCCTACAAGGTCGGCAAATTTCCCTTCATGGCGAACGGACGCGCGCGCGCAAACCGCACGACGGAAGGCTTCGTCAAGGTTCTGGCGGACGCCGCGACCGATGAGGTCCTCGGCGTGCATATTCTCGGCGCCGGCGCGAGCGAGATGATCGCGGAGGCCGCGGTGCTGATGGAGTTCAAGGGCTCGTCGGAAGACCTCGCCCGCACGTGTCACGCCCATCCGACGATGACGGAGGCGGTGAAGGAGGCAGCTCTCGCGGTCGAGAAGCGGTCGATCCACATTTGAACGCTTCCCGGCGGGCGTTGCCGCGCCCTATCTTGCCCTCACGAGACCGACGATCTCCTTCACCTCCTCGATGATCGGACGGGCGATGGCGCTCGCGCGGCGGGCGCCATCGGCGAGCACGGCGTCGATGTGATCTTGCGCGTTCGAGAGCTTGATCATCTCGGCGCGCAAAGGGCCGAGCTTCTCGACGGCGACATCAACGAGGACGCTCTTGAATTGCGAGAATTGCGCGCCGGCATGCTGCTTGAGCACATGCTCGGGCGTCGCGTCCGTGAGGGCGGCGAGGATGCCGACGAGGTTCTCCGCCTCGGGCCGCGCCTCGAGCTCCTTCACCGTCTCGGGGAGGGGGTGCGGATCGGTCTTCGCCTTCCTGATCTTCTGCGCGATGGTGTCGACATCGTCGGTGAGGTTGATGCGCGAATAGTCGGAAGGGTCCGATTTCGACATTTTCTTCGAGCCGTCGCGCAGGCTCATGACGCGCGCCGCCGGGCCGCCGATCAAGGGCTCGGTGAGGGGGAAGAAGGCTTCGCCATGCCCGCGCGCGCCGATTGCCGCGCCGTAATCGTTGTTGAATTTCTGGGCGATGTCGCGCGTGAGCTCGAGATGCTGTTTCTGATCCTCGCCGACCGGCACATGCGTCGCCTTATAGGCAAGGATATCAGCCGCCATGAGCACCGGATAGATATAGAGGCCAGCCGAGGCGTTCTCGCGATCCTTCCCGGCCTTCTCCTTGAATTGCGTCATGCGGTTGAGCCAGCCGACCCGCGCGACGCAGGAAAAAATCCAGGCGAGCTCGGCGTGTTCATGCACCTGGCTCTGGTTGAAGATGATCGAATGCTTGGGATCGAGCCCCGCGGCAAGGAAGCCCGCGGTCACGCCGCGAATGCCATCGCGGAGCTCGTCGGGCGGGGTGGCAATCGTCAACGCATGCAGATCGACGACGCAATAAATGCACTCCATCCTCGCCTGCAATTCCACGAAGCGCTTGATGGCTCCGAGGTAATTGCCGAGATGCAGCGAGCCCGTCGGCTGGACGCCGGAAAAGACACGCTCTTTGAAGGCTGGCATCGATGCGCTCCGATTCATGAGGCGGCAGGCTTATGGCACCGCCGGGAGCGAGGCAAGGCCGGTTTGCGCGGCTGCGTCAACGGCAAATGATGTACGGTGCCGGGGAGTGATTTCAGCCGTCCGCCCATTGGCGCCGCGGCGGTTCGCTGATCGGGCCGCCTTCGCCCTCTTGCGTCGCGGGAGTTCCCTTGGGACGCCGGAGCGCGCTCAGCATTGCGCGGTCGATGCCGCCAAGCGCCAAGACGAGAGCGCCGAACAAGAAGGCGCCGAGCGCGCAAAGCGCGAGCAGCACGCCAAAGCGCGTCGCGAAGAAATGGGTGGGCGCGAGAAGCGGGGCCGCCATGGGTCGCAGAGCCCTTAGCGCGACCGCCATGGCCAAGCCCGAGGCGAGAATGGCAAGCGAACGCCCGATCGTCCTTCGCTCCGGCGCTGCGATGCCGCGTCGCTCGAGCACCACGCCGAGGACGCTCGCTTGCACGGTCGCGGCGAGAGCGATGGCAAGCGCGATGCCCGCGGCGCCGAGATGGGCGCGCAGCAGATAGCCGAAGCCGAGCGTGATCACGACCACCGCCAGCGCGGCGATCAGCGGCACGGCTGGCCGCTCGCGCGCGAAGAAGGGCTGAGCGAAAATTTTGGCGAGCGCCGCGCCGGGGAGCGCCAACGCGAGCCAGCGCGCGGCATGTGCCGTCTCGACGGTGTCATGCGCCTCGAAGGCGCCGTGCTCGAAAAGCACCGACACGATGGGCGTGGAAAGGGCGAGCAAGCCGGCCGCGGCCGGCAAGGTGACGAGGAGCGCGAGCTCGCACGCCCGATTGATCACCGCCGATTCCCCGCCCTGGTCGGCTTCACGCACGCAGCGCGCGATCTCGGGAAGAAGCACCGTACCCATCGCCACCGCGATGAAGCCGAGCGGAAGCTGGTAGAGTCGGTCGGCATAATAGAGCCAGGACACCGCGCCCGGCAGCGCCGAGGCCACTTGCGTCGCCGCGACAACGGCCATCTGGGTCGCTCCGCTCGCGGCGATGCCGGGAAGCGCGAGGAGGCAAAGGGTGCGAAGCTCGGGCGTCCAGCGCGGGCGCGTGAAGGGCAGTCCCTCCGGGCTCCGCCAAAGGGAGAAGAGGAGCCAGCCCGCTTGCGCGAAGCCGGAAAGCCCGACGGCGCTCGCGAGAAAGCGCGCGCTATCCGGTTCCGTCTGCTCGGTCAGCCGCAAGGCGATCAGAAGCGCGACGAGGATGATGTTGACGACCACCGGAGCGAGCGCTGCGCTCACGAAGCGCCGATGCGAGTTGAGCGCCGAGGCCATCAGCGAGGCAAGAACCGCGAAGGCGAGGAAGGGAAAGGCGAGCCTCGTGTATTTGACGGCGAGCGCGAATTTCAGCGGATCATCCGAAAATCCGGGAGCGAGCGCGAGCACGAGGCCGGGCGCTGCGATATCCCCGGCCATGGCGAGCGTGACGAGGATCACGCCGGCGCCGGTGATGGCGCGATGGGTGAAGTTTGCGGCAGCCTCGCTTCCAAATTCGGATCGGATACGCTCGTGCACCGGCACGAAGGCAGGGTTGAGCGCGCCTTCGCCGAGCACGCGCCGGAAAAGATTGGGCAAGCGGAAAGCGACGAAGAAGGCGTCCGCGACGAGGCCAGATCCGAGCGCTGCGGCAATCAAGGCGTCCCGCACGAAGCCCAGCAGTCTCGAGAGCGCGGTCGCGCCGCCGACGAGGAGCACGGGCTTGGTCAAGGACATGGCCGGTGGATCGCCCTTCCTGAACTGAAGTTCGAATTCCGTTTGGATTCCCGGCCCGGCACCCCGGAGCGGACACATCCTCTCGTCCCAGCGCCACGACTTCGACTCTGGCCCTCCCGTCGCGATGGGTCAATCTCTCCGCTTGCCTTGGATCCGCGGGCGCGAAGAAGGAGGCGACCGCAAGATTGCGGTCGAAGGCCGGTGAGGGCGGTTTTTGGATCGTCCGCTACGGCGCGAAGGCTTCGTCCATGAAAGCCTGAATTTGCGCGAGGTGCTTGGACATGACGCCGACGGCCGTCGCCGCCGTCGCCGGACGGCCCGCGTAACGCGCGCGCTTTGCCTTGATTCCCGCTTGGCCGAGCACCCATTCGAGGCACGGCTCGGCGAAGCTCCAGGCGCCCATGTTCTTCGGCTCTTCCTGGCACCAGACGAGATCGGCATTCTTGAAGCGGACGAGCTCCTGGGCGAGCGACTTCAGCGGGAAGGGATAAAGCTGCTCGACGCGCAGAAGATAGACATCCTCGATGCCGCGTTTCTCGCGCTCCTCGTAAAGATCGAAATAGACCTTGCCGGAGCACATCACCACACGGCGAATCCTTGCGTCTTTGACGAGCTTGACCGCCTCCGACGGCAAGCGTTGCGCATCATCCATGAGCCAGCGGTGGAAAGTGGCCTCCGGCCCGAACTCATCCAGCGTGGAGACGCAGCGCTTGTGACGCAGAAGCGATTTCGGCGTCATCAGGATGAGGGGTTTGCGGAAATCGCGCTTGAGCTGTCGGCGCAAGCAATGGAAATATTGGGCGGGCGTCGTCGCATTGACGACCTGCATATTGTCCTCGGCGCACATCTGCAGAAAACGTTCGAGCCGCGCTGAGGAATGCTCGGGCCCCTGGCCTTCATATCCGTGCGGCAGGAGGCAGACGAGGCCCGACATGCGCAGCCATTTGCGCTCGCCCGAGGATACGAACTGGTCGAAGACGACCTGCGCGCCATTGGCGAAATCGCCGAACTGGGCTTCCCACAGCGTCAAGGCATTCGGCTCGGAGAGCGAATAGCCGTATTCGAAGGCGAGCACCGCCTCTTCCGAGAGCATCGAGTTGATCACCTCGTAGCGCGCCTGGCCTTCCTCGATGTGATTGAGCGGCGTGAAACGGTCTTCGGTATTCTGATCGATGAGCACGCTGTGGCGTTGGGAGAAGGTGCCGCGCTCGCTGTCCTGGCCGGACAGCCGAACCGGGCGACCTTCAAGGCAGAGCGAGCCGAAGGCAAGCGATTCCCCGGTTGCCCAATCGATGTCCTTGCCGGTCTTCAGCGCCTCGCGCCGGTTGTCGAGGAAGCGCTGAATGGTCCTGTGAACCGCAAAGCCCTTCGGCACGCTTGTGATGCGCTCGCCGATCATTCGCAACGTCTTTTCCTCGACACCCGTGCGGCCGCGCCGGGCATCGTCCTCGTCGAGCCGCGCGGCATGCATCTTGGACCAGGCGCCGTCGAGCCAATCGGCCTTGTTCGGCTTGAAAGACTGGGCGGCCTCGAACTCCTCGTCGAGGCGCTGGCGCCATGCAGCCTGCAGCTTCTCGGCTTCGCCCTCGGCGATGACGCCCTCGGCGACGAGCTTCTCGGCATAGATGGCGAGCGCCGTCTTATGCGCACGGATGGTCTTGTACATCAGCGGCTGGGTGAATGCCGGCTCATCGCCCTCGTTATGGCCGAAGCGGCGATAGCAGAACATGTCGATGACGACGGGCTTTTGAAATTTCTGGCGGTACTCGGTCGCGATCTTGGCGACGAAGACCGCGGCCTCGGGATCATCCCCATTCACATGGAAGATCGGCGCCTCGACCATCTTGGCGACGTCGGAGGGATAGGGCGAGGAACGCGAATAGCGCGGGTAGGTGGTGAAGCCGAGCTGATTGTTGATGATGAAATGCACCGAGCCGCCCGTGCGGTGCCCCTTCAACCCCGAAAGGCCGAAGCATTCGGCGACCACGCCTTGTCCCGCGAAGGCGGCATCGCCATGGATCAGGAGCGGCATCACCGCGATGCGCTGGTCGGGCGGGCAATCATGCTGATCCTGCTTCGCCCGAACCTTGCCGAGCACCACGGGATCGACGATCTCGAGGTGCGACGGATTGGCGGTGAGCGAGAGATGCACCTTGTTGCCGTCGAATTCGCGGTCGGACGAGGCGCCGAGATGGTATTTCACATCGCCTGAGCCCTCGACCTCATCGGGCGTGAAGGAGCCGCCCTTGAATTCATGGAAGATGGCGCGCGTCGGCTTGTGCATCACATTGGCGAGCACGTTGAGGCGGCCGCGATGGGGCATGCCGAGCACGATCTCGCGCACGCCGAGCGCGCCGCCGCGCTTGATGATCTGCTCGAGCGCCGGCACCATCGCCTCGGCGCCGTCGAGCCCGAAGCGCTTCGTTCCACGATAGCGAAGATCGGCGAATTTCTCGAAGCCCTCCGATTGCACGAGCTTGTTGAGGATGGCGCGCTTGCCTTCCGGCGTGAAGGCGATCTCCTTGTCGGGCCCTTCGATACGTTCCTGGAGCCAGCCCTTCTCTTGCGGGTTCGAGATGTGCATGAACTCATAACCGATCGTCGAGCAATAGGTGCGCTCGAGGACGGCGAGCATCTCGCGCAAGGTCGCGAATTCGTAACCCAGCACATTGTCGATGAAGATCTTGCGGTCGTAATCGGCTTCGGTGAAGCCGTAGCTCGAGGGGTGCAGCTCCTCATGGTCGCGCTTCGGCTCGAGATTCAAGGGATCGAGATTGGCGTGCAGATGGCCGCGCATGCGGTAGGCGCGGATCATCATGATGGCGCGGACGCTGTCGCGTGTCGCCTGAGCGATCTCGGCCGCCGAGAGCTCCCTTCCCGAAAGATCGGCCTTGGTCTTGATCTTTTCGCCGACTGCCTTCTCGATCGTGAGCCAATTGCCGTCGAGCGCCGAGACGAGTTCCCCGTTCAAGGGGACGGGCCAATCCCTCTGCTTCCAGGAGGCGCCCTCCGCATTCTTCTCGACGAGCGAGCTTTCGTCCTTCAGCCCCTCAAAGAACTGGCGCCAGCTCGGATCGACTTGCGCGGGGTCGCGCCGGTAGGTGTCGTAAAGCTGCTCGACATAGGCGGCATTGCCGCCATAGAGGAAGGAGCTTTTCGAGAATGCGTCATTCGGGAGTTGGCGAGCCATCGTCTGTTCCTTGAAGCCTCGAGCCGCCTCACCCTGTCGAGCTGTGAGGTGGTGATATCGATATGGTGCCTTGACGGCCTTTTACGAAATTGCGCTTGACGTAACCTGCCCGCAAACGCCTTCCGATCCGTTTACGGCGCTCGCCAGTGTCCCGCCTGGCTTATGCTCGCCGCAGGCCCTTCAGCCTTTCAAGACCTCGACCAAGGTTTTTCCGAGGCGCGCGGGCGAGGGCGAAACCTTGATGCCCGCCGCCTCCATCGCCTCGGTCTTGCTCTTCGCGTCGCCCTTGCCGCCGGAAATGATCGCGCCGGCATGGCCCATGCGGCGCCCGGGCGGC
>DASZIL010000135.1:0-15774 GCA_035949255.1 Beijerinckiaceae bacterium | reverse complement strand
ATGTTCCCGGTGTAGTCAAGGTTTGTTGGGGTGCCGGAGCTTCCTATTCGGGCTCGTTAGGGTGTAGCGTCGTATCGATCGACCGAAAACGCTCAACGAAAAAAGTAAAAACAGGAGGCTCGCCGTGGAAATACAGGCATTCGGCTATCTGGGAGTTGGGTCGACCAAGGTCGAGGACTGGAGCGCGTTCGTGCCTGCCTGGCTCGGGATGCAGGAGGTGGATCACGGCGGTGGGATGCGCGCGTTCCGCATGGATGACCGCAAGCAGCGTTTCTTCGTCGATCGCGGCATCGCGTCGGGCACCCAAGTGTTCGGCTGGGAGGTGACGGATGCCGCGGCGCTGGATGCGCTGACGGCCCGCCTCGAGAAGGCCAAAGTCATGGTGAAGCGCGAACCGGCCGCGTTGGCCGACCAGCGCTGTGTGGCCGGGTTGATCTCATTCGCCGACCCCGCCGGCAACCGGCTGGAGGCGTTTTATGGCGCCATGATCGCGGACACGCCGTTCAAGCCGGCCCGTGACATCGCGGGCTTCCGGACTGGCGCGCAGGGCATGGGCCACGCGCTGCTGGCAGTGCAAGACATCGAGGCGGCGCGGGCCTTCTATTGCGAGCTGCTGGGCTTCAAGGTGAGCGACTACATGCGCACGCCGATCCCCGCCTACTTCCTGCATGTCAACGGACGCCACCATAGCGTCGCAATCGTCGGCGCGCCGGGGAACGGGATGCACCATCTGATGGTGGAATTCTTCTCTCTCGACGATGTCGGCCAGGGCTACGACATGGTGCGCGCCGAGCCGGAGCGAATCGCGGCGAAGCTTGGGCGGCATCCGAATGACTTGATGCTCTCGTATTACATGCGCACGCCTGGCGATATCCTCGTGGAGTGCGGCTGGGGCGGACGCGAGGTCGACGACGCAACCTGGCAGCCGGAGGAAATGACCAGCGTGGGCAGCATGTGGGGTCATCAGGGGCTGTTCGAGGCCCTGGGCGACCCGGACATGCCGGAGCAGACGCAGCGGCATGCTCCGGTGCAGGTGATCGACGGCAACTACCAGAAGATGACCGGCGTCTGCCCCTGGTGGGACAGCATGCGTCGAAACTGACCGGTCAGATGGTCCAGCCTGCGAGCTCTTCCAGAGGCTTCGGGGAGCGGCTCGGCGGAACGACGCGACTTCCGGCCATTCGATGGCGGCCAAGCTCGAATGTCCCCAAAGGCGGATGGCCGGCATGGTAGTCCTTGTTGGAGCACAGGCACCTCGTTCCTGTCACGATCGTCCGCATGGCGGCTTCGGGTCGATGCAGTCAGAAACAACGCTGCGGAGGCACCACGGACACGGCTTCTTCCCCCGCGGCCTCCGCAAATGCGATCATCGTGTCACCTTGCGTGCGCCGCTCGGTCTCGACGAGACCTGAAGGGAAGGTGAAGGCGCGATCGGCGGCTTCCTCGACGATGATCGTGGCGTCAGGGGCGATCCAGCCGCCGGCGAGCGCGGCGGCAAGCGCCCGCGCGGCAAGGTCGCGCCCGTAAGGCGGGTCACAGAAGACGAGGGAGAAGGGCGCGAGCGGCTTTGCGGTGCCGAGCTTCGTCGCGTCGCGCCGGAAGATGCGCGCCTGGCCCGCGCATCCGAGCTTCTCGATCGATGAGCGCATCAAGCTTCGCGCCTCGGTCCCCTGATCGACGAAAAGGCAAAAGCTCGCGCCTCGCGAGAGCGCTTCGAGCCCCATCGCGCCGGTGCCCGCGAAGAGGTCGAGCACGCGCGCGCCGGTGACCGGATCGCCATGGCCATGCGTGAGAATATTGAAGATCGTCTCGCGCAAGCGGTCGGATGTCGGCCGGATCGCCCGGCTTGAAGGGGCGGCGATGGCGCGGCCGCGAAAGCGGCCGGCGACGATCCTCATCGGGGTGGCTCCGTCGCCAAAAGCGCGTCAGCGGGGAGGCTTGCGCGGCGGCCTGTCGGGGTGAGGCGGCCGAGGCTGGAAGTGCCCCGGACGCGTGCGACGCGGCCCGGAGCCGCGCGGCTCAAAACCATGCTCGCGCTCGCTGCGCGGCTTGAAGCCTCCCGGGCGCTCGCGGCGCGGCTTGAAACCTTCCACGCGTTCGCGCTGGGCTTGTGAAATCTCCGGTCGCTCGCGAAGGCGATTGAGGTGTTCGGCGCGATCCTGGCGCGGCTTTGCTTGGTCGGAACGCTTGTCACGCCCGAAGCCCTCGTGCCGCGCCTTGTTGCCCTCGCTGCGCGCCCTGTTGCCTTCGATTTTTTCTCGACGCCATGGGCGATCGCGGTCGCGGTTTTGGCGGCCTTCCCCTTCGTGACGAGACGGGCGCTCGTCGCCCGGCCGATGGTCGAAACGGGAAGCCGGGCGATCGCCTCCTCTTGCCTTCCAGGTGTCGGTTCGGCTCTTGGCAGCCGGTCGGCTCGCGCGGAATTTGTCGCGCGGCGGTCCCGAGAGCCCTTGCTCCCGGCGGGACTTGCGGCGCAACACGTCGGTGTCGCGTGGAGGGGAAGTGCGATCGGCGCTTCTCCTCGCTTCGCCGCTTGCCGGGTGGTGCGCCGCCGCCGCTGGGTCCGGGGCGACCCGTTCGACGAGGACGCTGCGCCCTTTTCGATCCGCGATCCTGCCGCCACGCACATGGCGGCGCTCATCCGGTTTTGCCGGCTCTCCAGCACGGAATGGCCGATGAGGCCGTTTCGTAGTTCCCGTTTGCGCGCCGCTTTTTCGTTCGCCGCGCGCCGCCCAGCTCTCAGCGTCGCGCCAGCTATGGCGATGGGCAGCGCTTCGCCGGCCCTGCGCGATCGCTTGTGCCTTGCGCAAGGCGCGCGCCTCATCGGCGTCGCCCCTCTTTTCGGGAAGCCGGCCGATGACGGGCCGATCGCTCGAGATCCGATCGCGCTTGTTGAAAGGGCGATCGCGATCACGCGGCTCGCGACCCGCGGGGTCGGGGTGCCAGCCTCGGCGTTGATGCGCCTCCTCTCCATGGGGCGCTTGCGCTCGGCGCCGCTCTCGCTCTCCATGGCGTGCGCTCTCTCGGCGCTGCGTCGCGTCTCGGGGAGACGCGCTTGCGGTGTCATCCGAGAAATCCACCTTCGCCTCGCGCGCGAGCTCAGGACCAAGCTGATCCTTCAAGGTGCGCGTGCGCACCTCCTCGGCCGCGCCTTGTTCGAGCTCGCCGAGCTGGAAGGGGCCGAAGGAGACGCGGATCAGGCGATTCACCTTGAGCCCGAAATGCTCGAGAATGCGCTTCACTTCCCGATTCTTGCCCTCGCGCAACCCGAGCGTGAGCCACATGTTGGAGCCCTGCTCGCGATCGACCTTGGCCTCGACCGGACCGTAATGCATGCCGTCGATCTCGATGCCGTCCTTCAAGCCGTCGAGCTCACTTTGCGTGATCTCGCCGAAGGCGCGCACCCGATAGCGCCGCAGCCAGCCGGTCTTCGGATGGGCGAGGAGGCGTGCGAGGCCTCCGTCATTAGTGAGGAGAAGCAAGCCTTCCGTGTTGAGGTCGAGCCGGCCGACCGAGACGACGCGCGGCAAGCCTTCAGGCAAGGCCGCGAACACCGTGGCGCGCCCTTCCGGGTCTTTCTCGGTCGTCACCAGCCCCGGCGGCTTGTGATAGAGAAAAAGACGCGTGCGCTCCTTCACGGGAAGCGGCGCGCCGTCGACGAAAATGCGATCGCTCGGCTTCACCAGCAGCACCGGGGTCGTCACCGTCTCGCCATTGAGCATGATGCGGCCTTCCCCGATCATGCGCTCGACATCGCGCCGCGAGGCGACACCGGCGCGGGAGATGACCTTGGAGATGCGCTCGCCCGCGTCGCCCGGCGCGGGCGGCGGCGAAGCATCGGCAAATCCTGGCCGTAAGCGAGCTCCGACAGCGGACGTAGATGCATCCTCGCGGGCGCCTTTACGGTCGCGAAACCTATTCTTTCGATGCCGCGACTTCGTTCCTACCGGTCCATTTCCGGAGCCATCGCGCTCGGAGTGCTGACCGCTCGCCGCTTTACCGTCGCGCCGACCGGCATCCGCGAAGCGCGCGGGGTTGCCGTCATTTTCTTCATTGTCGTCGGACATGATCTTCGCTTATCAGAGCCATCGGGCAATACAACGGCGAAGTGCGCCGGCTCCCGCCCCGGCATCTGGTCGTGAGGTCCGGCGCCATGTCGCACTCGACACCCCCTTCCTCTCGCCTCGATCCGATGGGGCTTGCGCTCGAGGAGGCGCGCGCGGCCGCCGAGCGCGGCGAGGTGCCGGTCGGCGCGGTGATCCTCCATGACGGCAAGCTCATCGCCTCCGCGGGCAATCGCACGCTCGAGCTCAAGGACCCGACCGCGCATGCGGAGATGCTCGTCATTCGCGCCGCCTCGGCGCACCTTGTTTCCGAGCGGCTCACCGCTTGCGATCTCTACGTGACGCTCGAGCCTTGCGCGATGTGCGCCACGGCGATCTCCTTCGCGCGCCTGCGGCGGCTCTACTTCGGCGCTCACGACCCGAAGATGGGCGGCGTCGAGCACGGGCCGCGCATCTTCGCGCAACCAACCTGCCACCATCGCCCGGAAATCTATGGTGGGATCAGGGAGGGGGAAACTGCGATGCTGCTGCGCTCCTTCTTCGAAGCTAAGCGCGGCTGATCGGCCGCCAGATCCCGGCCGGAGGCTTCATCGCGCGCCGATGAGGTTCGCCAGCTCCTCCTTGAGCTTAGCTTTCGCCGGCGCCGCTGCCTCCATGATGCGTCCGGCCTTGAAGAAGTCGAGCGCGCCGAAGCCATCGACGGCAGGCCGCACCAGGATGTCCGGCGGGCGCGCCTTCATCCTCGCTTTGGCGATCTCGACCTGCATGATCTGGGCCGCGGCGAAGAGCGTCGAGAAGGCGTCCGGAGCGCGGGCCTCTTCGGCCGAGGGCGGGGCCGTCACGTCGACCGCGACGACGATATCGGCCTTGCCGGCGACGATGTCGCAAGGCAGCGGGTTTGCGGCGCCCCCGTCGATGAGGAGGCGTCCGCCGATGCCGACCGGCCGCACCAGGCCCGGCAGCGCCATCGAGGCGGCGACCGCGCTGACAAGCGCGCCGGACGAGAAGGCGACCGCGCCGCGCCCGTAGTAATCGGTCGCGACCGCGATGAAGGGGATGACGAGATCCTCGAAAGTGTCGGGAACCTCCTCGGGCCAGAAGCGATCGAGCAACCGCTCGCCGTCGAGCAGCATCGGGTTGCCGCGCGCGAAGAGATCGCCGAAACGACCCACGCGCGCCTCGAACATGGCGCCGAAGACCTTGGTGCGATTGCGGAGCGCCAAGAGCGCATGCGCCCGCAGGCGCGCGGCCGGTACGCCAGCCGCGTAAGCCGCTCCGATGATCGCGCCGATCGAGGTGCCGGCGATGGCGACGGGCCGAAGGCGCATCTCGTCGAGCGCCTCGAGCACGGCGATATGGGCAAGGCCGCGCGCCCCGCCGCCGCCGAGCGCAAGCGCAATGCTCGGCCCTTTCGGTGCGGCTCGCTTGCGGCCTTTGGCGATCATCGGGGACCTGAAAGAAAGCGCGTGAGGGCCGCCACGGTCGCGTCCGGCGCCTCTTCCGCGAGGAAATGGCCGCATGGAAGGCTCGCGCTCACGGCTTGCGGCGCGAAGCTCTCGCGCCATGCGGCAAGTGCGGCCGCTTCGCCGCCCGGAAGATAGAACTGGCCGGTCAGCACGAGCACGGGACAGGCGATTTTGCGACCGGCCCTGAGATCGGCCTCGTCGGCCTCGACATCGAGCGTGGCGCCGGCCCGGTAATCCTCGCAAAAGGCGTGAACCCGCTCGGGCTTGCTGGCGCTCGCGTGGTAATGCGCCAAGGCGCGCGGGTCGAAAGCGTCGAGCGATTTTTGCCGGTTCCACGCGGTCATCAGCCCGTCCACATAAGCGATCGGGTCGCGCGCGATCTCGGTCTCGGGCTCAGGCTCGAGCCTTGCCAGGAAATCCCAATGCCTCGCCTGTTGGCGGCCCGCACGAATTTCCTGCCAAGCCTTGAAGGTGGGCACGATATCGAGAAGCGCGAGGCGCTCGACGCGTCCGGGGTGATCGAGCGCGAGTCGATAGCCGATGCGCGCGCCCCGATCATGGCCGGCGAAAGCGAAACGGTCATGTCCGAGGCGTTCCACGGCCTCGATGACGTCGATCGCGAGCGCGCGTTTGGCGTAAGCTTCGCCGCCTCGGCTCGGCGGCGCGGAGGAGCTTCCGTAACCGCGCATGTCGAGCAGGATCACACGGTGCGTCTTGGCGAGGGCGGGCGCGACACGGTGCCAGCAGGCATGGGTTTGCGGAAAGCCGTGCAGGAGCACGAGCGCAGGCCCTTCGCCCGCGATCCGCGCGAAGACGCGCCCCATGCTCACCTCGACGAGGCGCGTCTCAAAGCCCTGGAAGAGATCGGGAAGTTCGTCCATGGTGCTTCAGCTGAAGGGTGAAGGGTTCAGGGTGAAAAGTGAAGAGGGACTCCTCACTTTTCACTTTTCACTTTTCACCCCTCACTTCGCCGCTATCTGCCTCCCGCCGCCGTCCGGGCAATGATTTGCGCTCGGCGAGCCAGATTCCGCTGAGCACGAGAATGAAGGCGAGCGCATGGTAGAGACGGAAGGGCTCGCCCAGGATCGCGACAGCGAGAAGGGCGCCGAACACCGGCACGAGATTGTAGAAAACGCCCGTGCGGCTGGGCCCGATCAGCTCGACGCCTCTGAGGTAAAAGATCTGCGCGAGAAGCGACGGCCCGATGGCGGCATAGATCAGGACGCAAATCCCCTTGAAGCTTGGCCAATAGCTCGCGCCCAAGAGGATTTCCGTGGCGAGAAACGGAACCGAGGTAAGGAAAGCCGCCGCCGCGAGCACCGCGAAAACCACGAGCCCCGAGGCTTTCGGGCGATCGCGAAGCGCGATCGTGTAGCCCGCGAAGATCATTGTGGCGATGAGCATCAGCACATCGCCGCGGTTGAAGGTGAACTCCATCAAGGTGCGCAGCTCCCCTTTGCTCGCGATGATGGCGACGCCGCAGAAGGTCACGACGATCCCCATGACCTGCACCCCTGTGATGGCGGCGCCGAAGATAATCGCCATCCCCAAGATCACGAGAGCCGGAAAGGTGCCTTGCAGCACCGCCATGTTCACGGCGCTCGTATATTGCGCGCTCACGTAGAAAAGCGCGTTGAAGAGCGTGAATGCGGTCCCGCCGAGGATGGCTAGCCTTCGCCAATGCGGCTGAACGAGCGGCCATTGCGCGGCGAGCTGGCGCCGAAGGGTCAGGCTGAAGAGCGCGCAAACGATGAACCAGCGCAAGCAAGTGACGCTCATCGGAGAGATCTGGCCGACGGCCATGCGGCCTGCGACGACGTTGCCGCCCCACATCAGGGTCGCAAGGCCGATGAGGAAATACGGTCGATGGTTGAGGCGCGACATCACGCCAGCGAGTGCGGTTGCCATATCAAAGCCCCCAAGTCGCCGCGCGGTTCGCCAAGTAACCCTCAATGTGAACGGTCAACGTGAGCTCGCGAGTGAATGCGGCTATCCCGGTTTCGAAGACAGGCTCACGGCTTGATCATGTCAGGACCGCAACTACAAGCATGCTCACGCGGGACAGCCATGCCCGCGGCTCAGCCGGCGAAACGCCCTTCCCCGAGGGCGCTTCATGCGTTGCCGCTTCGTCGCGGCGAAGGAGGTTTGAGATGAAGTCGATGTGGCGGCAAAGACTGGGTGCCCTTGCCGGCAAGACGGGGTCCGCGTTCATGGACGATATCGGCGTCGCGGGGCTCCTCTGCGCGGCCGCCGGCTTCGCCGACGCGGTCGGTTATGTGAACAGCGGCGTCTTCGCGGCCAATATGACCGGCAACACCGTGCTTGCCGGCCTCGCTCTCGCCGGCGGCCGTTGGGACATCGCCTTGCAGCGCGGAATGACGCTAGGGGCCTTCTGCGTCGGGGTCGTGCTCGCGAGCTTCATCTTGCGTCTCTTGCGCGAACTCACGGTCGTTCCGCTCATCGGGGAAGTGGCGTTCATTCTCGCGGCCGCTTTCATCGAGCCAAGCGCCACGCTCTCGCTCGTGCTCATCGCCACGGCGATGGGCATGCAGGCCGTCTCCGTCACGCGCTTTCGCTCGGTCGTTGCCTCGACGGTCGTGGTCACGACGACCATGGCGCGCCTCGCGGAATTCTGCGCGGCGTGGCTGATCGCGCGCCCGCAGGCCGAGGCGGCCATGGCGAAGACGGCACCCACCCTGCTCGTCGTGATCTGGATCTGCTACGGCCTGGGCGCAATCCTTGCCGCATGCGCCATGGCGGTGACCTCGCGCCCGCTTTTCCTTCCGGCCGCCATGCTCGCGCTCGTGGCCATCCTCATCCTGTTCAAGAAGAAAGCGGAATGAGAGACCATTCTTGTTTACATGGCGCTCCGTTCGGAATATCGAACGAGTTGTCCGGCACCGGCGCTGCGTTCATGCGCTTTGTGTTTCGTGCAAGGAGATGCGAGCTTTGCTCATGATGACCCAAACGCTCACTCCCGCGCTTCGTCTGGGCGAGGTTGATAACCCCTCGAGCCGCCTCGCCCGCTTCGGTCCGGAGGATCCGTTGCGGCTCGATTGCGGGGTGGATTTGGCGCCCTTCCAGATCGCCTACCAGACTTATGGCGAGCTTGATTCGCGCAAAGCCAACGCCGTTCTCGTCTGTCATGCGCTTACGGCCGACCAACATGTCGCCAATCGCCATCCCGTCACCGGCGCGCAAGGCTGGTGGACCACGATGGTCGGCCCCGGAAGGCCGATCGACACGAACCGCTTCTTCGTCATCTGCACCAATGTGCTCGGCGCCTGCATGGGCACCACGGGCCCGGCCTCGACCAACCCCGCGACCGGCAAGCCCTGGGGCCTCGACTTCCCCATGGTGACGATCCGCGACATGGTGCGCGCCCAGGCAAAGCTCATCGACCGCCTCGGGATCGAAAGCCTCTTTTGCGTGCTCGGCGGCTCGATGGGCGGCATGCAAGTGCTGCAATGGGCCGCGAGCTATCCGGAGCGCGTCTTCTGCGCCTTGCCGATCGCCACCGCGGCCAAGCATTCGGCGCAAAACATCGCCTTTCATGAGGTCGGCCGGCAAGCCGTGATGGCCGATCCCGATTGGCGCAAGGGGCGCTATGTCGAGGAGGGGACTCGTCCGAGCAAGGGGCTCGGCGTGGCGCGCATGGCGGCTCACATCACCTATCTCTCCGAGAAGGCGCTGCATCGAAAATTCGGGCGCAACCTGCAAGACCGAGAGGCGCCGACTTTCTCCTTCGACGCGGATTTTCAGGTGGAGAGCTATTTGCGCCACCAAGGCATGAGCTTCGTCGAGCGTTTCGACGCGAATTCCTATCTCTACGTCACGCGCGCCATGGATTATTTCGATCTCGCGGCCGACTATGGCGGTGTTCTCGCGCGTGCCTTCCAGGGTTCGGGCACGCGCTTTTGCCTCGTCTCCTTCACGTCCGATTGGCTGTTCCCGACGGCGGATTCGCGCGCCACCGTGCATGCGTTGAACGCTGCGGGCGGCTCCGTGTCCTTCGTCGAGATCGCGACCGACAGGGGCCATGACGCATTTCTGCTCGACGTGCCCGAACTCTTCGCCACCACCGGTGGCTTCATCGATGCGGCGGCGCGTGCGCGCGGCTTGGGGCCGGCTGCCGTGTTTTCGGAAAAAACCGCAAGCGGCTTGCAGAATGATCGCGCGGCGGAACGGGTCGAGGCGACGCCCGTGGTGCCGTCGAGCCGGATCGGCTCGAGCCGATGAACATGGCCGTGCTGGCGCTCAACGAAGTCTCGTCGACGCGCGTCGACCTTCTTACGGTTGCCGAAATGGTCGAGCCGGGTTCGCGCGTGCTCGATGTCGGCTGCGGCGACGGTGCGCTCCTCAAGATGCTTTCGGAGCGCCGGGCTGTCGACGGGCGCGGCATCGAACTGTCGCAGGCGGGCGTCAATGAATGCGTGGCGAAGGGGCTGCACGTCATCCAGGGCGATGCGGATACCGACCTCGTCGCCTATCCGAATGATGCATTCGACTATGTGATCTTGTCGCAAACCTTGCAGGCGACCTTCGCGCCGAAGACCGTGCTCGAGCACATGTTGCGCATCGGGCGGCGCGCCATCGTCTCCTTTCCGAATTTCGGCCATTGGCGCATCAGGACCCATCTCACTTTCCGCGGCCGCATGCCGGTGACCGAGACGCTGGCCGATGCCTGGTATGACACGCCCAACATCCATTTTTGCACAATCCGCGACTTCGTGGCCCTTACCGAATTGGTGAATGCGCGTGTGGAGAAGGCAGTGGCGCTCGATCAGGCGGGGCGCCCAGTGGGCGTCAACGCGCCTTGGTGGTTCTGGAACATCTTCGGCCAGCAAGCGGTGTTCCTGCTGCGGCGTCGGTGAGGCGAATAGCGAATAGCGAATAGTGAGAAGTGAGAAGTGAGAAGTGAGAAGTGAGAAGTGAGAAGTGATTGCTGCTTATCAGTTTATTTTTTCACTATTCACTACTCACTACTCACGATTTAACTACTCGCTACTCGCCCTTACGATCCAAACCGCCGCCCCAAGCCGCACGCCCTCGCTTCCGTCATAGGGCGTGAAGGCCTGACGAAGCGCATAGGCGACCGGCTCTCGCTTCGCGGGATCAGCTTCGCGCAAGGCGGCCGCGACCGGCCCCATGGAGAGCGTGGTGTCGACCGTCACATCGAGGCTCGCGCCGCCGATGAGCATATCCTCGGGCTCGATCGTGATGTCCCTGAAGCCCGCCCCTAAAAGAATGTCATGCACGCGGTCACGGTCGGCGAAGGCGAATTCGCCGGGTCCGCCGGGCGGGGGCGGTGGGGGCTGCGGAATGTGCTGGAAGGCGGCCGCCATCGGCACCGCCACCCAGGGGTTTTCGGCTACGCGCCGCCAGCAGACGAAAGCCAGGCGCCCTTGCTTCCCGAGAGCGGCGCGTAGATTCTTGAAGGCCGCCACCGGATCGGCGAAGAACATGATGCCGAAACGGGAAAAGACGAGGTCGAAGCCGCCTCGAGCGAAGTCATGGGTTTGGGCGTCGCCCGCTTCGAAGCGGGTTTGGGAAAGGCCCGCAGCCTCGAGCCGCCGGCGCGCCAGCGAAAGCATGGGGCGCGAGATATCGACGCCGAGCACCTTGCCGCTTTCACCCACACGCCGTGAAAGCTCGAGCGTCGTCTCGCCCGTGCCGCAACCCACGTCGAGAACGGCCTCGCCGGGACGGATCGCGGCGCGATCCATCGCGAGGCGGCCGAGCATCGCCAATTGTGCGTCGAGCCGCGCTTGCAGCCTGACCCAGGTTTCGCCAGCCGGCCCGTTCCAATGCTCGATTTGCGCGGCGTTTACGCCATTGGTCCCAAGCGTCATGAAGTGTCACCTCTTTTCCCTTCGGCGTCTCCCAAAGGGTGCAGGTCGCGCACCATCGATTTGACGCGCTCGTCGAGAAGATGTGTGTAGATTTGTGTGGTCGCGATGTCGGAGTGACCAAGGAGCTCTTGCACGACGCGTAAATCCGCGCCGTTTTGCAAGAGATGGCTCGCGAAGGCGTGGCGCAGGACATGGGGGCTGACGCGCCGCGACTCGATTCCGAGGCTTGCCGCGAGCGCCTTCAATTCACGGGCGAAAACCTGGCGCGGAAGATGGCCCGAGGCGCTGTCGGCCCGGAAGAGATAGTTTCCAGGCTTCGCGGGACGCGGCGTCGAGCGCTTGCCGCTTCGGTGCGGCGACGCCTCGGGCCCGCTCGGGGCGGCGCGTCTCGGTTTTTTGCCTAAGCTTCCGGCATGCGCTCCCTCGCGGATTTCATCGGCAAGCGCCAAATAGGTCGCCATGGCTTGTTTTGCCGCCGTGTTGAGGGGCACGAGCCGCTCCTTTCCGCCCTTGCCCTTGACGATGAGCGCTTCCTTCGCCGCTGCTGCCGAGCGCGGCAAAGCGACGAGCTCCGAGACGCGCAAGCCCGTCGCGTAGAGGAGCTCGAGCAGGCAGGAAAGCCGCGCGCGGCGCAACCTCTCGCCGCGCGGCCTTTCGGCATCCGTGATCCCTTCGACCGCGCCGGCAAGAAGCCGATCCACTTCGGCGACCGACAGGATTTTCGGCAGAGCGCGGCCGAGCTTCGGCCCGGAAATCATGGTGGAGGGATCATCATGCCGCCGGCCCTCGGCTCTGAGGAAGCCGTGAAATTGACGCAGGGCCGAGAGCCGCCTCGCGGTGGAGGAGGGCTTGAAGCCGCGTTCGGCGAGCCGCGCCAGGAAGGCCCTGATGTCCGCGCTTGTCGCGCTGATCTCGTTGGCGCCTCGGCTTTCGAGGAAGGCGACGTAGTCCTCGATGTCGCGCTCATAAGCGAGAAGCGAGTTCTTGGCGCTGCCGCGCTCGGCTGACAACATGGCGAGAAAGGCGACAATCGCATTCATGATTTGGGCTTCGGCAAGGGCACGGTGACCGTGATCGTGCGATGTTCCGGCTGGACCAGGGCGACGAGCGCGAGCATGCCGCCGATAACGAGGCAGCCGAGCATCACGAGGATCGCGATGAGCTTGAAAAGTGTCGGCATCGACCTTCCTGCCCCACCGCTCGGGAGCGGCACGTATGATCATAAACGCTCGAGCATCATCCGCAAAAATGGCAAATCGTTTCGCGGAAGGAGCAGGCGAGAAAATAAAGTAACGGAACAAAAATTCGTCTAAATACATCCCCTCCGAGAGGCAACCGATGCTGTGACAGGGCTGTCGAGCTTTGTTAGAATGGGTTCAAATGAACCGCCTGCCCGCGGCTCGTGCCGCGGCGGGTCGGGGGATAAAGGGTTGACGAGCGACAGCGACATTCATGGGGCGACCCGGCGCGGCGCTTCGGGCGAGGGCGCGAATGCGGCGGCGACCGATGGTGCGCTTCTCGGGACCGCTGTCGGCCGGCGCGTGATCGCGCTCGTCGGCATGATGGGGTCGGGGAAGACATCGATAGGCAAGCGCTTGGCGACGCGGCTCGGCCTGCCTTTCGTCGATTCGGATTCCGAGATCGAGACGGCGGCCGGCATGACGATCACGGAAATCTTCGATCGGCATGGCGAGGCCTATTTTCGCGAAGGCGAGCGAAGGGTGATCGCGCGCCTCCTCGGCGAAGGACCTTGCGTGCTGGCGACGGGAGGAGGGGCCTTCATGGACGCACGCACCCGAGAGGCGATCGCCGAGGCGGGCATCTCCGTCTGGCTGCGGGCCGACACCGCGACGCTGATGCAACGCATCGCGCGGCGGAACAATCGGCCGTTGCTGCGCACCGCCGATCCCGCTGCGCAGGTCGCGCGCCTCCTCGCCTTGCGCGAACCCATCTACGCGCGCGCCGACCTCATCGTGGACTCGAGCGAGCGCCCGCATGACGAGGTGGTTGGCGCGCTCATCGCTTCTCTCGTGGCGCATTTGCGCCTTCATCCTCGCGCGGGGGCTTCATCGTGAACGAGCAGGCGGCAGATCCCTTGTCCGGGAAGGCGGCCGAACGCTCCGCGCCGGAGGCGGCGTCAGAACCGGTTCCGCTTTGCGTCAAAGTCGAGCTCGGCGCGCGCGCTTACGAGATTCTCATCGGCGAAGGCCTTTTCGAGAAGGCAGGGCCGCTCATCGCGCGAAACTCGCGGGCCAAGGCTGCGGCGATCGTGGTCGATGAGAACACGGGCCCTCTCTATGCCGAAAAGGTCTCGGCGGCGATCGGCGCTTGCGGGATCCGTTCCGCCGTTATCAGCGTCAAGCCCGGCGAGCGCTCCAAATCCTATTCGGTTTACGAGCAGGTTTGCGAGGCGATCCTTTCCGCCAAGATCGGGCGTGACGATCTGGTGATCGCGCTCGGAGGCGGGGTCGTCGGCGATCTTGCGGGCTTTGCGGCCGCGAGCGCGCGGCGCGGCGTGGCTTTGGTGCAGATGCCGACGACGCTTCTGGCGCAAGTCGATTCCTCGGTCGGCGGCAAGACCGGCATCAATTCCGCGCTCGGCAAGAACTTGATCGGCGCCTTCCACCAGCCCGCGCTGGTGCTCGCCGACACGCGAGCGCTCGACAGCTTGCCGGTGCGCGAATTCCGAGCGGGGTATGCGGAAGTGGTGAAATACGCGCTCATCGACCGCCCTCAATTCTTTGATTGGCTCGAGGCGAAGCGTGCCGAGATCTTCTCGGGCGGGCCGGCGCGCGCCGAGGCGATCGCCGAATGCTGCCGCGCCAAGGCGACGATCGTGGCGCTTGACGAGACCGAGACCGGCGAGCGGGCGCTCCTCAATCTCGGCCATACCTTCGGCCATGCGCTCGAGACGGTCACGGGCTATGACGGCAACCGTCTCGTGCATGGCGAGGCCGTGGCGATCGGTTGCGCCATGGCGTTTCGCTTCTCCGCCGCGCTCGGCCTCGCCGATCCCGAAGACGCCAAGCGCGTCGAAGCGCATCTCGCGACGGCCGGCCTTCCCTCGCGCCTCGCCCATGTTCGAGGCGGCGCGGGTTCGCTCGACGCGCTGCTCGCCGCCATGGCGCAAGACAAGAAGGTGAAGGACGGCACGCCGACCTTCATCCTGGCGCGCGGCATCGGCAAGAGCTTCATCCAGCGCGGCATCGAGCTTCAGCGCTTGCGCGATTTCCTGAGCGCGGAGCTGCGCTCGAATGGCTGAGGCGTCGCGATGGTGAACGAGGGCGTGTTCGACCTCTGGGTGGTGGTCGTCATCATCCTTTCGCTCGCCCTCTCGGCCTTTTTCGCCGCCGGCGAGACGTCGCTGACCGCGACCTCGCGCGCCCGCATGACGGCGCTCGAACGCCAAGGCAATCCGGCGGCGCGGCGGGTCAATAGGCTCCTCGGCTCGCGCGAGCGCCTGATCGGCGCGATGCTGATCGGCAACAACATCGTCAATATCGGCGCCTCGGCGCTCACCACCACGATCTTCGTCGCCTTATTCGGCGATGCCGGCGTGATCTATGCGACGGCCACGATGTCGGTGCTCGTCGTGGTCTTCGCCGAGGTTCTGCCGAAGACCATCGCCGTGGCGAAGCCGGACCGCACCGCGCTCCTCTTGGCGCGCCCCGTCTCGATCACGGTCGCGGTGCTCGGGCCCATCCTCAGCGCCATCGAGGCCTTCATTCGCGGCCTGCTTCGCCTTTTCGGCGTACGCATCGAGGAGAACCAGCCGATCCTCTCGGCGACCGAAGAGCTGCGGGGCGCCGTCGACCTTCTCGAGGAGGAGGGAGCGGTGGTGAAGGACGAGGCCGATATGTTCGGCGGGCTCCTCGATCTTTCCGAGCTCGAAGTCTCCGACGTGATGGTCCATCGCACCAATATGCACAGCGTCAACGTCGCGCTCCCGGCGCCTGAGATCTTGCAAGAGGTGCTCGCCTCCAACAATACGCGCTTGCCGATCTGGCGCGACAGCCCGGAGAATATCGTCGGCATCCTGCACGCCAAGGATGTGCTGCGCGCGCTCGCCGCCGCCCATGGCGATCCCACGAAGCTCGATTTCGCGAAGATCGCGACCGAGCCTTGGTTCGTTCCCGACACGACGAGCCTGGCCGATCAGCTGAAGGCGTTCCGTGCGCGCAAGGCGCATGTGGCGCTCGTCGTCGACGAATATGGAGAGGTGATGGGCCTCGTCACGCTCGAGGATATCCTCGAGGAGATCGTCGGCGAATTCACCACCGATCCGAACGCGGTCACACACAAGGATGTGAGCCAGGACTCCGCCGGCAACTGGCTGGTGAACGCCAGTGCTACTATCCGCGCATTGAACCGGACGCTCGGCTGGCAGTTGCC
>DASZIL010000134.1:0-15759 GCA_035949255.1 Beijerinckiaceae bacterium | reverse complement strand
CGTTGATCGAGGATTCCTTCTCGATATAGGTGTCGGTGCGCGGCACATAGGCTTCGGGCTGGTAGTAATCGTAATAGGAGACGAAATACTCGACCGCGTTGTTGGGGAAGAAGCTCTTGAACTCACCGTAAAGCTGCGCGGCGAGCGTCTTGTTCGGCGCGAGGATGAGGGCCGGGCGCTGCGTCGCCTCGATCACCTTGGCCATGGTGAAGGTCTTGCCCGAGCCGGTGACACCGAGGAGCACCTGGTCGCGCTCGAAGCGGCGCACGCCATCGACGAGCTCGGCGATCGCCTGCGGCTGATCGCCGGCGGGCTCGTAGCCGCTCACCGAGGCGAAGCGGATACCGCCCTCGGTCTTCTCGGGACGCGGTGGACGATGCGGCATCCACGGCCGGTCCTTGGAGATACGAGGATCGCCCTCGGTGAGGAGCTTCGACAAGGCCTCGACCGTGGCCGGCGCCCCAATGAGGGCGTCCGGAGAGGGTGGGATGACGGCGCGGCGCCCCGATTGTTCCGCCACGGGCGGCTCGAAACGCGCTTGCGGTGCTTCGCCGAAGCCGGAGGACGACGCATCGGTGTTGAGTGCCGGGTTGAGCAAGGCGGCAAGATGCTCGTCGAGCGGCTTTCCCGCCGGCTTCGAAGCCTTCGCGCGCGTATGGATGATGGCGTGCGGGTCCTTCCCCGCTTTCGCCGGGCGCGACGGTTCTGATCGTTTGGCCATGCGCTCCAATATGGGCCGAGTCGCCGGAAAGGAAAAGCACCAGCGATCGTGTCTTGGCTCTTACGCGATCAATATGATATCGTGATAGCGCGTAGCCCGAGCCCGAAAGACATGGTCCAGTTAAAGACATGGCCCAGTTATTGATTCGCAGGCTTGAAGATGACGTGAAGGAGCGTCTGCGGCGGCGTGCCCTTCGGCATGGCCAAAGCATGGAGGCGGAGGTCCGTGACATCTTGCGTGATGCGCTCAAACCGGAGGGTCCGCCGCGGACTGGTCTCGGTAGCCGGATTGCCGCGCGATTCAAGCACATCGGATTGCGAGAGGGTGAAGAGCTTCCACCCTTGCGAGGTTACAAGATCAAGAGCCCCTTTGAGGAATGATCATCCTCGACACTAACGTCATCTCGGCCCTCATGTATGATAGCCCCGATGAGGCTGTGGTTGATTGGCTGGACCGTCAGGCTCTAACGTCGATTTGGACGACATCTGTGACGGTCCTCGAAATTCGTTTCGGAATCGCCCGAATGCCAGCCGGACGACGCCGAGCGAAGCTGGAGAAGGAATTCGACCACATCATTATCGAGGATTTGCAAGGCCGCGTGCTCGCCTTTGATGAGACATCGGCGGAGCAAACCGCTAGCCTGATGGCGCGAGCCGAATCCCTAGGACGCGTTACCGAACTACGCGACAGCATGATCGCAGGCATCGCGCTCACACGGATGGCTTCGCTCGCGACCCGGAACGTCAGGCATTTCGAGCATGCGGAAATTAATCTCATCAGCCCCTGGGATTCCTCGCGCAGAAGATGAGACATTCCTTACCCTCGACGGGAATCGAGGTGCGGGCTGTGGAAGAACCCACAATGGCCTTGTTGTCGCACAATGGGATGGCGGACGAGCGCCGAGAATAATGGTCAGGAACGTAGCGCAGCCTTCAAGACGAGACGTTCGTCATAATCCGCGGTTTTCGGCCCAGGAAGAACAGGCGCCGAGGGAAGACTGAGGACGTGTTCGCGGTAGCGGGCGAGATACCCAGCGCGCTCTTCATCGCTGAGGCGCGCCGGCGCATGGACGATAAACGGCTCCATGACCGTGAAGCCCACGAATTGCAGAATGCCTTGATGGATCGGGAAGAGCAGGCGGGTCAAGGGACCGTTGATTCCGTGCTCCGAAAACATCGGAGCGGGGCCGCCGGCCGTCACCGAGCACATGGCTCGCTTTCCCGCGAAGACCCCTCGGTCGAACCATCGCCCGCCGCCATAGGCACGGCCGACTGCAAACACACGATCCACCCATCCCTTCAGGATTGCGGGCAAACCGAACCACCAGAGCGGGAACTGGAAGATGAGCGTGTCGCACCAGGCGAGCTTATCCATTTCCGCCTGCAATGCCGGTACATAGCCGTCGTGCTCGCTCGCATGCGTTTCTTCGGTTTGTTGCCGAAGGCGGTCGGGGTCCTTTACCGTGAGGAAATTGCGGCGATCGGATACCGGGTCGAAACCCATCGCATAGAGATCGGAAACAACGACTTCGTGCCCTGCGGCCGTGAGCGCGGCGACGGCTTCGTGTGTCAGCGCGCCGTTGAAGCTCGACGGCTCATGGTGAGCATGAACGATAAACACACGCATCGCGATGCAAACTTTCAGCCCGACTAAGGCACTAAGACGAGCTTGCCCGTCGTGCCTCGCCCTTCGAGGGCAGGATGCGCATCGGCGGCGCGCACGCGGACCAAAACCTGTCCCGCGCCAGGCTTCGGTGTCAGTGCTTCAACAAGCTCGAGGACTTCCGGCCCGCCGAAATGGCGGAATTGGACGGCTCTCATTGGACGCCTCGCGTCACTGGATGCAGCGGCGAGGTATTTGCCGTAAGTTCGAATTCGGTGCTACGCACTCTTTGGTGCCCTACTTACCAGGAGGTGACTGTGAAAGCACCGATGAAACGTCTCCCGTTATTGCCGGCCGAACGGGCATTGAAGGTCATTGCCGGCCGCTGGAAGGCCGTCATCCTCTACCATCTGTTCGACGGGCCGAAGCGATTATCGGAGCTGAAGCGCTTGGCGCCGAATGTGAGCCAAAAGGTGCTGGTTCAGCAGCTGCGCGAGATGGAGGAGCACGGTCTCCTCAACCGCGAAGTTTATCGGCAGGTTCCGCCGCGCGTCGACTATTCGGCGACCCCGCTGGGGCTGAGCCTCGAACCCGTGATCATGTCGCTTTGCGAATGGGGACGCCGGCACGCGGCCGAGCTCAATGAGCTTGACGGGCTTATGGAATGCGAGGTGGGGCGACCGGCCCGCAAATCGCGCCTGAGCTCAAAGTTCGACGCAATGCCGATACCTGTCGGTCAAGCACTTCACCGTTGAGTCGCGTCTTCAACATGGGAGGGCTTGCGAATCTCACCTTCGCTGGCCCGAACCGATTGGCGGTCCGGGTACCCTGACTCTAACTCGAACCGCTATTCCAAGCTCGCTTCGACGACGGCGGCCTCAGCTCATCGTCGGGATCACGAATTCCGCGCCTTCCTTCACGCCGGTCGGCCAGCGCGAGGTCACCGTCTTGGTCTTGGTGTAGAAGCGGAAGGCGTCAGGCCCGTGCTGGTTGAGGTCGCCGAAGGCCGAGCGCTTCCAGCCGCCGAAGGTGAAATAGGCGAGCGGCACCGGGATCGGCACATTGACCCCGACCATGCCGACATCGACCTTCGTGGCGAAATCGCGCGCCGCGTCGCCGTCGCGCGTGAAGATCGCGACGCCATTGCCGTATTCATGGTCGCTCGCCAGTGCGAGCCCCTCGTCGTAATCCTTGGCCCTCACGACGGAGAGCACGGGGCCGAAGATCTCCTCCTTGTAGATGCGCATGTCCTTGGTCACATGGTCGAAGAGGCAGCCGCCCATGTAGTAGCCGTTCTCATAGCCTTGCATCTTGAAGCCGCGGCCATCGACGACGAGCTTGGCGCCTTCCTTGACGCCGATCTCGACATAATTCTTGACCCGCTGCAGGGCCTCCTTGGTGACCAGTGGGCCGAAATCGGCCGATGGATCGGTGGAAGGGCCGATCTTCAGGGACTCGACGCGCGGCGTGAGCTTCTTCATCAGCGCGTCCGCCGTCTTCTCGCCGACCGGCACTGCGACCGACACGGCCATGCAGCGCTCGCCTGCCGAGCCATAGCCCGCGCCCACGAGCGCATCCACGGCCTGATCCATGTCGGCGTCCGGCATCACGATCATGTGGTTCTTGGCGCCGCCAAAGCATTGCGCCCGCTTGCCATGGGCGGTCGCCGTCTTGAACACATATTCGGCGATCGGCGTCGAGCCGACGAAACCGACGGCCTTGATGTCCGGATCGGTGAGGATGGCGTCGACCGCCTCCTTGTCGCCGTTCACCACATTGAACACGCCGGCCGGCAGGCCGGCCTCGACGAAAAGCTCTGCGAGCCTGAGCGGCACGCCGGGATCGCGCTCGGAAGGCTTCAAGATGAAGGCGTTGCCGCAAGCGAGCGCCGGCGCGCATTTCCACAACGGGATCATGGCCGGGAAATTGAAAGGCGTGATGCCGGCGACCACGCCCAGCGGCTGGCGCATCGAATAGATGTCGATGCCCGGCCCCGCCCCTTCCGTGTACTCGCCCTTCATCATCTGCGGCGCGCCGATCGAATATTCGACGACTTCGAGGCCGCGCTGGATGTCGCCCTTCGCGTCGGGGATGGTCTTGCCGTGCTCGCGCGCCAGGAGCTCGGCAAGTGCGTCATATTCCTTGTGCACGAGCTCGAGGAACTTCATGAGCACGCGCGCGCGTCTTTGCGGATTGGTCGCGGCCCAGGCCGGCTGGGCCGCCTTGGCGTTCTCGACGGCCGCGCGCACCTCGGCGCGCGAAGCGAGCGCGAGCTGCCCGCGCACCTCGCCGGTCATGGGCTCGAACACGTCACTGAAGCGGCCCGACTTGCCCTCGACCCGCTTGCCGCCGATGAAATGGGGGAATTTCGTCATGATGCTCGCCTCCCGCAGGCGAAAAGGAGAGGGCCTGCTTTTGGCGAACGCGGTAGGAGCCCGTTGCGATCCTGTCAACGCCGCGCCTTCGACGGTCTCGGGGCGCAAAGGTCACGAAGATGCGCCGGACGGCTCCGGTTTCACCGAAAGGGATGATCCGGCGCGCATCGGGCCCGGCGCGTCACCATTGCCAAGGCACGCAATCGCAGTCGCGCTCGGGCTTCTCAGGCGCGGCCGCCCGAGGACGGCGCCGGTGCGGTAGGCCGAGCGCGGCGTGGCGCGACCTGACGCTCGCGAGCGGACGCTCACGAGGCTCGCCGGCCGAGAGGCGCAAATGCGCGAGCGCTCCCGCCACGAACCTCGAAAGGGCGTTGGATCGCGGCGCGGCCGCAGCCTCCGCTGAGGCCGGCACCGCCGTCTTCGCAGCGCTTGCGCGCCCTTCGACCTTGCCCTTCCGCGCCGGAAACCGCGCGGTGCTCGGGCCGATCGACAAGATACCCGTCATGACAGCACCAGGGCGACCGTCAGGCAAAGCGCCACCAAGGCCGCGGCAAGCCCAAGATCGATCGCAAGCCAGCGACGGTCGGCATCGCCCGTGATCGGCATGCGCTCGGCAAAAGACTTCGCCCCGCGCGTCGCGCGATCGAGACGCCACCAGGCCGGAAGCCCCTCGCTGCGCCCGATCTGGTTGCGGTTGAAGGGTAGATCGAGCGGCGAGGCGGTGAAGCGCACCGCGCCGGACGCTCGTCCCGCCTCCGCTTGCGCGTAGCGGATGGCCGCGTCCTTGCTCCTGAACACGCCTCCGGCAAGCCCGCCGGCCGCGAGCGCGGTCCAGCGGCCGCGCGAATCCCGACCGATGACGAAACCGGAACCGGAACCCTGCCGCCATGAGGCCGGACCCGGATTCGACGAACCGGGCTTTGGCCCCGACCTTGATTTGCTCATGGAGCCGCGCATGAACGCTCTCTCTTGCCGTTGCCGACGGCCCGGAATCTAGAAACGGCCGCATAAAGGATCGATTGGAATTCGAGACGCGGGCCATAAACCCGGCATCAACGAGAAGGACTGCGGCGAGGCTGCAGTGTCGCGGGCCCCCGTCGCGACCGCGGGCGAGACGTGCAACGCCCTTGCCCCGCCTTGGCCTTCGAAAACCTTGATTTAAGGAGCCCGACCGCTCCGGGACGAAGCTATGGACAGGCCTTGGCGCCTATGCCAAAGGACGCCAAAGGCGACTTCTGGTCGCATTGTGCGGCGGAGCGAAAATCGCGATCCGTCGATGTCCGGCGCGGCCCCTTGCCAGGGACGCGATTCGGGCGGCCAACCGGCTGGGAGAATCTCCGGCCGCGACAGGAAGGAGCTGCAGGTGGCGACAGGGGCTATGACGGCGCAGGGGGCAGCGACGCAAGAAAGCGTCGATCAAGGCAAGCGCGACTTCCTTTACATCGCGACCGCCGCCTTTGGCGCGGTCGGCGCGGTCGCCGCGATCGCCCCCCTCATCGGTCAACTGAGCCCGGACGCCGAGACCATCGCGGCCGGCGCGCCCATCGATGTCGACCTCGCCCCGATCGCGGACGGGCAGATCATGCATGTGGTCTGGCGCTCCAAGCCGATCTTCGTGCGCCATCTGACGCAGAAGGAAATCGAGGAATCGAAGAGCGCCGACTGGCATGAGATGATCGATCCCGCCTCCGAGCAATCGCGCGTCAAGGACGGGCATGACCAATGGCTCGTCGTCATCGGCATCTGCACCCATCTCGGCTGCATTCCGCTCGACAAGGAGGGGCCGTATGGCGGGTGGAAGTGCCCGTGCCACGGCTCTCTTTATGACCCGCTCGGCCGGGTCCGCCACGGACCCGCGCCTGCCAATCTGGCGGTCCCTCCCTATGCATTCCTTTCGGACACCAAGATCCGCATCGGCTGAGGCTCACCGCGCCGTGAGCGGCGCCCCGCGGCCGCGGGCAACGCCGAGCCGCGCGATTGGACAAAGGTAAGAACCATGAGCGGTCAATCCACTTACGTCCCTAAGAACGCCCTCGCCAAATGGCTCGAGGCGAGGCTGCCGATCGGCGGCCTGGTGCATTCTTCCTTCATCGCCTATCCGACGCCGCGCAATCTCAACTACATGTGGACCTTCGGCGGCATCCTGTCCTTCATGCTCGTCGCCCAGATCCTGACCGGCATCGTGCTGGCGATGCATTACACGCCGGAATCGACGCTCGCCTTCAACTCCGTCGAGCACATCATGCGCGACGTGAACGCAGGCTGGCTGTTGCGCTATCTGCATTTGAACGGCGCCTCGATGTTCTTCGCCGCCGCCTATATCCACACCGCGCGCGGCCTCTATTACGGCTCCTATAAGGCGCCGCGCGAGGTCCTGTGGCTCCTTGGCATCATCATCTTGCTCCTGATGATGGCGACCGCCTTCATGGGCTATGTGCTGCCCTGGGGCCAGATGAGCTTCTGGGGCGCCACGGTGATCACCAACCTGTTCTCGGCGATCCCGATCGTGGGCGACACCATCGTCACCTATTTGTGGGGAGGCTACGCGGTCGGCAATCCGACGCTCAACCGCTTCTATTCGCTGCATTACCTCCTCCCCTTCGTGATCGCCGGCGTCGTGGCGCTCCACGTCTGGGCGCTGCATGTCGCCGGCCAGAACAACCCGACCGGCATCGACGTGAAGTCCTCGAAGGACACGGTGCCCTTCACCCCCTATGCGACCGTGAAGGACACGCTCGGGCTCATCGTCTTCCTTCTCGTCTATTGCTGGTTCGTGTTCTACGAGCCGAACATCCTGGGTGATGCCGACAATTACATCCCGGCGAACCCGCTCCAGACGCCGCCCCATATCGTGCCCGAATGGTATTTCCTGCCCTTCTACGCGATCCTGCGCTCGATGCCCGACATCTTCTTCATTCCGGCGAAGCTCGCCGGCGTGATGGCGATGTTCGGTGCCATCTTGATGCTGGCGCTCGTGCCCTGGCTCGACACGTCGAAGGTGCGTTCGGCGCGATTCAGGCCGCTCTATCGGCCGTTCTTCTGGGTGCTCATCCTCGTCTGCATCGGGCTTGGCTACATCGGCGCCAAGGAAGTGACGCCTGGCCGCATCGTGGTCGGGCAGATCCTCACCGCTTATTACTACGTCCACTTCCTCATCATCCTTCCGTTGCTCGGGCTGATCGAGACGCCCAATCCCTTGCCGAATTCCATCAGCGAATCCGTGCTCGGTGGTAATGCGACCGCGATGCCGGCCGGCGCCCACGCGGCGCCCGAGCGGAAGGGATGAGCGCAATGGCAAATTTCCACGGCCGCGCAGGAATGGAAACGGGAACGATGAAAAGGCTTCGACTGCTGCTTGCCGCGGTGGCGGCCTTGGGCTGCGCCGTGAGCTTCACGGCTTTCGCGCAAGAGGAAGGCGCGACCTTCGTGCCGAAGATACCCGAACGCCAGTCCTGGAGCTTCGCTGGCCCCTTCGGCATCTATGACACGGCGCAGCTTCAGCGCGGCTACAAGATCTACCGCGAGGTCTGCTCGAACTGCCATTCCATGGAGGATATGCATTTCCGCAACCTCGCCGATCCGGGCGGCCCTGAGTTCACCGAAGGCCAGGTCCAGGCACTGGCCGCCGAGTTCAAGGTGACGGATGGACCGGACGACAACGGCAAGATGTTCAAGCGCCCCGGTCGCCCGGCCGATCCGTTTCCGAAGCCTTTCCCCAATGTGCAGATGGCGAAGCTCGCGAATGGCGGCGGCGTTCCCCCCGACATGTCGGTGCTCGCCAAGGCGCGCAGCTACGAGCCTTATGATTGGTTCCCGGCGGACGTCGGCTACGCGATCTGGAGCATGCTGACGCAATATCAGACGCAGGGGCCCGACTACATTTCGGCGCTGCTCCAGGGGTACACGAAGCCGCCGCCCGACTTCAAGATCGAGCCGGGGCAGAATTACAACGAGGTGTTCGCGGCCGGCAACGGCATCATCGCCATGCCGCCTCCGCTCCAGGACGGCGTTGTCGAATATCCGAAGGGTCCTGACGGCAAGCCCGTCGTGCCAGAGACGGTGCAGCAATATTCGAGGGATGTCGCGGCCTTCCTGATGTGGGTCGCCGAGCCCAAGCTCGACCAGCGCAAGCAGAACGGCCTCGAGGTGATGATCTTCCTCCTCGTCGCGGCGGGCCTGATGTATTTCGTCAAGAAGAAGGTGTGGGCCGCGGTTCACGCCTGAGGCGCCCCGCCCCCGACTCGCATGCTGGGCCCTCTCCAAAGAAGCGGGCCGGCGGCGCGAGCTGCCGGCCTTCCTGTATCGGCCGATCCTCGAGCTTCCCTCAACGCCGGGCCTGCGAACGCTCCCTTCGGCGAAAAGGCTCGGCCCGCCTCAACTGATCGACAAAGCATGCCGACGAAGGGGAGCTGCGTCGGCGCTTCGGGAGGAAACGCATGGCCAAAGCCGTTCTCGGCGTCATCGGAGGTTCAGGCGTCTATGACCTGCCGGGCCTCACCGACCGGCGCGAGGAGCGCGTGGCGAGCCCCTGGGGCGAACCGTCCGACGCCCTCATTTTCGGGCGGATGGGCGGGACGGAGCTCGTCTTCTTGCCGCGACATGGGCGAGGCCACCCTTTCTCGCCTTCCGACATCAACTACCGCGCCAATATCGACGCATTGAAGCGCTCCGGCGTCACCGATCTCGTCTCGCTCTCCGCTTGCGGCTCCTTCAAGGAGGAGCTGCCGCCGGGCCTTTTCGTGCTCGTCGACCAATTCGTCGACCGCACCGTGAAACGCGAGAGCTCCTTCTTCGGCAAAGGCTGCGTCGCCCATGTGTCGATGGCGCACCCGGTCGGGCCGATCCTGCAGGACCGCGTCGCGGCGGCCGCGAAGGCCGAGAGCATCGAGATCAGGCGCGGCGGCACTTACGTGTGCATGGAAGGGCCGCAGTTCTCGAGCTATGCCGAATCCATCACCTATAAAAACTTGGGCTACGACGTGATCGGCATGACCAACATGCCCGAGGCCAAGCTCGCCCGCGAGGCGGAGATCACTTACGCGACGATCGCCATGGTGACCGATTTCGACTGCTGGCACCCCGGTCACGACGCGGTCGATGTGGCCTCGGTCGTGACGGTGATGCACGCCAACACCGAGAAGGCGAAACGGCTCGTCACGCGCCTCGCAGCCGATTTCCCGGCCGAGCGCGCTATTTGCCCGGCCGGCTCACACCGCGCGCTCGACGGCGCCATCCTGACGAGCCCGCAAGCGCGCGATCCCGCTCTCCTGGCCAAGCTCGACGCTGTCGCGGGGCGCGTATTGCGAAAGGGGTGATCGAGGGAGGAGGGGCTCGTGTCGACGGGTGATCCTTGTCTGGGCGCCATCATCGGAGATTACCCAGATGCCTCGGCGCCGGTAGCAAAAATTCCCGGCCCTGCGCTTTACATTGGCGCCAAAACGCTTATCTAGCCGATACGATCTTCACAAGGTTGCCGCGGGGTGGAGCAGTCCGGTAGCTCGTCAGGCTCATAACCTGAAGGTCATAGGTTCAAATCCTATCCCCGCAACCAGTTTGAGCCCTCGAAAGCATTTTGCTTTCGAGGGCTTTTTCTTGGCTGCAATCTCCGAGCACGCGGGACATACCTCGCTAGCGACCACAATGGATCGCTATGGCCATCTTTAATCTCTGCGACGATCACTCCCACGCAATGAACGCCATCGCGCACGACCTGTTCGCGTGAGATGAAATCGTTCCTCTCGACCAACCAATAGGCTGCCGTTACTCCGCCATCCATGAGGAAATCGCTGCCGGTAATGAAGGCGCCATCAGGTCCCATAAGAAGTGCGCCCACCGTTCCCACCTCGTCGGGGGTGCCCGCTCTTCCAGCCGCGGACACATCTATCATGCGCCGGTAACCTGCGCCGCGCGGTCCCTTCAGTTCATCATTCGCGAGCGGGGTGATGATAATCCCTGGACTGATCGTGTTGATCCGAGCGCCGCGCTTACCCCACCGAACTGCCTCTGACATGACCCGCAGCGAGTTTCCTCGCTTTGAAAGCTGGTAGGCGTGGAGCGAATTCGTCACCTGATCGGGCTGCAGCATCGGGAGATTGAGCAACTCTTCGACTGGCGTCGTTGCGAGAGCGGCGTTCTGCTGGGGTGAGAGTGGCGGGAGGCGGTGCCCAGACTGGGATGCGATCACGACGCCAGCGCCTCCGTGCGCTATCACGTTGCCGAATGCCTCCAGCACGAGCGCAGTGCCGTAGAGATCGACCTTGAGGATTACTTCCGGGGACGCTTGGCTCGGGGAAACCCCCGCAGCATGGATAAGGCCGGAAACCTCGCCGAGCGTCGCGGCCGCCTGAACGAGAGCTTGGACCGAAGCACGCGATGATACATCAACTGTAGCGGTGCTCACGTCGAAACCAGCATCGCTCAGGGTTTTTGCAGCCCCATCGGCATTGGCCTGATGAAGATCGCCGAGCAAGACGTGCTTGCCTGCGCTGACGCGCCGCGCAATTGCTTGACCAATCGATCCAGCTCCAATGACAACTATCACATTTGTCATGGTGATCCCCTTTTAGCAGCTTTGCCCTACGATGATCGACAGCTCGTCGCCATAAATAACCTCCGCGCGGGGCATCGACCACGCGCCTTAATCGGCGGGTGGTCGTGGAACGCCGCGCGTTGGCTGAAAGCGCCGTTCAGGCTGCTCACGACAGCCTAGCGGCAAATTGAAACGGCAGGTGGCTGTTGCTTTCCCTCGGGAAACTGCCACATTCATCACCCGAAGGTCATAGGTTCAAATCCTATCCCCGCAACCGATCAAAGCCGCTGTGTCTCGCAAGAATATTCAGCGGCTTTTGCGCTTTTGACGTGGGCATCGGATGTCAAAACCCAAGTCACGGCCCCGTGCCCTGGTCACGGGGGCTTCATCAGGCATCGGTGCGGCCTATGCCGAGCGCCTCGCGCGCGACGGTTACGACCTCATTCTGGTGGCGCGCCGGCGGGACCGGCTGGAGGCCCTGGCCACACGCTTGCGCCAGGAGGCCGGGGCGGAAGCCGAGCCGCTGGCGGTTGACCTCACCGACGCGACGGCGCTTTCGAAGCTCGAGACGCGGGCCGCCACCGACGAGCGCCTCGAGCTTCTCGTCAACAATGCCGGCTTCGGCGGCTACCGGCGCTTCGCCGAGATCGAGGCAGGCGTCATCGACGAGCTGATCGGGGTCCATATCCGCGCTGTGGCGCGCCTCACCCGTGCGGCGCTGCCCGGCATGCTTCGCCGGGGCAAGGGCGCCGCGGTGAACATCGCCTCCCTGCTGGCTCTCAGCGGCGCGCTCCCGCCCGACCCGCTTCCCTACCGCGCGATGTATGCCGGCGCGAAAGCGTTCATCCTGGCTTTCACCGAGGCGCTCTCCGGCGAGCTCGGCGAGGGCGGGGTCCGCGTCCAGGCCTGTCTGCCCGGTCTCGTCGATACCGAATACCATCGTGTCGCGGGCAGGGATCCGTCCAAGATGCCGCCGATGATGAAGGCAGCCGACGTGGTCGCGGCATCTCTCGCCGCCTTGAAGCAGGGCGAGGTGGTGTGCATTCCCGGCCTCGATGATCCCGCACTGATCGGAAATTTCGCGGAGCTTCGGCGAACGATCTTGATGAAGGCCAACCGCCCCGCCCTGGCGCAACGCTATCTCTGATTACACGCGTGGCCGCGCGGCGGGCTGCGGGCCACAGGTATCGATCGAGCGACACGCACAGCGGGCGAGCTTAAGCCGCCCGCGGGACGGGCGAAGATGCCGCAATCGCGCAAGCCGCGGAATTTGGCGAAGACGATGAGGTCGCCCCAGTGACGAGCTGTTGCGCTATCGACTGCCAGTACACGGTCAGCGAAGGTCGTCTCGTGCGGCCCCAGGCTCAAAGCAGGCCAATGGCGCCATGCTTGCTTCAGGCGTCGAGGACAAGGTCGGTCATCGGAATCGCTTGGCAGGTGAGGCATAGCCCGTCGAGGCCTCCGAGCGGCTCCGTCGAATGCCGGACCTCGCCGGAGATGACGCTTACCGCGCAGCTTTCGCATTGCCCGACCCGGCACCCGCTCGCAATCCCTAAGCCGGCGCTCTCGGCGCAGCTCAGAATCGTGCCGAATTGCGGCTTCCATGTCATCGTCCGGCCGGATCGCGCGAAGCGCACCGTTCGGGGCGAACCATCGCTAGCGATGGGCGTCGCCGGCGAGCGGAAGCGCTCGCGAAAGATCTCGAATTCCGGCACACCGCGCGCCAGGAGACCGCTCGTGAGCCCGTCCATCATGGGTTCCGGGCCGCAGAGATAAATTCGCGCCCGCCCTCGGATCAGCTCGTCGGAAATATCCGCCGCCGTGATGCGGGCCCTGTGGTCACAGCGATCACCCTCGCGCGGCTGACTGTAATGGGTGCGCACGGTCAGATTCGGCAGGCGCGATGCGAGCTCCGCCAATCGGGACGCGAATGCATGTGTCGCGCTATTGCGGCAACCGTAATGCAAAATGACCTGCGGCTCCTCGGCGCTTCCCGTGAGACTTTCGAGATATCCCATGAAAGGGGTGATTCCGATGCCTCCGGCGATGAGCAGGATTGGAAACTCATTGCGACGGGGGAGAAGGAAAGTTCCGCTTGGCCCTTGTGCCTCGATGATGGCTCCAAGAGGAAGATCGGCGAGCCGGCTCGAAAGCGCGCCGTCCGGAATGCGCCTTACCGCAACGCGATAGAGCGTCGGGACGCGCTCCGCGGGCGTGATAAGCGAATAGGCTCGCGTGACCCCGTCGAGCCGCAGATTCAGGAACTGACCCGGTTGCACGGGACGAAGAGGTTCGCGATCCGCAGAAGCCAACATCATCGATACGATGTTCTCGGCCTCCGCTTGGCGCTCCACAACCTGGAATGGGCGCCAAGATAGAGTCGGCGCAGCCGTTGCGCGCTCGATCGCGCAAGCGAAAGAGCGCAGGGGCAACGCGCCGCTGATCGGGTCGCGCACGTCATCGGCAATGATCGCGTTGTAGTTGCCGCCACCGCCTTCGCCCGTGAGTTCGTATCCCGGAAGACCGAGATCGGGACAGGCTTGCCACCAGCCATACTCGCTCGCGACGACCGCGGGATCCAGCGCTGCGTCGAGACGGGCTCGGAGCCGAATGCTTCCGATGCGAGTTCGAATCACCACCCAATCTCCCGCCGCGATGCCCTTCGATCGGGCAAGGTCCGGGTGAATATCGACCGAGGGCTCCGGCGCGCGCCGGCGCAGCGAGGGGATGCTCCGGTGCTGGCTGTGGCAGAAATAGCCGCTGTTCGCGGACATCAGAACATAGGGATGCTGTGGCGAGCGTGCCTCCGCGGGCGGCTGAAAACGAGGCACCGGATCATAGCCGTGCCGCAGGAAAAGCTCGGAGTAGACCTCCACCCGCCGCGTCTCCGTCGCGAATCCTTCCTCCCGGTATTTGCGGTAGCGGTGCGCGAGCGGCACGCTGATCCCTTCGGGGGCTCGACGCAGCGCCTCGACCGTGATCCCCAACGGCTCGAGGACGTAATCCCAGGCTGAATCGATGTCGCCGTCGAAGAATGATCCGCCTAGGCCTAGCCGGACGGCGAGCTCGAAGACGATCGACATGTCGGACCGGGCTTCGCCCTGCGGCTGGATGATGCGCTGTCGAAGCTGCACCAGCTCTTGCGCCTGCGCCGTGATCTCGAAGCCGACGCGCAGCGCCTCGCGCTCCCATGGACTGCCGACCGGCAGGACGATGTCGGCGGTCTGCGCTGTCGGGGTTAGAAAGAGATCACAATGCACTTGGAATTCCAGCGCCCGCAACGCCGCGAGCGCCCGATCCGGATTGGGCTGTGAAACGAGAAGATTAGAGCCAAAGCCGAAGAGCGCCCTCACCTTGTAGGGCCGTTCTTCGAGTATGGCGTCGTAGAGATCCGATGTCGTCACCCAGCCATCGAGAGGTGGGCCGAGCGGAAATTTATCGATGCCGAGGGCCCTTGCGCGCTGCGATTGTCGGAGCAGATCGATGGAACCGACCTGCCGGATGGGGTGCTGCGGGAAGCGCACATTGCCGCCGGGCGCATCGAAATGTCCGGTCAGTGCGTAAAGGAGAGCGATCGCGCGCTCTGTCTGGGTTGCGTTCGTGTGCTGGCCGACGCCGGTCCAACCATAATAGCAGACGGCCTTTGCGTCTGCGATCGCCGCGGCCAGCGACTCGAGCTCTCCGGCCGGAATGGAGGTGATCTGCGCGACCCGATCCGGCGTGTAGGGGGAGCATGCGCCGGCGTAATGAGCGAAGGCCGGCCGGCACGAGACGATCCCGGAAACCGTCTCGATCGGCCGGCTTCCGCTCAACGCCAGCGCGTCGGGGTCGACAGGCTCCTCGGCCAGACGACACTGCTCGATGCGATCGTCCCACACGATGAACGAATCGGTGGCATCCTCGCGCCCGAGATCGGCGCCGCGCAGGAAGCGCTTCGTGTCATCGCGAACGAGAAAGGGTCCATTGCTCCACCGGCGGATAAAACCGGCGTCGAAGGCGTCGTGCTCCAGCAGCCAGCGAGCCAGGCCAAGCGCCAGCGCGCCGTCGGTTCCCGGCCGGATGCGCAGCCATTGGTCACAGTCGCGCGTCGAACCTGATCGGCGCGGGTCGATTACCGTGACGCGGGCGCCGCGCTGGCGCGCTTCACCAATCGCGTGCGCTTGGGCAAGCCAGGAATTCGCGGGATTGTGGCCCCACAGCAAAATGAGATCGGCATTGGCGTAATCAGGGGTCGGAAGACCGCAACCGAAGGTAAAGGCGTGGGCGTGATCCTTGTGCCAGTTGCAGATTTCGGTTGCGTAGCATGTGTTGGGGCTGCCAAACAGCCGGATGAAGCGCTGGACCCAATCGATGCTGTCGGAGATTGAAGTCGAGCTTCCGGAGGTCACGGCGAACGCGACGCTTTCGGGGCCGTGCACGGCGCGGTAGTGATCGAGACGCCCGGCGACCTCGGAGAGCGCCTCCTCCCAACTTATCTCGACCCAACCGGGATCACTTGCGTCTTTTGGGTTCGTCCGCCGCAAAGGGCGCCG
>DASZIL010000133.1:0-12926 GCA_035949255.1 Beijerinckiaceae bacterium | reverse complement strand
TTCACGGCCAATCTCCTGCTCGCGGCAGGCGCCATTCCCTCGATGAGCGCCTCGCCCGAGGAAATCGAGGGTTTCGTCGCGCGCGCCGGTGCGCTCCTCGTCAATCTCGGCACGCTCGATGCCGAGCGCCGCGCCGCGCTTCCGCTCGCGCTCGCCGCGGCCTCGAAGGCCGGCGTGCCCGTCGTGCTCGATCCGGTCTTCGTCGATGCCTCCCCGCCTCGCCTCGCGTTGGCGCGAAAGATGCTGGAACAAGGGCCGGCGATCATTCGCCTGAACGCCAGTGAATTTGAGGCGCTCGCCGGCCTCTCGCCAACGCCGTCTCATGTGCGCGACTTCGCCGAGACGAAGCGCTGCGTCGTCGCGCTCACCGGCGCGAGCGACACGGTCTCGGACGGAGGCATCATGATCCGGGTCCGCAACGGACATGCTTTGATGGCGCAAGTGACCGGCATGGGTTGCGCCTCGGGCGCGCTCATCGCGGCGCTCATGGCGTTCTGCGGCAATCCGCTGCTTGCGGCCGTCTCGGGGCTTGCCGCGATCGGCGTCGCCGGCGAGATCGCGGCCGAGACGGCGCGCGGTCCAGGCAGCTTCGCGGCCGGAATTCTCGACGCGCTCGCCGCGCTCGACGGGAAGGTGCTCGAGGCGCGCGCGCGTCTCGAAACGGGAGACGCGTGATGGCTGTCGATATCCGCCTTTACGGCATTCTCGACCCGGCGGCGACGCCGGGCGCCGATCTTGCCTCCCTCGCGCGACTTGCGGCGAGGGGCGGGGTGACGATCCTGCAATATCGCGACAAGCTCGCCGAGGGGCGCGTCATGGTGGAGCAGGCGCGCGCCATCCTGGACGCGCTTTCCGGCACGGGCGTGCCGCTCCTCATCAATGATCGGCTCGACGTCGCGCTCGTCACGGGCGCGCAAGGCGTGCATCTCGGCCAGGCCGATATTCTGCCGCGCGCCGCCCGTGCTCAGCTCGGGAGCTCCGCCATCATCGGGCGCACGCTCACGAACGAAGCGCATATCGCCGCGCTGGCGAAGGAGCCGGTCGATTACGGCTGCATCGGCGGCGTCTTCGCGACGGGGAACAAGACGAATGCCAATCCGCCGATCGGCATACCCGGCCTCAAGCATCTCTTGCACATCGCGCGCGAGGCCGCGCCCGGCCTGCCCTTGGGCGCCATCGCCGGGATCACCGAGGCGAATGCCGCGCAAGTGATCACGGCGGGCGCCGACGGCATCGCGGTCATCGGCGCGATCTTCGTCCGGCCCGATCCGCTCGCGGCGGCGCAAACGCTGCGGCGCATCGTCGACGGGGCGCTTCAATTGCGTGCGCGCGAGCGCGCATCGTGAAACGGGACGCCCCTTCCTTGCGAAGACGCGGCGTGCTTGCCGCCATGAGCGCCGCGGCGCTCGCCGCCCCGGCGCTCGCACGCGCCGAGACGGCGCGCCGTTGGCGCATGGTGACCTCCTGGCCGCGCAATCTCGCGGGGCCCGGCGTCTCGGCGCGCCGGCTCGCCGAGCGCATCACGAAGATGAGCGGCGGAAGGCTCGAGGTCGAGGCCTTCGCGGCGGGCGAGATCGTGCCGGCCCTTTCCGTCTTCGATGCGGTCGCGACGGGCGTCGCCGAGATGGCCCATACGGCCTCCTTCTATTGGATCGGCAAGCTTCCGGCCTCGATCTTCTTCACCACCGCGCCTTTCGGCCTCGACCCGATTGAGCATCAGGCCTGGATCTTCGAAGGGGGCGGCCAAGAGTTTTGGGACGAGCTTTACGCGCCCTTCGGCCTCAAGGCCTTCCTTTCCGGCAACACCGGCCCCTCGATGGGCGGATGGTTCCGCAGCGAGGTGAAAAGCCTTGCCGACATGAAGGGCTTGCGCATCCGCGTGCAGGGCGTCGGCGCCGAGGTCTACGCCCGCCTCGGCGCCACCCCGGTGACGCTCGCGCCCGGCGATCTCGAGCCGGCGCTCGAACGCGGCGCGATCGACGCAGCCGAGCTTCTCGCGCCGGTGAATGATGTGTCGCTCGAACTCCAGCGCCAGGCGAAGTTCTATTATGCGCCCGGCTTCAACAAGCCGAACGGCGCGGCGGAGGCCCTCGTGTCGCGCCAGGCCTTCGAGAATTTGCCCGAGGATCTGCGTGCCGTCATCGCCAATGCCTGCGAAGCGGAGCATTCGGCGGGGCTTGCCGAGGCCGAGAAGGGAAATGCGGAGGCGATCGAGAAGCTCGCCGGCGAGGGCGTCCGTGTCTCTCTCTTTCCGGCCGATGTGATGGCAGCGGCGCGGACAGCGGCGCGCGATGTCATCGGCGAGACCGGCGCCAAGGATGCCTTGTCCGGCCGGATCGTCGAAAGCTACCGCGCCGCTATCGAGCGCGGCCGCTATTGGGCGAGCCTTCAGGCGGCGATGACGCGCTCGCTGAAGAGCGGCTGAAGCTTCGGCGGGCGCTTTCATGTCGCTTGCATCCGAGCTGCCCGTCGCGGTGACGATCGCCGGATCGGATTCGGGAGGCGGCGCCGGCATCCAGGCCGACCTCAAGACGTTCTCGGCGCTCGGCGTCTACGGCGCGAGCGTGATCACGGCGCTGACAGCCCAGAACACGCGCGAGATCTCCGGCGTTCTCGATGTGCCCGAAGGCTTCGTCACCCGGCAGATCGACGCCGTCTATTCCGATCTCGATGTGGCGGCGACGAAGATCGGGATGTTGGCGCAAAAGGAGGTCGTCGCCGCCGTCGCCGAAGGCTTGCGCCGCTGGCGCGCGCGCCGCGTCGTGCTCGATCCCGTGATGCTCTCGAGCTCGGGAACGCGGCTTTTGTCGGCGGACGCGCTCGAGACGCTCGTGCAGCTTCTCTTTCCCCTCGCCGATCTCGTGACGCCCAATCTGCCGGAGGCGGCAGCGGTCCTCGGCGAGGGCCTCGCCGCCGATGAGAGCGCGATGGCGCGTCAGGGAGAAAAGCTGATGCGGCTCGGCGCGCGCGCCGTGCTCATCAAGGGCGGCCATGGCTCAGGCGCGGAAAGCGTCGATCTTTTGATCGACCAGACGGGCGTGGCGCGTCATGCGGCGGCGCGCCTCGCGACCCGCAACACGCATGGGACGGGCTGCACTCTCTCTTCGGCGATCGCGGCGGGTCTCGCGAAGGGGCAAAGCCTGCGTGCCGCCGTGCGATCGGCGAAGCTCTATCTCACAGGCGCGCTTGCCGCGGCGGAGCGGTTGAAGATCGGCTCGGGGAAGGGGCCGCTCCATCATTTCCACCGACGCGGCAAGGGGTAGGCTTCCTGGGATCGACGTCATCAAAAATCAGCTCAGCTTCGCGGCCGTCGCTCCCGTTGCACTTGCCAGGAGCTTCGGATCGATCGGGAAGACGGCGTTCGGATGGCCGGCGGCGGCCCAGACGAGATCGAAGGCGAGGAGATCCTCGTCGAGCCAAACGGGCGATGGCGTCGCATGGCCAAGCGGCGGAACGCCGCCGATCGCAAAACCCGTGGCCGCGCGCACGCGCTCGGCGTCCGGCCGCTTGAGCGCCTCACCAAGAAGCCGCGCGGCGGCCCTTTCATCGACGCGATTGGCGCCGGAAACGAGAAGCAGATAGTTCCGCCCGCTCGCCGCCCCGGTGAACACCAGCGATTTGACGATTTGCGCGACGGCGCAGCCGCAAGCGGCGGCGGCCTCTTGCGCGGTGCGGGTCGAGGCCGGCATCAAGCGCGGCGCGATCGAAAGACCGAGCGCCTTTGCGGCCTCGACCACCTTGATGACGCTTTGCGGCAAGCTCGGCTCTCGCGCAAGATTCTCTTCCGGCATGCGGGTTTGCCTCTCGGTCGTGATCCGAAATCGTCAAAGTCCATTGGCTTTACGGCTTCTCTCAGCCGTGGTGCCGTTAAGCTAACTCGCATGAATCCCTTTCCTCAATCAAACGCGGAGGTGCGGCGCGCCGCAAAATTCGCTAAACAAGCGCCGGGCGGAACCAGGACGGACCGGAATCCTTTAACGAAATCGCTTGAGTCTTCCGGCGTGGCCGCGCGGCCTCGCAAGGTCTATGATGCGCGCCGGGGTGGATCGCGAACCAGGCATTCAAGGCTCGCGACAGGTTTGCAGAGGGTGACGGCCAGGGGCTTGGTCGGGAGCTTGGGCCAGGAGCTTGGACCAGGAGCTTGGGCCACGCCCTCTCAGGCGTTGAAGGAAGGGTGGAGAGGATGAATGAGCAAAGTGCTGAATTGCCCCGAGCCGTGCCGCCGGACCTGAAGGCGTTGGTCAGGCGCGCCAAGCTCGAGGATGCGGAACGCTCTTCTGTCGTCGCCGAGCTTAGAGGCGCCGAGCAGGCGCGACTCGAATTGCTGCGCGATGCGCTCGAGCCGGTGTTTGCGCAGGTGCCGGCGGAAGCGGAATTGTTCGACCACGGTCTTGTGCCCGGCGAGAAGCCGAGGCTCTTCATCGATATCGTCGCCTTCGTCGAAATGTCGCGGGATCGGCGTTGCTATCGATTCATCCAGGACACGCGTGCGGGCACCATCGTTCTCGCCGAGAGCGATCGCATCGAGGCCATGTCGCGTCACGTCGCGAATTACCTTGCGCGACGCTTGATCGAAAGGGAGAAGGCCTTGTCCGCGCCGCTTCCGAGCCTTCGGCGCGATGAGGCCGGCGCCGCCGGCGGTTCCCTTGGCGATGCGCACGAAGATACCGATCGGGCGCGCGCGAAGATTGCCGCCAAGCGTCGCCGGACGGATCGCTGGCAGCTTCTCATCACGTTGCTGTTCGGCATGCTTCTCGGCGTGGCGCTGACGCTTGCGCATGATGCCGGAGCCTTCGACAACCTCCTGCCGAACGGGTGGTAAGCTCGATGCGCCCCTCGAAACGCGCTCCCGACGAGATGCGCAAGGTGACACTCGAACGCGGCGTCGCGCGCTACGCCGAGGGCTCCTGCCTCATCGCGTTCGGAGAGACGAAGGTGCTTTGCGCCGCAAGCCTCGAGGACCGTCCACCGCCCTGGCTGCGCGGGCAGGGCCGCGGCTGGGTCACGGCCGAATACGCCATGTTGCCGCGCGCCACGCTCGAGCGCACGCGCCGCGAGGTGTCCGCGGGGAGGCCTTCGGGGCGCACGCAGGAGATCCAGCGCCTGATCGGCCGCTCGCTTCGCGCCGTGACCGATCTTGGCGCGATCGGCGAACGCCAGATCGTCATCGATTGCGATGTGATCCAGGCCGACGGCGGAACCCGTACGGCGGCCATCACGGGCGCCTGGGTGGCGCTGCATGATTGCCTCACCTGGATGAAGGCGCGTTCGCTTCTCAAGGGCGAGGTGCTGGGCGAAGCGCTCGCCGACCATTGCGCGGCGGTATCCTGCGGCATCGTGGACGGCACGCCGGTGCTCGACCTCGATTATGCCGAGGATTCCACGGCCGAGACCGACGCCAATTTCGTCATGACGGGAACGGCGGCGATCGTGGAAGCCCAAGGCACGGCCGAGCGCAAGCCCTTCTCGGAGGCCGAGTTCTTGTCCCTTTTCGCGCTTGCCAAGAAGGGTATCGCCTCTCTTGTCGAATTGCAGAAAATCTCCGTGATGTGAGCGCGGCCGATCTTCCCCAAGAAGGGTTTGCCAAAAAAGCCTTGTCACAAGAACGGGCTGTCTTCGAAAATCCCTTCCCTCGATATCTAATGGCGCTTTCAACTCCGCCTTGGCGTGCGAAGTTGTGGAATTGCGAGCGGTGTTCGCCGGCATGATCCGGTTCGTCGTCGCCGGATTTCGGACCCGCCAACGAGCCAGGATTTGACGCAGGCGCCGATCGGTCATCACGAGACGCAACCAAATCACGCGAAGAGGAAACGAAGAGATGGCTAGAAGACTCGCCGAGCGCGTTGCCTCGCTCAAGCCGTCGGCGACCGTGGAAATGACCGAGCGCGTGCGGGCGGCGCGCGCCTCGGGCCGGCAGATCATCCCGCTCTCGAGCGGCGACCCGAACATCGAGACGGATGCCCGCATCATCGCGGCCGCCGAGCGCGCGATGCGCGCGGGCGACACGCATTACGGTCCGGCGCAGGGCCTGCTGGCGTTGCGCGAGGCGATCGTGGGGCGTGAGGCGCTGCGATCAGGCGTGCACTACGATGCGGCCGACGTCATCGTGACGCCGGGTGGCAAATTCGCCCTCTTGACCGCCTTGATGGGCGTTGTGGAAGCAGGCGACGAGGTGCTGGTGCCGGAGCCGGGCTGGGTGAGCTACGGGCCGTGCGTGCGGCTCTGTGGCGGCATTCCCGTCGCCTTGTCGATGCTCGATACGATCGACGAGGAGTTGCTGGAGCGCCGTGTCTCGCCGCGCACGAAAGCGCTGATCCTGAATTCACCGGTCAACCCGACCGGTCGGGTCTTCTCGGCGGAAGAAATCGCCCGGGTCGTCGGTTTCGCCGAGCGGCACGATCTCTGGATCGTGTTCGACCAGGTCTATTCGGACCTTCTGCACGAGGGCAGGTTTCCGGCCGCGCAATCGGCGCCGGGTGCCAAGGAGCGCGTGCTCGTCGTCGACAGCCTGTCGAAAACCTTCGGCATGACCGGCTGGCGCCTCGGCTACCTGGCGCTGCCGAAGGGCACCGCCAAACCGATCCTGAAATTCATCCAGCACTCGATCTATTGCGTGCCCGGCTTCATCCAGAGCGCCGCCATCGAGGCGCTGTCGCTCTACGACGAACTCGTGCCCGGCTATCGGCGCATGTTTCGTCACAGGCTCGATCTTGCGGCCGAGCGCTTGTCGGCGGTCGACGGGATCACCTGCCGCCGGCCGGAAGCGACCTTCTACCTTTTTCCCTCCGTGGCGGCCGATGACGTCGAGGTGGCGCGTCGCTGGCTCGAAACGATCAATGTCGCGACGCTTCCGGGCTCGTCCTTCGGCCCGGCCGGCGCCGGACATCTGCGGTTGTCGCTCACCTGTTCCGAGACCGATCTCGATGAGGCGCTCGACCGCATCGCCCGGGTCGGTATTGCGGCTTGAACTTGATTCTTCATCCCATCGTTCTCATCGAGGCTGCACCATGAGATATGCCGGAAGTTTTCTTGCCGCCGTCGCGGCGGCATTCCTCGCCTGGAGCGGGATCGCTGTCGCCCAGACACCACAGAACACGCTCGCGGCCATCAAGGAGCGCGGCAAGATTCTGGCTGGCGTGAAATTCGACACGCCCCCTTTCGGCTTTCTCGACGAGAAGAACGAACCGATCGGTTTCGATCTCGACCTGGTGCGCAAGATCGCCGAGAAGCTCGGCGTCGGTGTCGAGTTCGTCAAAGTCACCTCGCCGACCCGGATACCGCTTCTGGCCAGCGGCAATGTCGACCTTGTCGCCGCCTCGATGACGAATACGCCCGAGCGAGAGAAGACGATCGACTTCTCCATCACCTATTACACCGGCGGCCAGTCGCTCCTGGTGCCGGCCGAGAGCAAGATCACCGGCCTCAAGGATCTCGACGGCAAGGAGGTCGCCGTCCAGCAGGGCACGACGCTCGAGAAGAACATCGCGGCGGCCGCGCCGAACGCCAAGGTGACGGCTTTCAAGGACTATAACAGCGCGTGGCTCGCGCTGGCTCAAGGCCGCGTCGATGCGCTGACCGGCAGCCTCAACATCCTGCAAGGATTCCAGAAGAACAATCCGAAATTCAAGATCGTCGGCGACATGTTCAGCGTCGAGCCTTTTGGGATCGGCGTTCGCAAGGGCGATTCCGATCTGCGCGATGCCATCAATGCCACGCTCCGCGATCTCTGGGCCTCTGGCGAATACACGGCCCTCTATCGCAAATATTTCGGTACCGATCCGACCATTCCGATCGAGACTCGCCCGTGAGCGCCAGGGCCGTAGGGTCACCGGCGCCATGAGCTATCGATGAGCCGTCGATGAGCTATCGATTCGATTGGGGGCCGATCTGGGAAGCCCGGGCACTCATCCTCGATGGGCTCGTGACGACCGTTCTGCTCTCGACCTCGGCGCTCGTCCTCGCATCGATCATCGGCCTCGTTGTCGGCACGGCGGCGAGCTCGCGTCGCCTGGGTTTGCGGATCGGTGCCGGCGCGATCGTCGAGCTCACGCGCAACGTCCCGCTGCTCATCCACATGTATATCTGGTACATCGGCCTCGCCTTTTTGAGGCTGCCGCCCTTCTGGTGCGGCGTGCTCGGGCTCGCGATCTACTCAGGCGCCTATGTGGCGGAGATCGTGCGCGGCGGCATCGCGAGCGTTCCGGTCGGGCAAGGCAAGGCGGCGCTGGCCACGGGCCTGACGCCGGTCCAGGCGTTGTTCTTCGTGGTCTACCCGCAGGCCTTGCGCATCGTTGCCCCATCGCTCGCCAATGTCTTCTCGCAATTGATCAAGGATTCTTCGCTGGCCTCCGTCATCGCGGTGATGGAGCTCACCTATGAGGCAAGCGCCATCGAGGGGCAGAGTTTCCGCACATTCGAAATCTACATCACCATCTGCGCGCTCTACCTCCTCCTTGTGACGATGGTGACGCTCGCGCTTCGCTTTCTTCCGGGCGAGCAGGAAAATATTTCCGGGTTGGGGCTCGCCGGTGCCTGACGTCATCTTGCAGAACCTCCCCTTTCTGATGCGAGGCTTGGCCGCGACCCTTCAGATCGCCGCCGTGACGGCCGTGGGCGGAACCTTGCTCGGCCTTGCGGTCGGCGTGGCCGTCTATCTCCGCCTGCCGCTCCTCGCCGCCTCGCTGCGCATCTACATCGAATTCGTGCGCGGCACGCCGCTCCTCGTCATGCTTTTCATTTGCTATTTCGCCTTTCCGGCTTTGCTGGGTTACCGCACGACGGCCGAACAAGCGACCATTCTCGGCTTCATCCTCTTCATCGGGGCCTATATCGCGGAGGATGTCCGCAGTGGCCTGCGCTCGATCAAGCCGGGCCTCGCGCAGGCGGCGCTGGCGACGGGGCTCACGTGCTTTCAGGCGATGCGGCTGATCGTCATTCCGCTCGCCTTGCGCCGCATCGTGCCTTCGCTCTTCAACCAGTATGTGCGCCTCCTGAAATTCACCTCCGTCGCCTCGGTGATCGGCGTGCAGGAATTCACCGGCAGCGCCATGCTGGTGAACGCTCGCGTCTTCGCGCCGGTGACCATGCTGGCTTTCGTCGCCCTGACCTATCTCGTTCTTTGTTTGCTGTTGTCGATGGTCGGACGCGTGCTCCACGCCCATCTCGCCGTGTAGAATTCAAGGTCGCCATGCCGGACCCGATCATCGTCCTGAAGGATGTCTCCAAGTCGTATGGCGCAACGCCTGTGCTGCGAAGATGCAGCACCACGGTCGCGCGCGGCGAGGTGGTCGTGGTGTGCGGTCCTTCCGGATCGGGCAAGAGCACGCTCATCAAATGCATCAACGGCCTCGAACCCTACGGGACCGGCAGCATCAAGGTGGAGGGCATCGAGGTCGGCGCGAAGGCCACGAACTTGCCGCGGCTGCGCACGCGAATAGGCATGGTGTTCCAGCATTTCGAGCTCTACCCGCATATGACGGCGCTCGAGAACATCGTGCTGGCGCAGGTCCATGCCCTGAGGCGAACACGCAAGGAGGCGCAGGCGCGCGCCCGCCGCCTTCTGGATCGGGTAGGCCTCGCGTCGAAGGCGGACGCGAGACCCGCAAATCTGTCTGGCGGCCAGCAACAGCGCATCGCCATCGCACGCGCTCTGGCGCTCGATCCTCAAGCCATGCTGTTCGACGAACCGACGTCCGCGCTCGATCCGGAAATGATCACCGAGGTCCTGGATGTTCTCGTCTCGCTCGCCCGCGAGGGCATGACCATGATGGTCGTGACCCATGAGATGGGTTTCGCCCGGCGTGTCGCCCACCGCATCATCTTCATGGACCAGGGCGAGATCGTCGAGGATACGCCGACCGAGACATTCTTCACCGCGCCGGCGAGCGAAAGGGCCAAGCTTTTCCTTTCGAAAATCCTGTCCCATTGAGGCTAAGGCTCGATCCGAGCTCTATCGTTTCGACATTCGCCCGCGACCGATTTGAGGAGAGTGGGCGAAGCGCCCTTTTCGGCGCCTCGCCATGTCTGCCCCTCGATCAAGCCTCGGGGCTGACGAGCGCGAACATCGCGCCTTGCGGATCGCGGCAGTTGATGATCCAGCTTCCGCCAGGGACCTGCATCGGGCCGTTCAGCACTTCGCCCTTCTTGTCCTTCACGCGCTTCGCGGCCGCGTTGATGCCTTTCACATTGAAATAATAGAGCCAATAGGGATGCGGCTCGGTGGCCTGCTTGTTGAACATCCCGCCCGCCGGCGCGCCGCCGACGACGAAGAGCTGGTAGGTGCCCCCGGGGCCCATGTCGATGGCCTCGCCCTTCGTCCAGCCGAAGAGCTTCGAATAAAAGTCGAAGGTGCTCTTCCATTCGCCCGCATGCAGCTCGCGCCAGCCGGCCTGCCCCGTCGCGTTCGGCGCGGCTTGCGGCGGCTCCGCCCCGGCCATGCCCTTGAACAGCATGAACACGGCGCCTTGCGGATCGGCGACGACGGCAAAGCGCCCGACATTGGGGATGTCGGCGGGCGGGCGGTGGATCGCGCCGCCCGCCTTCTTCACCTTGTCGGCGAATTGATCCACGTCGTCGGCCGCGATGTAGCCGCCCCATGAGGGGCGCGCGCCCATGGCGGCGGCTTCCTGCGGAATCTTCATCAAGCCGCCGACCGGCGCGTTTTCGGCAGAGAGGATGGTGTACGACATGTCGGGCATGCCGGCGTCCTTCGCGTCCCAGCCGACCACGGCGCGGTAGAAATTCTCCGCTGCCTTCGGATCGGTGGTCATCAGTTCGTACCAGACGAATTTGCCATGGGAAGACGACATCGCTCTCTCTCCTCTTGCTGCGCTTTTCACCTCTCGAAACGTCAGTCGTCGATCGCCTGATAGGCGAGCGTGAAGAAGTCCTGTTGAGGCTTGCGTCGCTCGGGCCCGACATAAGTCGCTGAACGAGAAAGATCGCGACCATGTCCTCGGCGGGATCGACGATGAAGCTCGTGCCGAACCCGCTCGTCGCTCTTGCGCGCATCGCCGACCGTCAGCCTCGCGCTCGCGCCTGGCGCGCGGGCTTTTCGTCTTTGCCGTATTCGTCGTGCCGGCGCACGAAATCCATGGTCGTCTTCTCGTTGCGGCCTTTCGGGGCGCGATCGAGAATCATCAAGGCGCCGATCAATTCCTCGTCGCCGCGCGCGTAGCTCGAATAGGTGTGATACACGCTGCCGGCCTCGTCCTTGGAGAAGGCGCTTAAGCCCGGCAGCTCTTCGGCCGCATGCCCGGCATCGAGCTTGCTGAAATTGTAAAAGACCTTGCCTTTCCCGAGCTCTTCCTTGGTGAAGGACACGTGGTAATCGAAATTGAAATCGCTGCCGAAGGAAGAGACCCAGGGAAATCGCCAGCCCATGCGCGCTTTATAGCGCTCGATCTCGGCAAGCGGCGCCCGCGCGACCGCGAGCAACGTCACATCGTGATGCTCGAGATGCGGCAAGGCGCCGTCGAGATGGTCGGCAAGGAAGGAGCAGCCCGAGCAGCCCGCGGCCCAGCCTGGGCCGAGCATGAAATGATAGATGATGAGCTGGCTGCGGCCGCCGAATAAATCCGCGAGCGATTTCTTTCCTTCCGGCGTGTCGAAAGCATAGTTCTTCTGGACCTTGACCCAGGGGAGGGCCAGCCGCTCGGCGTTGACCTTGTCGCGCAGATGCGTCGCTTCCTTCTCTTTCGCGAGAAGGGCCTTGCGTGCGACGAGCCATTCCTCACGCGACACGACAGGTTGGTGCTGCATTTTCGTGCTCCGCTGTTTCGAAGTCGGATGGTCCCGGAGGCCTTCGCGCCTGGTCGATCTTGCGAGCGACCCATGAATGGACCTGTTCCTTGAAGATAATGCGACGGCGACCTCCTTGACAAAAAAGGTTGATATCAACATTATTCAAACATGTCAAAGCCGGCCGAACTTTCCTACGAAACGACGCTTCTGGTGCGCGACCATTGCCTTTGCCTTCATATGCAGCGCGCGGCGCGCGCGGTGGCGCGGCGTTTCGACGCGGCGTTTCGGCCGCTCAATCTCACGAACGGCCAGTTTTCGCTGATGATGTCCCTCAATCGGCCGGTGCCCCCTCCGGTCGGCGCGGTGGCGTCGCTTCTGGCGATGGATCGCACGACGCTCACGGCTGCGCTCAAGCCGCTCGCGCGGCGCGGCCTCGTCGAGGTCAGGCCCGATCCGAAGGATAAGCGCAGCCGCCTTCTCGGGCTCACGCCTGAAGGCCGCGAACTCCTGGCGCGCGCCCTGCCGATCTGGGACGAAACCCATACCGCTGTCGAGGCGCTTCTGCGCAAAGGCGCGCCACCTCGCCTTCGCGAGGAGCTACGCGCCTTGTCGTGAGCTTAGGCCGCGGAGCGTCGGGAGCATGACCGCGACAGAATCGGCGAGCTCCAAACCCAAGAGCGACTGGGTTTGGTCGCTCGCCAGACGCGGCAACCGAGTGCTCAGGAAGTTCATTTCAGGCATGCTTTTGGAAAGCTGCGAACACATGGCCTCCGCGCAAGCCTTAGCGGCCACATATTCGGGGAACTCGGAACCCTCCTCATTTAAGAAAACCGTAGAGGGGATCCACAGCCTACAGCCCGGCTCGACTCTTCTCGAAAGCCACTGGGCCATGCGAGCTAGGCACGTGACATAGAAATCGAGGAGAAGAGCGAACCGTTCGCTATCGAAATTTCGTGCCTTGCCGAGGGAAATACGTGGAGTGGGAAAATAGTAAACATGCGTGAACCCGTATCCAAGATCGGCTAGATGTGGCGTATGAACGTCGAAGTGGCGAGCCTTGAGATGCAATCCCAGAGCATGGCCTTCCGCAACGATTTTGCCTGCTTCAACCTCTCCCGCAGCGTAAGTGAGGGTGACGTCGGCTCCGCCCAGGGCAAGCAACTTCGCGGTTATTTCACCGAGGC
>DASZIL010000132.1:0-32076 GCA_035949255.1 Beijerinckiaceae bacterium | reverse complement strand
CTCGCGGCAGGATTGCGCGACCGAATGGAACCTCGCGCGGTCCGCTTCGTCCTTGCCGCGAGCGTGCAGCAAGAGCGCGCCCTGCGCTGAAGCAAGACGCCGCGCGAGCGCGGCCCCGATGCCGCTGCCGGCGCCCGTGATCAGCGCGACGCGGTCTGTCGCGTCCATCATCCGATCATCGATCGGCTCATCGCTCGTCTCTCAATAGACGCCGGCGCCGCCATTGATCTGGATCGTCTCGCCCGTGATGAAGGAGGAACGATCCGAGGCGAGATAGACGACCGCTTCCGCCACGTCTTCCGGCGTTCCTTCGCGGCCGAGCGGTGTGCCGGCGACCGCGCTCGCGCGCCCGGCCGGCGTGTTGAAAAGCTCGTGGAACCGCGTCTCGCCGATGAGGCCCGGCGCCACGCCATTCACCCTGATCCCGAGCGGGCCGACCTCGCGCGCGAGCCCGCGCGTGTAGGTCACGATCGCGCCTTTTGAGGCGGCGTAATGGGTCGCGCCCGGGCCGCCCCCGGAGAAGGCCGCGAGCGACGACATGGTGACGATCGCGCCACGCTTTCGCTTCTCCATGCGTTTGAGCACCGCCTGGCAAGCGAGAAATGTCGAGGTGACATTGATCGCGAAGACCTGGTTCCACAGATCGAGCGTGGCTTCGATTGAGCGCACCCGCTTCAATATGCCTCCTGCATTGGTGAAGAGGATATCGATTGGGCCGAGCTTCTGTTCCGTCTCGGCGACGACGCGCTCGACGGTCGCCGCATCGGTCATGTCGGCCTTGAGCGCGAGCGCGCGCCGCCCGAGCTTCTCGATCTCGCCGACGGCAGAGCGGGCCTCGTCGGCTGCGGTGAAATAGGTGAAGGCAACGTCCGCGCCGGCCCGCGCGAGCGCGAGCGATGAAGCGCGCCCGATGCCGGAAGCGCCCCCCGTGACGAGCGCGACGCGATTTGAAAGCTCGCCCATCTCAGGCGGCTGCCTTCAGGCGGGAATGGGCGAAGTCCCAATAGAGCTCGCGTGCCCGGCGGAAGAACGGGCCAGGTTGCAGATCGCGGCTGTCGATCTTCACGACTGGCTGCACCTTGCCGAAATTACCGGAGGTGAAGATCTCGTCCGCCTTCTCGAAATCGCGGTAAACGAGTGTCGTTTCGAGCACCGTCACGCCCGCCTGGCGCAAGAGCTTGATCACGCGCTGGCGCGTGATGCCGTTGAGGAAGGTCCCGTTGGCCGCGGGCGTCATCACCACGCCGTCCCTGGCCATGAAGATGTTCGAGGTCGCCGTCTCGGCGATATTGCCGAGAAGGTCCGGAACGAGAGCATTGGTGAAACCGCGGCTCCTGGCTTCAAGCAGCGCCCGCGCGTTGTTGGGATAAAGCGCGCCGGTCTTCACATCGGTCGGCATCGATTCCAGCGTCGGGCGGCGGAAGGGGGAAAGCGTGATCGCGGCGCCGACCGGTTGCGGCAAAGGCGCCTCGAAGAGATGCAGGCAGAAGGCGGTGGAATCCGGATCGGGTGCGACCTGCGAGAAGTCCGAGCCCTCGGCCCAATACATCGGCTTCACGTAAAGCTCGGCCTTCGGCCCGAATTTCTTCGCCCCTTCGCGCGCGAGCTCGACGATCGCTTCCGAGGTCATCGTCGGCTTGAGAAAAAGTCGCTGCGCGGACTGATTGAGCCTTTCGCAATGGCGGTCGATATCGGGCAACACGCCCTCGAAAGCCCGCGCGCCGTCGAAGACGGAGGACGCGAGCCAGAAGGCATGATGATGCGGACCCATCAGATTGATCGGACCGTCATGCCATTCGCCCTTGTGAAAAATGCGCATGTTCGGCTGCGGCATGGCGTTTCTCCATTGTGCTGTGACGACTGTTGATGCCGGTTTTCCGTCAATAACCCCGACATAGGGCGCATTGGCAAGCCCGGCGCGGCGCAGAGCTGCCTTGTCTCGGAGTCTGACGGCTTCCCTCGCCCACGGTTTAGCCCGAGTCGCTCCCGGCCTCGAATTCGCGGCGCATTGCAACCGCAAAATCGCTTTTCTCGTTGTTTGCATATCACCTCGGCCGCTTATAGATTGTGGCTAAGATGTGATCGATTGAGTGCGATTCGCTGCTCCCGCGCGAGTGGCGGCCACGACAACGAACGATCGGACGGGGAGCGACATGAAATACGTGCTTTTGCTGGTTCCTTGCGTGCTCTGCTTGTGCGCGCCTTTCTACAACACCATCGAGCCGCGCCTTGGCGGCTTCCCTTTCTTCTATTGGTCGCTCCTTCTCCTGGTGCCGGTCTCGGCGCTCTTCATCCTGGCCGCCTATAAGGGAGAAGCGCGGTGATCGAGAACCTCAACTGGCCGGCGACCGTCGTCTTCGTCTTCTTTTTTGCCGTGGTCACGGTGATGGGCTTCATGGCCTCGCGCTGGAAATCCGGCCCTCTCGATGTGCTCCATGAATGGGGGCTCGGCGGGCGCCGCTTCGGGGCCTGGATCACCTGGTTCCTGCTCGGAGGCGACCTCTACACCGCCTATACGGTGATCGCGGTTCCGGCACTCATCTACGCGATCGGCGCCTACGGCTTCTTCGCGGTGCCGTACACCATCCTCATCTACCCGCTGCTCTTCGTCGCCTTTCCGCGGCTTTGGGCGGTGGCGCATCGGCACGAGTACATCACCGCGGGTGACTTCATCCTCGGCCGCTATGGCGACAGATGGCTCGCGCTTGCGGTCTGTGCCACGGGCATCGTCGCGACCATGCCTTATATTGCCTTGCAGCTTGTCGGCATGGAGCGCGTGATCCAGGCGCTCGGCTTCCAAGGCGAGGGCATTTTTTCACATCTGCCGCTGACGATCGCCTTCGTCATCCTGGCGCTCTACACCTATTCCAGCGGCTTGCGCGCCCCGGCCATGATCGCCTTCGTCAAGGACACGATGATCTACATCTTCGTGATCGCGGCGGTCGTCTATATCCCGACCCAGCTCGGCGGCTATGGCGCCATCTTCGATGCCGCGGGAGCCGCGCTCGACAAGAAGGCCGCGGCCTCGGGCGGGAAGATCGCGGCGGGCCTCATCCTGAAGCCCGCCCAGGTGATGCCCTTCATCACGCTCGCCATCGGCTCGGCCATGGCCTTGTTCCTCTATCCGCATTCGATGACGGGCATTCTCGCGGCCTCGAGCGGCAATGCGATCAGGCGCAACGCCATCGCGCTTCCGGCCTACTCGCTCGTTCTCGGCCTCATCGCCCTCATGGGCTATATGGCGCATGCGGCCGGCATCCAAGTGGCAAACCCGCAGGATGCCGTGCCGCAGCTCTTCTTGAAGATGTTCCCCTCCTGGTTCGCCGGCTTCACCTTCGCGGCCATCGCCATCGGCGCGCTCGTGCCCGCGGCGGTGATGTCGATCGGCGCGGCGAACACCTTCACGCGCAATTTCTGGAAACCTTTCGTCGATCCGAATCTGGCACCGGCGAAGGAAGCCGGGCTCGCGAAGCTCGTCTCGCTCATCGTCAAGCTCGGCGCCTTGCTCATTCTCTTCGTCATGCCGACGCAATTCGCCATCGATTTGCAGCTCCTCGGCGGCGTGTGGATGATCCAGATTTTCCCGGCGCTGATCTTCGGTCTCTACACGCGCTGGTTCACAGGACCCGCCTTGCTCGTCGGCTGGGCCGTCGGCACGCTTCTCGGGACTTGGCTTTCCTGGGGCGCGACCAATTGGACGCCCGCCAGCAACTTTTTCGGCTGGCTCAGCTTCAACAGCTATAACGGTCTCACCTCGGTGATCGTGAACATCGCCGTCGCCGCCATCCTGTCTCCCATCTTGCGTGGCAGCGCCGTGGATCAGACGACCGAAGCCGATTATCAGGACAGACGCGTGCCGGCCTGAGCCGAGCCTTCTTTCGCAAGGCAGCGGCCGGGGGACGCTCCGGCCGCTACCGTTTCGGATCGAGCCCGGTTTAGGAGGACGCGGGCCATCCGACGGGGCCATTCGACTGGGGCCATCCGACTGGGGCATCCGACCGGCATCGCAGCTTGGAGACCGTGATGAAACTCGATCCCTCCATTTCCGCCGTCGTGACCGGAGGCGCCTCCGGCCTCGGCGAGGCGACCGCGCGAAGGCTCGCCGGCCATGGCGTGAAGGTTGCGCTCCTCGACATGAATCGCGAGCGCGGCGAGAAGGTCGCCATCGAAATCAACGGGCTGTTCGCCGCCTGCGACGTGACGCAGGAAGCCTCGGTCGACGAAGCGCTGACGAAGGCACGCGCGGCCCATGGTGTCGAACGCATCCTGGTCAATTGCGCCGGCATCGCCGCCGGCAAACGCGTTGTCGCCAAGAAGCGCGAAACGGGCGAGCTTATCGCGCATGATCTTGCGAGCTTCGCCAAGGTCGTCGAGATCAACCTCATCGGCACCTTCCACATGATCGCGAAGAGCGCCGTCGCCATGGCAGGCCTTGCGCCCGTCACCGAGGATGGTGGGCGCGGCGTCATCGTGTCGACCGCCTCCGTCGCCGCGCAGGACGGACAGATCGGGCAAGCCGCCTATTCGGCCTCGAAGGGCGGCGTGCTCGGCATGACCTTGCCGATCGCGCGCGACCTTGCCCAATATGGCATCCGCGTCATGACCATCCTGCCTGGGATTTTCTACACACCGATGATGGATCAGATCACCGAGGAGTTTCGCAAATCGCTTGAAGCCTCCGTCCCCTTTCCTTCGCGACTCGGCAAGCCCGACGAATATGCGCGGCTCGTTGAAGCGATCATCGATAACGACATGCTCAATGGCGAAGCGATCCGGCTCGACGGCGCCATCCGCATGGCCCCGCGGTAGAGACGCGACATGAGAAAGCTCTTGCTGGTCACCGGCGGCTCGCGTGGCATCGGCGCCGCCATCTGTCGCCTCGCGGCGAAGGAAGGCTATGCGATCGCGCTCAACTATCGGCGCGACGAGGAGGCGGCCGAGCGCATCGCGCGCGAATGCCGCGCCGGCGGCGCGCCTTGCGAGATTTTTCAAGGCGACATGGCGCTCGAAGCGGACATCGAGCGTGTCTTTACAAACATGGACAAGAAGCTCGGACGCCTGACGCATCTCGTCAACAATGCCGGAATCACGGGCAAATCGAGCCCGATCGACAAGGCGGCGCCGCAAACGATCCGCGCGGTCATCGATCTCAACGTGACGGGCGCGATCCTCGTTGCGCGGGCCGCCGTGCAACGCATGGCCAAGCGCAACGGCGGGGATGGCGGCGTGATCGTCAACATCTCCTCGGCGGCAGCGACCCTCGGCAGCCCCGGCGAATATGTCTGGTACGCCGCTTCGAAGGGTGCGATCGATTCCCTGACCCTTGGCCTCGCAAAGGAGTTTGCGCTCGACGGCATAAGGGTCAATGCGGTCTCGCCGGGCATGGTCGATACCGAAATCCATGCATCGGGCGGCGATCCGGGACGGGTCGAGCGGATCACACCCTTCATTCCGATGCGCCGCGTCGGAAAGGCCGAGGAGGTCGCGACCGCCGTCCTCTACCTCCTCTCCGAAAACGCATCCTACGTGACGGGCGCCAATCTTCGCATCTCAGGCGGGCGCTGACGCAGGCTTGGCGGCTTCATGTCGGACTTGTGTTGCATTTCGCACGCACCCGAGCAACATTGTGACGACGAGAGCCGTGCACGCGTTGATTTCACGCAGTCCCGACACAAAGCCGCCTCAATTCGACTCACCCTCGCTCTGGAGACAAGCTTTGATTCGCGCGCTTCGTGCGCGCAGGAGCCAATATGAGCGGCGACATCACCCGACGTTTTTTCGCCTTGAGCCTGCCTGTCGCGGTCGCGGGCTGTGCCGTGGGCAAAACCACGTCCCCGCCCACGGTGCAATCGGTGCCGACGAAGCCCGTGACCGTCGCCCCGCTCAACCCGCCTTCGTTGCCACCCGAAGGCAAGCTCGATTTCTCGCCCGATTCGAGTGACGTCGCCACTTACGCCGCGATCACATCCGAGCCCTTTCCCGTGCCGGCGATCGATCTCAAGCGGATCAATCCCGCCTTCCTTCGCCGCACCGTGAACTATGCGAGCGCAGATGCGCCGGGAACCGTGATCGTCGACCCCGCCAAGCGCTATCTCTACTACATCCTCGGAGGCGGTCGCGCGGTCCGCTACGGCGTCGGCGTAGGCCGGGAAGGCTTCGGCTGGAACGGTGAAGCCTATATCCGCTCGAAGCAGGAATGGCCGAAGTGGTTTCCCCCGGCGGACATGCGTGCCCGCCAGCCGGAGCTCGCCAAATACGCGCCGCCGAACGGCATGGAGGGCGGGCCGGGCAATCCGCTCGGCGCGCGTGCCATGTATCTCTGGCAAGGCAACCAGGACACTTATTACCGGATGCACGGAACGGTCGAGCCGTGGACGATCGGCTCGCGCGTATCCTCCGGTTGCATTCGCCTGATCAACCAGGACGCGATCGATCTCTACAACCGCACGTCGCTCGACGCCAAGGTGATCGTGCTCGCGGGGTGAGCCGACGAGAGCGAAGCTCGGAACCCCTTTGTCTTAAGCCTCCCCTGCCCGTATCCGGCTTCGACTGAAACGCTTCGTTGAATCGGCCTGGGTTACGCCGCCGCGCCCCTCGCGCGCCTCATCCAGCGCGTCTCCCCGGTACGGCTTCGCTCCGCTCGGTTGCGGGAAACACGTAATCGCTCGACCCTAGTCGCACCAATCCCGCTCTTGTTCTGCCGTTCCATCGCACCACATTTGGAAAAGCGGCGCCGATCGTGTTCAGCCGAAGCCTTCGGCGCCGGCTGAAAGGGTCCTAAATGAACATCGAAAAATATACCGATCGCGCCAAGGGTTTCATCCAATCGGCACAGACACTCGCGTTGCGCGAGGGGCACCAGCAATTCACCCCCGAACATCTTCTCAAGGTTCTGATCGAAGACGGCGAGGGACTCGCCTCGGGACTGATCTCGCGCGCCGGCGGCGACCCGCGCCTTGCCTTGCAAGGCGCGCAAGAAGCCCTCGCCAAGCTGCCCAAGGTCGGCGGCGGCGGAGCGGGCCAGATCTATCTCACGCCGCAGCTCGCACGGGTATTCGACACCGCGGAGAAGGCTGCCGAAAAGTCGGGCGACAGTTTCGTGACGGTCGAGCGCCTTCTCCTCGCCCTCGTCCTCGCGAAGGACAGCGATGCCGGAAAGGCGCTCGCGCAGGCCGGCGTGACTGCGCAAAACCTCAATGCGGCAATCGAAGCCTTGCGCAAGGGGCGCACTGCGGATTCGGCCTCCGCCGAGCAGGCCTATGACGCCCTCAAGAAATATGCGCGTGACCTCACCGAGGCCGCCCGCACGGGCAAGCTCGATCCCGTGATCGGGCGCGACGAGGAAATCCGCCGCACCATCCAGGTGCTGTCGCGGCGTACCAAGAACAACCCCGTGCTCATCGGTGAGCCCGGCGTCGGCAAGACCGCGATCGTCGAGGGCTTGGCGCTGCGCATCGTCAATGGCGATGTGCCGGAGAGCTTGAAGGACAAGCTCCTGCTTGCCCTCGACATGGGCTCCCTAATCGCGGGCGCCAAATATCGCGGTGAGTTCGAGGAACGGCTGAAGGCCGTGCTGCAGGAGGTCACGAGCGCCGAAGGCGGCATCATTCTGTTCATCGACGAGATGCACACGCTCGTCGGCGCCGGGAAGGCGGATGGCGCGATGGATGCGTCGAACCTCTTGAAGCCGGCGCTGGCGCGAGGCGAGCTGCATTGCGTCGGCGCGACCACGCTCGACGAATATCGAAAGCATGTCGAGAAGGACGCGGCGCTCGCCCGGCGCTTCCAGCCCGTCTTCATCTCCGAGCCTACGGTCGAGGACACGATCTCGATCCTGCGCGGCCTCAAGGAGAAATACGAGCTTCACCATGGCGTGCGCATCCAGGACGCGGCGCTCGTCGCCGCCGCGACCTTGTCGAACCGCTACATCACGGATCGCTTCCTTCCCGACAAGGCGATCGATCTCGTCGACGAGGCGGCGGCGCGCTTGCGCATGCAGGTCGATTCCAAGCCCGAGGAGCTCGATTCCATCGATCGCGAGATCGTCCGCCTCAAGATCGAGCAAGAGGCGCTGAAGAAGGAAAATGATCCAGGCTCGAAGGACCGCCTTCAGCGCCTCGACAAGGAGCTGGCGGAGCTCGAGGAAAGATCCGCGGCGCTCACCGCAAAATGGCAGGGCGAGAAGGACAAGCTCAACCGCGCCCAGAAGCTCAAGGAAGATCTCGACAAGGCCCGTGTCGAGCTCGAGCAGGCGCAACGGCGTGGTGAGTATCAACGAGCCGGCGAACTCGCCTACGGCATCGTCCCGGGGCTCGAGAAGGAGCTTGCGGCGATCGAAGCCAAGGGCTCCGGAAAGGCTGGCGCGGATGGCGAGGCTGGGGGCATGATGGATGAAGCCGTCACGCCCGACTATATCGCCGCGGTCGTGTCGCGCTGGACGGGCGTTCCCGTCGACAAAATGCTCGAGGGCGAGCGTGAGAAGCTCCTCAAGATGGAAGAGGGACTGAGCAAGCGCGTCGTCGGGCAGAAGGAAGCGGTGGCGGCCGTGTCGACGGCCGTGCGCCGCGCGCGTGCCGGCTTGCAGGACCCGAACCGTCCGATCGGCTCGTTCATGTTCCTCGGCCCGACCGGCGTCGGCAAGACCGAGCTCACCAAGGCGCTCGCAGCCTTCCTCTTCGACGACGAGGCGGCGATGGTGCGCATCGACGTGTCCGAATACATGGAGAAGCATTCGGTCGCCCGCTTGATTGGCGCGCCTCCGGGCTATGTCGGCTATGAGGAGGGCGGCTCACTCACCGAAGCCGTGCGGCGGCGTCCCTATCAGGTCGTGCTCTTCGACGAGATCGAGAAGGCGCATCCCGATGTCTTCAACGTCTTGCTCCAAGTGCTCGACGACGGGCGTCTCACCGATGGCCAAGGACGTACGGTCGATTTCCGCAACACCTTGATCATCATGACCTCAAACCTCGGCGCGGAGTTCCTGGTGAACCAGCCCGAAGGCCAGGATTCGGAGGCGGTGCGCGAGGAGGTGATGGCGGCCGTGCGTGCGCATTTCCGTCCGGAGTTTCTCAACCGCGTCGACGAGATCATCCTGTTCCACCGCTTGAAGCGCGCCGACATGGGCGCGATCGTCGACATCCAGATCGGCCATCTGCGCAAGCTCCTTGCGGATCGCGAGATCAATCTCGAGCTCGACAAGACAGGGCGTGGCTGGCTCGCCGAGAAGGGCTATGATCCAGCCTATGGCGCGAGGCCCTTGCGTCGCGTCATCCAGAAGAATGTGCAGGATCCGCTCGCCGAGCTGATCCTCGCCGGCAAGATCAAGGCAGGCGACACGGCGCGCGTCACGCTGGGTCCCCACGGCCTCATGATCGGTGACGTGACCGTGGCGCCTGAGAAGCCGGCGAAGCGAGCCGCCGGCATGCGGCTGAATTGACGAGCGATGATGTGGGGCCCAGCTTCGGCCGGGCCCTTTTCAAACCAGCATCGAGGCGGGTTTCTCGATCAGCGTCTTGAAGGCCGAGAGAAGCTCCGCGCCGAGCGCGCCGTCGACGGCGCGGTGATCGGTCGAGAGCGTGACCGACATCATCATCGCCACGGAAGGCGCGTCGTTCTTGACGACGACACGCTTCTCGCCCGCTCCGACCGCGAGGATCGTGGCATGGGGCGGATTGATCACCGCCGAGAAATTCGTCACGCCGAACATGCCGAGGTTCGAGACCGCAGTGGTGCCGCCCTCGTATTCCTGAGGCTTGAGCTTGCGCGCCTTGGCGCGCTGGGCGAGATCCCTCATCTCGTTTGAGATGACCGAAAGCGTCTTCGTTTGCGCCTTACGCACGATCGGTGTGATCAAGCCGCCGGGAATCGAGACGGCAACGCCAACGTCGGCATCCTTATGCTTGAGCATGGCGTTCTCGGTCCAGCTCACATTGGCTTCCGGCACGCGCATGAGCGCGAGCGCCAGCGCCTTGATGACGAAATCATTGACCGAAAGCTTGTAGGCGGGCTTGCCTTCCTTGTCCCTCGGCGCTGCCGCATTGATCTCCTCGCGAAGCCTGAGCAGAGCGTCGAGATGGCAATCGACCGATAGATAGAAATGCGGGATGGTCGTCTTGGCTTCGGTCAGGCGCCGCGCGATGGCCTTGCGCATGCCATCGTGAGGAACCTCGGTGAAGGAGCCGGGCTCGAAGAGCTTCCTGATCACCTCATCCGACATTCCCGTCGGCATCGCCGGGCGAGCGCCGGGCACTTGCGGTTGCGGGCCGGGAGCCCGCCTCGCGGTGCCGCCCGCGAGCGCGGATTTGACATCCGTCTCGACGATCCGGCCATGCGGGCCTGAGCCCGTGAGCGAAGTGAGGTCGATGCCCGCGTCCTTGGCAACGCGCCGTGCGAGCGGCGAGGCGAAAACGCGTGCCCCCTTCGCCTGCCCATTGGCAAGTGCCGGCGTGCCCATGCTCTCTCCTGAGATCGGCGCGACGGGCCGTGAAGCCGCAGCTTCGGCCGCGGCCGACGGCCTTGGCGCTTGCGCCGCCGCGCCCGGCTGAGCTTTCGCGTCGCCCGGCGCCTCCGCCTTCGCGGCCGCAGGTGGTGCGCCCGCTGGCGCGCCTTGCGCCGGCGCCGCCGCGACGGCCTTGGCATCCTCGCCCTCGCCGGCGATCAAGCCGATGAGCTGGTTCACCGGCACGTCGGTAGTGCCCTCCGGTACCAGGATCTTCGCGAGCACGCCCTCATCGACCGCCTCGACCTCCATCGTGGCCTTGTCGGTCTCGATCTCGGCGATCACATCACCGGACTTGATGGTGTCGCCCTCCTTCTTCAGCCATTTGGCGAGATTGCCCTTTTCCATGGTGGGCGAAAGAGCGGGCATGAGGATGTTGGTGGGCATGTGCGGGCCTCAGTTGATCATGCTGGTCGTGCCGAGATCGGTTGGCCGCAGTCGCTCGGCTTCGAACATCCGGTGAATACGTTCGAGCGCGTCGGCTTCAGGTATGCCATCGTCACTCGCGTAGATGCGGGAGGCGTGCCGCGCCAGATCCATGAGCAGAAGCCCCCAGGTCTCCGGTTTCTCGAAGCCCCTTATCAGGCTCACGCTCAGGCCCCCATCGACAATGAAGGCGCGCAAAATCTCCTGGCCACCGAGTTCTTGCGCGTCCGGTGGCAGGCCGAGCTGCCGGAGCTTGGAGGAAGCCATGGCGTTAGCGATAAAGCACCGTCTTCGCCGCCGCGACCACCTCGTCCACATGGGGAAGGGCGAGCTTCTCGAGGTTCGCGGCGTAAGGCATCGGCACATCCTTGCCGGTGACGCGGATGGGCGGTGCATCGAGCCAATCGAAAGCCGCTTCGCAGACGCGCATCGCGATCTCGGCACCCACGCCGGATTGCGCCCAGCCTTCTTCCACCGTCACCAGACGGTTCGTCTTCTTGACGCTTGCGATCACCGTTTCGGCGTCCATCGGGCGAATGGTGCGCAGGTCGATGACTTCGGCCTCGATGCCCTCCTTCGCCAATTGGTCGGCGGCCTTGAGCGCGTAGGTCATGCCGATCGACCAGGCAACGATGGTGACGTGCGAACCGGGCCTTGCGATCTTCGCCTTGCCGATCGGGATGACGAAATCATCGAGCTTCGGCACGGGAAAGGATTGGCCGTAAAGAATTTCATTCTCGAGGAAGATCACCGGATTGGGATCGCGGATGGCGGCCTTGAGCAACCCCTTGGCGTCGGCGGCCGTGTGCGGCGCCACCACCTTCAACCCCGGCACATTGCTGTACCAGGCCGTGTAATCATGGCTGTGCTGGGCGGCGACGCGCGCCGCGGCCCCGTTCGGTCCGCGAAAAACGATCGGGCAGCCCATCTGGCCCCCTGACATGTAAAGCGTCTTCGCCGCCGAGTTGATGATCTGGTCCATGGCCTGCATGGCGAAATTGAAGGTCATGAACTCGACGATCGGTTTGAGCCCGGAAAGCGCCGCTCCGACGCCGAGCCCCGCGAAGCCATGCTCGGTGATCGGCGTGTCGACGACGCGACGCGCGCCGAACTCCTGGAGCAGCCCCTGCGTCACCTTATAGGCGCCCTGATATTCGGCCACCTCCTCGCCCATGACGAACACAAGCTCGTCGCGGCGCATCTCTTCGGCCATGGCGTCGCGCAAGGCTTCGCGCACCGTCGTCGTCACCATTTGCGTGCCTTCGGGCACTTCGGGCTCTGCCGAGGCCGGGAGCTGGGGCGCGCGGCCCATGGATGCGGCCGGGAGTTTCGTCTCGGCCTTCGCCTCTTGCACCGATGGTACCTTGGGAGCCCCGGCCTTCTCGGGCCCGTCAGCCCCGCCGCCGTTGAGCTTGGCGGGAGGCGCCGCCTTCGAGGCGGCCGCCGCATCTTCCCCCTCGCCCGCGATCACGGCGATGGGAGTATTGACGGCGACGTTCTCGGTGCCGTCGCCGACCAGGATCTTCGCAAGCACACCTTCGTCGACCGCCTCGACCTCCATGGTCGCCTTGTCGGTCTCGATCTCGGCGATCACGTCACCGGATTTGACGGTGTCGCCCTCTTTCTTGAGCCATTTGGTGAGTTTGCCCTGTTCCATGGTGGGCGACAGAGCGGGCATCAATACATGGGTCGGCATGGGATACTCAGCAGCCTGGATGAAGGGTCATAGCCGAGAGCTTGTCTCGGCGGCGCAGCCTCGCGGGGAGGTCAGAGAAGCACATCCGTCCACAGCTCGGCCGGGTCGGGCTCGGGATCGTGCTGGGCGAATTCCGCCGCCTCGTTGACGATCTCACGAACCTTGGCATCGACCGCCTTCAGCTCTTCCTCTGGCATCTTCCAAGTTTCGAGGAGCCGCTTGCGCACCATTTCGATGCAATCATGCTCCTCCCGCATTTTCTGCACTTCTTCCTTCGATCGGTATTTCGCCGGGTCCGACATCGAATGGCCCCGGTAGCGGTAGGTCTGCATTTCGAGGATGTAGGGCCCCTTGCCGCCGCGCGCGAAAGAGATGGCGCGCGCGCCCGCCGCTCTCACGGCCCGCACATCCATCCCATCCACCTGCTCGCCTGGAATATTGAACGAGGCGCCGCGCTTCGAGAAATCGGTCTGCGCGGAAGCCCGCATCACCGCTGTTCCCATGGCGTAACGGTTGTTCTCGATCACATAGACGACAGGGAGCTTCCAGAGCTCGGCCATGTTGAAGCTTTCATAGACCTGGCCCTGATTAGCCGCCCCATCACCAAAATAGGTGACCGTCACCGCGCCATTGTCGCGATAGCGATCGGCGAAGGCGAGGCCGGTACCGAGCGGTACCTGCGCGCCCACGATCCCATGCCCGCCGAAGAACTGCTTCTCCTTCGAGAACATGTGCATGGAGCCGCCCTTGCCCTTCGAATAGCCGCTGCGGCGGCCCGTGAGCTCGGCCATGACGCCCTTCGGGTCCATGCCGGTCGCCAGCATATGCCCGTGGTCGCGGTAACCGGTGATCACCTGATCCCCCGGCTTTGACGCCATCTGCATGCCGACGACCACCGCTTCCTGGCCGATATAAAGGTGGCAGAACCCGCCGATGAACCCCATGCCGTAAAGCTGGCCCGCCTTCTCCTCGAAGCGGCGGATCAGCAGCATGGAGCGATAGGCGGTAAGCTCGTCCTCACGCGTGAATTGTGCGCCCCGCGGCGCACCATCGCCGGATTGGGCGCCTCGCCGCCCCTCTTCCGACCCCGGCCCCTCTTTCTCGGTCACGCCTCGCCCCGCCGAGCGGGCCGTTTTGGCGGCGGCACCTGCCATCTGATCCTCCTTGATCCTCGAAGCGAGATTAGACGAAGGACCAAGGCTTGGCGAGGGGGCGCACCCTTATTCACGGCTCACCTCCAGGGATTAACCAAGCGTCACGCAGGACTATCGGCGAGCTGACAGAGGCGCGGGAGCAGGTTATTTCTCAATGCCGCGCCCCGGCGTAAGGGGCGCCACGGCACTTCAGGAGGCTTTGATGACGACATCCCTCGTGAAATATGCCGCCGCGGCGGCGATCAGCCTGTGCGCCTCTTTTGCGCTTGCGCAGACGAGCGCACAAAAGCCCGCAAGCCCCGCCGCAAAGCCGGCGGCGACCAGCCCTGCCGCCAGCACCCCTGCTCCCGCAAAGCCGAGGAGCGCGCTCAGCCTCGAATGCTCGAAAAAGGCCGACGCCCAGGGGCTGCACGGCAAGGCGCGCAGGAAATTCCGGTCGGAGTGCAAGCGGGGTAAAACCTGATTGTGCGTTAGCCAAGTGAAGCGGTAAGCGCGCCGGCGAGCGCCCTTCGCCGACCTTGTCGCCCCTTCGCCTACGGCGTCCGGCTTGGGCTTTGATCCTTGAGAAAGATCACGACGTCGTTCTTGTTGACGCGTCCGAGCTCCGCGCGCACGCGCTCGTCGAGGAGGTCGCCGTCGAGCACGGGGCCGCGAAGCATGGCGACCTTGCGCTCGAGCGCCGCGCGTTCGCCTTTGAGCTCGACGAGTTCGCCGCGCAGTGCGAACACCCGGTTCTTGATCTGGCGCTTGGCCTCGATACCGCGCGCACCCTCATAGGTTTGCACGACGAAAAAGCCCGTGACGAGCGCCGACGCGCTCCACAGGAGGACGAGCCCCAGCATCATGCGCCAGCGGTGCTTGATGACCATTCAGCGATTAGAATCGAGCGAGGTTAATGAGCGCTTGCCGGTCGCCATGGGCAGGTGTGCCAGATGGAATCACTTGAGCCAGCGCCTTCGCTCGGTTGAAAGAAGCTAGTCTCGCGTCGGCTCGCGCCGCCGCTCGATCCCGCGTTATATGATGAGCTTGCCGATGACACGCACCATCAGCACGACCTGCTGCATCGCGGGCGCAGGGCCCGCCGGGATGATGCTCGCCCATCTCCTGGCGCGATCCGCCATCGAGGTGGTAGTGCTCGAAAAACACGCCGATTTCCTTCGCGATTTTCGCGGCGACACCATCCATCCCTCGACGCTCGAGATCATGCGCGAGCTCGGCTTCATCGATGAATTCCTGAAGCTGCCCCATCAGAAAGTATTCAACCTCTCAGCGCAGATCGGCAACAACCGCATAACCGCGGCGGACTTCTCCAAATTGCCGCTGCGCCACCCCTATGTGGTCTTCATGCCGCAGTGGGATTTTCTCGATTTCCTGGCGAAGCAGAGCCAGCGATATCCTCAGTTTCGGCTTCTCCTGCGCACCGAGGCCACCGGCCTGATCGAGGAAGGCGGGCGCATCGTCGGTTTGAACTGCATGACCGACGAAGGCCCTCTCGCCGTTCATGCGCATCTCGTCGTCGGCGCCGATGGGCGCCATTCGACGGTCCGAAAGAGCTCGGGACTTACCGTCGAGGATCTTGGAGCGCCGATGGATGTGTTGTGGTTTTCCCTGCCGCGTCTTCCCTCTGACCCGCAGGACACGATCGGACGCTTCGAGCCGGGTGTGATCTTCATCAACATCAATCGGGGAGATCACTGGCAGTGCGGCATCGTCATCGCCAAGGGATCGATCGATGCGGTTCACCGCGCGGGGCTTCCCGCCTTCCGCTCGAGGATCGGCGAGCTCGCGCCTTTTCTTGCGGATCGCACCGATCGCATCACGAGCTTCGAGGATGTGAAGTTGCTCACGGTCAGCGTCGACCGGCTGAGGCGCTGGTACCGCGACGGCCTTCTGTGCATCGGTGATGCCGCCCATGCGATGTCGCCGGTGGGCGGTGTCGGAATCAATCTCGCCATCCAGGATGCGGTCGCGACGGCCAATATTCTCGCCCTCCCCCTCAAGATGGGCAAAGTGACGCCGACCGAGCTCGCCGCCGTGCAAAAGCGAAGGCTCTGGCCGGCACGGGCGACGCAAGCCGGCCAGGTCTTCATCCAAAGGCGCGTCATCGCTTCGCTGCTCGGCGCCGGGGGCTTTGGCGGCGCCGAAGGGACGGCAACGATGCAGGCCGACGGCACGCGCCCACCTCTGCCGGTGCGTCTTCTCACGCGTTTTCCGATCCTTCAGCGCATCCCGGCGCGGCTCATCGGCATGGGCGTGCGGCCCGAGCATGTGCGCACACCGCTCGGCTGATGCGTCTCGATAAAGGGCCGAATTCCCCGCGGGAGCGCGCAGGGTCGGCTCAATGGCGAAACCTGTCGGCGGCGTAACGCGAGGGATCGGTGAAGGGTCTTTCGCCGGTCATCATCTCGGCGATGAGGCGCCCGGTGACGGGGCCGAGCGTGAAACCGTGATGGGCATGGCCGAAGGCAAACCACAGCCCTTTGTGCCGCTCGGCCCTTCCGATCACCGGGACCATGTCCGGGAGGCAGGGACGCCGGCCCATCCAAGGCTTTTCGTCGAGGCGTTCCGCCAACGGAAAGAGGTCGCGCGCGAAGGGTTCGGCGCGTGTGAGCTGAACGGGAGTTGGCGCGGCGTCGCGATCGGCGAATTCGACGCCGGTCGTGAGCCGGATGCCTTTGCTCATCGGCACGAGCGCGAAGCCGCCATCCCCATCGTGCAGCGAATGGCCGAGCGTCGCATTGCCCCTCGCGGCGTAGTGCATGTGATAGCCACGCTTCACGGCCAAGGGGATGTCGTAACCGAGCGGACGGAACACATCGTCCGACCAGGGGCCTAGCGCGACGACGGCCTCGCGGGCCTCGATCGGACCGTTCTCGGACGGGAGACTCCATCCCGAATCTTGCTGCGAGAGGCGCCGCGCGTCTCCTTTGAGGAAGCGACCGCCCCTTTGCGTAAAAAGCGCCGCATAGGCCTTGGTGAGAGCACCGGGATCGGCCGATGTCGGCGAGCCGCGAAAATGGATCGCGCCGATCACCGCCTCCGACACATGCGGTTCGAGCTTGCGCACTTCGGCGCCGTTCAGCACCGCGTAGTCGACGCCATATTGATCGAGAAGCTTCGCCTCGGCAATTGCATCGCGCAAGCTCTCCTCGGTGCGCAGGCATCTGAGCCAGCCTCTTTGATAAACGAGGCTTGCCGCCTTGCCGCCGGCCTCGGCGATCAGCGCGTCGTGCTCCTTGACGCATTCAGCCATCAGAGGCGCCAACGCCTCGGCCGAGCGCGCGATCCGCTCGGGCGCTCCCTCCTGCCAATAGCGGAAAAGCCATGGCGCGACGCGCGGGAGCGCCGACAGATGGTAGACGGCATCGCGACGATTGTTCATCGCATAGCTCAAGATCGCGCCGAATTCGCGCGGGAAAGTGTAAGGGATCACGGCCTCGCGCTGGATCAATCCGGCATTGCCGAAACTCGTCTCTTCGCCCGCGCCTCGCCGATCGATGAGAACCACGTCACGGCCGCGCTTTTGCAAATTGAGCGCGACGCCCACTCCCACCATTCCGGCTCCGAGGACGACAACATCCGCGCGCACGCTCATCGGGTCTTGCCTCCACTCAATGACGGCGGGTCTTCTAGCGCGCCGATCTTTCCCGGTCACCTCATTCGCGATTCCACGCCGAGGCGTGCGAAGCGCCAGCGCCCGGTCCTGCTCGCCAAACTCACGATTTTGTTAGCCGGAGCGCGATCAAGCGGATTGACCGCACAGACGCGGCGACCGACAATCGCGCCCGAGGAATACGAATGAGGAGGATCACAATGAAAGCAACGAGCCAAACCATCGCGCTTGCCGGGCTTGGTCTTGCGGCGGTACTTTTCGCCGCCGCGCCCGCGACCGCCGAAACGATCAACTACAAGGCTGATCTCAAGCCAACATCAGAGGTCCCGCCGAACAACACGACAGGCTCGGGAAGCCTCACGGCGACCTACGACACCAACACCAAGGCTCTTAACTGGACCGCGACCTATTCGGGACTGAGCGGCCCGGCCATCATGTCCCATTTCCATGGTCCCGCCGATCCCGGTGTGAATGCCAGCGTCGTCGTTCCCTTGACCGGAAGCCTCGACAGTCCGCAAAAGGGCCAGGCGACTCTCACCGATGCCCAGGCCGCCGAACTCGCTTCCGGCAAATGGTATTACAACATCCACACGAACCAGAACAAAGGCGGCGAGCTGCGCGGCCAGGTCGTGAAGTAAGGCCTCAGGCTCAAAAGCTTTCGGGCCGATGATTGCCCGCTCGATCGGGAAAGCATCGGCCCCGTGTCTTTTCATCTTTTCAATAGCCGTCCCCTCAAGCCGCCTTGCGGCCGAAGCGCTCCTCGACGCGGACGGCGAGGAATTCGGTCGGGCTTGCATCCGCCGGCAAGGCCGTCGCATCGCCGAGGTCCGTGCGCGTAAGACCGATATCCTTCAACTCGTTTTCGGTCATCCTCACGAGCATCTCGAGTTCCCGGCGCGCCCGTAAGACGCGAAGCGGCCAGAGGATGGCGGCTTTCACCTTGACCAAAAGCCGTGAAGCCGTCCCGGCATGCTGCACCCGAGGAAGCGCCTCACCTGCCGTGTAGTGCGTGCAAACGGTGCTCATCGTCTTCACTCCTTCAAGCCGTCGCCCTCGAAGCGGCGCCGCCGCATGTCGCGGGCTGATCGCTGTTGCGGTGACAAGGAGATGGTAGATTTCGATTGATTTAACAAACGAATGTTTGTAATATGAATGATCACGAAATCAGATGGGTTCTGCCATGCTCGACACCGATCAGCTCCGGAGCTTTCTCGCCATCGTCGACACGGGAAGCTTCACCCGCGCCGCGGAGCGCGTGCACAAGACGCAATCGGCCGTGTCCATGCATATGAAGAAATTGGAGGAACGGCTCGGGCGTCCCTTGTTCGACAAGCAGGGGCGAGGCGTGCGCTTGTCGGAAGACGGAGAAAAGCTCGTCGATTACGCGCGGCGCATGCTGCAGCTCGAGGCTACCGCCGTCGCGGCCATTTCGAACAAGGGGCTGACCGGCCAGGTGCGGCTCGGCATCCCTGATGATTATGCCGACAATTTCCTTCCCCTGATCCTCACCCGTTTCACGCGCCGCCACCCGCTTGTGGACGTCTCGGTCATTTGCGACGCGAGCCTTTCTCTCAATGAGCAAGTTCGTGGGGGCCAGCTCGACATCGCGGTCGTGACCGATTGCCAGCGCCTCGCTCATGTTGAGATCTTGCGCGAGGAGCAGTTGCACTGGGTGGCCGGACCGCACGGCGCGGCTCACGCGGAGCGCCCCTTGCCCCTGGCGCTCGGGCGCACGACCTGCAATTGGCGCAATGCGGCGCTTGCGAGCCTCGCCGAGGCCGCGATCCCGTCGCGCCTCGTGCTCACCTCGAATAATTACGCCGCGATCGCCCCGATGGTGCAGGCGGGACTCGCAATCACCGTGTTGCCGACGAGCGCGTTCAGGCCTTGGCAGCGCATCGTCGGGGCGCGCGAGGGACTTCCGGCCTTGCCGCCGTGCCGCATCGGCTTCATCACCGCCCAAGGCGAGCAGACGCCGGAGGCGAAGGCGCTTGCGGAGACCATCCGCGCCTCGCTCGAAACGCGACAGCCCGGGGAGATAAGCGAAGGGGTGCGCCCGATCGCTGCGTGACGCGCGGTGTCAGATCATCGGGCTTTGACGCGCCCGGCACCGTTCAAGAAAGAGCCTTGAGCGCCTTGCGGCCCGCATAGCTCGCCTGCTCGCCGAGCTCTTCTTCGATGCGCAAAAGCTGATTGTATTTCGCGGTGCGGTCCGAGCGCGCGAGCGATCCAGTCTTGATCTGCCCGCAATTGGTGGCGACCGAAAGATCGGCGATGGTCGTGTCCTCGGTCTCGCCCGAGCGATGCGACATCACGGCGCGAAACGCCGATTTATGGGCGAGGTCGACGGCGGCGAGAGTCTCGGTCAAGGTGCCGATCTGATTGACCTTGACGAGAATGGCATTGCCTGCGCCCTCCTTGATGCCGCGCTCGAGCCTTGTGACATTGGTGACGAAAAGATCGTCTCCGACGAGCTGGCATTTGGCGCCGATCTTCTCCGTCAAGAGGCGCCAGCCGTCCCAATCATCCTCGGCCATGCCGTCCTCGATCGAACCAATCGGATATTTCGCGACGAGATCCGCAAGGTAAGCGGCTTGCGTTTTGGATGAACGAGTTTTCCCTTCTCCTTCATAGCGATATTCGCCATTCTTGAAGAATTCGGTCGAGGCGCAATCGAGCGCCAAGACGATGTCGTCGCCCGGCGTGAACCCCGCAGTCTCGATCGCGCCCATGACGAAATCGAGCGCCTTCTCGGCGGAAGGTAGATTGGGCGCAAAGCCGCCTTCATCTCCGACATTCGTGCTGTGCCCGGCCTTTTTCAACGCCGATCGCAACGTATGGAACACTTCCGATCCCATGCGAACCGCCTCGGCAAAGGTCGAGGCGCCGATGGGCATGATCATGAACTCCTGGAAGTCGATCGGATTATCGGCATGCATGCCGCCATTGACGATGTTCATCATCGGCACCGGCAAGGTGCGCGCGTAAGCGCCGCCGACATACCGGAAAAGCGGCAGGTTGCTCGCGAGTGCCGCAGCCTTTGCGGCGGCGAGCGAAACGCCGAGAATGGCATTAGCGCCGAGCCTCGATTTATTCGCCGTGCCGTCGAGCGCGATCATGGCATTGTCGATCGCGACCTGATCTTGCGCATCCATGCCGACCACCGCCTCGGCGATATCACCCGTGACGGATTCGAGGGCCTTCCTCACGCCTTTGCCGAGATAGCGCGCGCCCCCGTCGCGCAATTCCACGGCCTCATGCGCGCCCGTCGAAGCACCGGAAGGCACGGCGGCGCGACCAAGCGCGCCGTCTTCGAGCACAACATCCACCTCGACCGTCGGATTGCCGCGCGAATCGAGGATTTCGCGCGCGAGAAGATCGACGATCATGGTCATGGAATGGTCTCCGCAAAGCGGTGGATCGCCAGCGCTTCTAAAGCAGGTGCCGCGAATTTGGGAAGCATTTTTGCGGCAAGATCACGCGAGGCGATGGCGGGAAGGATCGCACTGATCGACAAAGCGTCGCCGGACGCCAAGCGCGAGCCAAGGTGCGGCCTTCGTCTTCGGCCTTTCCGTCGTGCGCTTTGCCGATATTCCCGAACTCAGCGGCTTCGGCGGCGCCTATTCACGACGCCCCGGAACCTTGCTCACGGGGCTTTGCCATCACGGTTTCAATCGGGCCGCCGGCTTTTTTCCAAGCCCCGAACCCGCCCTTGAGATGCGCGACGGGCCGAAGGCCCATCTCGATGGCTGTCTTGGCCGCGAGCGCGGATCGCCAGCCGCCGGCGCAGAAGAAGACGAAGCGCTTATCTTCGCCGAAGATGGGCTTGTGATATGGGCTTTCGGGATCGATCCAGAATTCCAGCATGCCGCGTGGGCAATGGAAGGCGCCAGGCATCTTCCCTTCGCGCTCGATCTCACGAGGGTCGCGCAGATCGACGAAGACGGTGCCCTCCTGGCTTTGCAAGGCGCGCGCCTCCTCGACCCCGACCGTCGGCACCATCGCATCGGCCTCGGCGAGAAGAGCCTTGTAACCCTTCTTGATCGATTGCGGCATGAGCGCCTCCAGGAAACTGATTATTTCTTCTACCGCGGCCGAAGCTCATATGGGGCGGCTCTGTCACAGCTTCCACGCTTCAGAACCTCGGAAAGTCCTTTCCGAGATAAGCAAGCTCGTCCCGGCTTCGTTTCAAAAATGAGTGGCGGCGAGGGCCTTCGTCTTCAGCCGTGCAAAAGGTAAAGGGCGATCGCGAAAAAGGCGGAAACGCCGAGGATGATCTTGGCGCAATTCCAGGGGCTGCGTTGCATTTGAGCGAGGATCAAACTCACTAGCGACTCCGGGTTGGGTTGCCCGAGATCGGGCCGCGGGGAAGGTGCGACGTTTACGCGATCTTAACGTTCCCGACAATGCCCCCGTTCCGACACCATTCGGCCACGCGTGCTCGGCGCATGTCAATTTGATGGTGCGCGACCTCGGAAGCGGCGCGTCGCCTTGCTCCGAATTTTCGACACCCTACCGATCCTTCAAACAAGAACTGCCGTGTAGCCAACGGTCCTGATTCGCCGATGCTCATGATCGTCCCCGGATTCGCATCCGGAACTGATCCAGCACACCAGGTTGCAAAGCCCCGCTCCTCCGGCTATGAGGACCATTCATTATCGGCCGCCGACAGGGAGGGCTTCAATGGCATCCATGCTCATGTTCATCGCCCCCGGCAGGCCGTATTTTTCGGTCGCCCTCGACTAGGCAACCTTTCCCGGAGCGCAAGCGCTCCCCCTATTTCCCCAATGACGTTCGCGACGGCGAGACAAGTCTCGTCGATGCTCGCACCAAAATGCAGGAGTGGCGCGTTTTCGCGCCGACCGACATGTCGCAGCCCGACACAGCTCAGGGGCGTGGCCCCTTCATCGGAGTCTTTGCCTTCGCGCTCGACCAATGGCGGCGGCAAGCCGGTCTCGTCGCTCTCATCTGCACCCTTTTTCTAGTGCAAACGCTCGCCGACGTTCTCATCCCGCTCTACGCCGGTCGGCTCGTCGACGCGATTTCCTTGGGGCACCAGGATCAGACTGGAGCAGCGCGCCGAGAAACACTGCTTGCGGCGGGTAGCATGGTCGGGCTCGCGCTCCTCACGGTCGCGGCCCGCCACGTCGCCTTCCTCGGCGTCGTGCGCTTCACGTTGAGGATCATGACCCAGGTGGCACGGGAGACCTTCTGGCGCGTCCAGCGTTTCTCGACGGATTGGCACGCCAACAGCTTCGCGGGTTCGACCGTGCGCAAGATCACGCGCGGGATATGGGCCTTCGACATGTTCAACGACACCGTGCTGATCGCTCTTCTGGGATCGTTCACGGTGCTCGTCGGCGCGACGCTCCTTCTCGGGTGGCACTGGCCGGTGATGGGCCTCCTGATCGGCGCCTGCGCAACGGCCTATGTGGCGCTGACGTCGGGCTTGTCGCTTACCTACGTGGCCCCCGCGGCCCGCCTGTCCAATTTCTGGGACACGAAGCTAGGGGGCGCCCTCGCGGACGCCATTTCGTGCAGCCCCGTGGTCAAGGGCTTCGGCGGCGAGGACCGCGAGGACGAACGCATCGCAAGGCTTCTCGACAAATGGCGCGCGCGCACGTCCCGCGCCTGGACGCGGGGCACATATAACGGATCGTTGCAAGGTCTCGCCCTGGTGATGCTGCGCGCGGCCGTGGTCGGCGCAGCGCTATGGTTGTGGTGGCGCGGCGAGGCGACGCCGGGCGACGTCGTCTACGTGCTCACGACCTACACCGTGGTGCAGGGCTACCTGCGCGACGTCGGCATGCACATCCGCAATCTGCAGCGCGCCGTGAACGACATGGAGGAGATGGTTGAATTTCACGGACATCCGCTCGGCGTCGCGGATCGCGAAGGCGCAAAGCCCCTCATCATCCGTGACGGGCGCATCGTTTTCGAATGCGTGACCTTCCATTATGCGGGTCACCGAACCCCGCTTTACGAGCACTTCTCGGCGGCGATCGAGGCGGGCGAGCGCGTCGGCCTCGTCGGGCATTCCGGCTCGGGCAAGACGACCTTCGTGAAGCTCCTCCAGCGTCTCTACGACATCAATGACGGGCGCATCACGATCGATGGTTTCGATGTCGCGCGCGTCACGCAGGCGTCGCTGCGCGCGCAAATCGCCATCGTGCAGCAGGAGCCACTCCTGTTCCACCGCAGCCTCGCGGAAAATATCGCCTACGCGCGGCCGGGCGCGACGAGGCGCGATGTCGAGCGCGCGGCGCGCCTCGCGCACGCCGACGAATTCATCGTGCGGCTGGCGCGCGGCTACGACACGATCGTCGGTGAGCGCGGGGTCAAGCTCTCGGGCGGGGAGCGCCAGCGCATTGCCATCGCACGCGCCTTCCTCGCGGATTCGCCAATTCTCGTGCTCGATGAGGCGACGTCGAGCCTGGACTCGGAATCGGAGACATTGATCCAGGAAGGCATGCAGCGCCTGATGGTCGGGCGCACCGCGATCGTGATCGCGCACAGGCTTTCGACCGTGCAGAACCTCGACCGTATCCTCGTTTTCGATCGTGGACGCATCGTCGAGGAAGGCGATCACGTCTCCCTCGTTCGCAGCGAGAACGGCATCTACCGCCGGCTTTTCGAGCGCCAAGCATTGGCGCTCGCCGAGGGGCTGACTGCGGCGGCACGCCACGGGCTCGAGCCTGCCTGACGGGATCGGCGGCACTTCGATCGAGGAAGGCGACGGCCCTTCAGCCGGCCGCGCGGAGCAGTCCCTCGAGGTCGAGGCGCCGCGTGTGCATCTGCAGCTCGCCTTCCGGGGTGCGCGGCCATTCCTCCTCGGGGCGATCCCAATAAAGCTCGACGCCGTTGTCGTCGGGATCGCGCAGATAGAGCGCCTCGCTGACGCCGTGGTCGCTCGCGCCATCGAGCGGAATGTCGGCGGCGATCAGGCGCCGCAGCGCGTCCGCGAGCTTGGCGCGGGTCGGGTAGAGAATGGCGATATGATAGAGCCCGGTGCTGCCCGGCGCGGGCGGCTTGCCGCCGGCGCTCTCCCAGGTGTTCAGCCCGATGTGGTGATGGTAGTTGCCGGCCGAGACGAACGCCGCTTGCGTTCCATAGCGCTGCTTCAGGCCGAAACCGAGCACGCCGCAATAAAACGCGAGCGCACGGTCGAGATCAGCCACCTTGAGATGCACATGGCCAATTCTCGCGCCCGGATCGATGGGGGCGGGAGTGAGCTTTTCGCCGGCAGTCCCGCTCTGGGCAATGCTGTTCATGATGCTCTCCCGTCCTTTGATGCTTGAATGCAAGGTGCACGAATTCAATCCGCTTCTTGCCAGATGGGGAGAGCGAAGCCAATGCGCATGCCCTTCTCGGCGAGGCGGGTGGGCCACCCTTCGCCATAAAGCGGCGAACGGATCTGACGAGCGCGGGGTGAACCGTATGTAAAACCAGTTTCCTTTTTTCAGATCCTGCTCTAGCTTGTGCTTATGATTCATCGAAGCAGTTTGCCGAGCTGCCTCGGCCTTTGCGCTTTCGTCATGATCCTGGGGGCGACCGATAAAGCGGTTGCCGCCGATCTTGGCCCTTACGCATCGCCCGGCTTTGGGGTCACCGAGACTTCACCGTGCTTGCAGCTCGAGCAGAGCTTCAGCGCGGCGCTTACTTCCATCCGTGAGGCCGCGCGCGTTTTCCGAAGCCATGACAGGGAATTTCATCGCCTCAAGCGGATACGCGCGAATGACGGTTTCGTCGGCCCGGACATCTCCGTGAACGCGGCGATGACCGCTGAGCAGATCGATGTCGCCACCGGGGCGACGGAAGTTTCGATCTCGGTCGAGAAGGCGCGCCAATGGGGCTGTTTTGCGCCCACCCGGCTGAACAGGATCGAGAACGAGGCGGCCCGCATCAAGCAGGAGGTCGCCGAGAAAGAGTTCTGGATCGATCCGCGCACTTTCTGGTGATTGCGCAAGTCCCGTGAGAGCCGCAAGCCTTCGCCGACCCGGAAGCGTCCATCCGTTGACCTTACCGGGCCTTGCTTTCGTCCTTTGACATGAACGTCGGGATCGGCCGCAGCGCCATCGTGGCCGGAGCCGGCCCGGTCGGGCTCGTCGCGGCGCTCGCGCTCGCCCGGGAAGCCGTCGCGGTGACGCTCGTGGGAGGAGCGAGCGAGAACAGCTCGGGCCGGACGGTCGCGCTCTTCGATGACTCCATTCGCCTCCTCACCGAGCTTGGGGTCTGGCAAGGGCTCGCGAAGGAGGCCGCTCCCTTGCGGACGCTGCGCATCATCGATGATAGCGACAACCTCTTTCGCTGGCGGCCCCTGACCTTCGAGGCGCGTGAAATCGGGCTCGATGCCTTCGGCTGGAACATCGCGACGGGCGCCCTCAACGCGACGTTGCGGCGCGTCGCGGAAACCGTTCCCGCCATTCACTTGATCGATGGCTTCGCCGCCGAGCCCTTTTTCGATGCCGATCACGCCGGCTGCCTCGTCGCCGGACAGAGGCTCGAAGCCGAGCTCATCGTGGCGGCGGACGGCCAACGCTCGCGGCTTCGCGACGCGGCTGGCATCACGACGCGGCTCGAGCGGCTCCCGCAATGGGCGTTGACGGGGATTTTTCACCACGAGCTGCCGCATGAGGACATCTCGACCGAGTTCCACACGCGCGAGGGCCCCTGCACCCTGGTGCCTCTGGCTTCGTCAGAGGGGACGCGCGGGGAGCATGAGGTCTCGAGCCTCGTCTGGATGGTGCGCAGCGCCAGGGCCAGGTCCCTGAACGCGCTCGATGATGAGGCCTTCTCGCTCGCCGTCGAGCGGCGCATCCATTCAACGCTCGGCAAGATGCGCCTTGCGAGCGCGCGCGGCGCGGTGCCGCTCTCCGTCGCCCATGTGACGTCGATTTGCGCGCCGCGCCTCGCCCTCGTCGGGGAGGCCGCGCATGCCTTTCCACCGATCGGGGCGCAAGGCCTCAATCTCGGCCTGCGCGACGCGGCAACCCTTGCGGCTCTTGCCGGTGAAGCGTCGCGCGATGGCCGCGACATCGGCGCGCCTGCTCTTCTCGAGGCTTATGAAGACGCGCGCGCAAACGACATCGCGACGCGTTCGGCCGCGGTCACGCTGATGAACCGCTCGCTGCTTTCGTCATTCCTTCCCATCGATCTCGCGCGAGGCCTCGGCATGGCGGCGCTGGACCTTATTGGCCCGCTGAGGCGCTTCGTGATGCGCGAAGGCGTGGCGCCCGGCTTCGGCAGATGAAGGCAGCGCCGCCTTCTGTGCGGCGCTACTCGCGGCGGTTTGTCTCCTTTTCTTCCGTATCGGAAACGGGCGCAGGTATCTTCGGCGGCGCCGTAACCGTGGTGCTGAGCTCGGGCGCCGCGCCACGGCCAGCGCCAGTCGTAGAGCATCGCGCGGGCCACCGCGACCATGTTCGCCTTGCCGCTCGCCACGACGTTCCCTGGCTGTCGCGGCTTGCGTAGCTGGAAGGAGAAGAGTGGCGGCGGTGCGTAGGCGCCGAAGCTCGTTGGCTCGTCGCAGGGCGGAAGTCTTGGCGTCGTTCAAGGGGGGCGAATGAACCGCGGCTTGATCGCGGCGACACAACCGGACTTCCACGAGGGCGAGGGCTTCCTGCGGCGCGCCGAATACTCGCCGCCGCGGTCGTCGGCCCCACGCGCTGGGCCAAGGAGGCGGTGACGACGTGGACGACCCCCGCGCAATCCTCCGGGACGCGGTGAACTCGGTCTGCAAGCCGGCGCGCAAATCTTTATTTTTCGCCACCACACTCTCTGTCACTCGGGTCGAGATCATGAGACGAGGCGATGGACTCGAACTGACCAAGCCGGCTCCCGACGTCATGCGAATAGCCGAGCTGGCTGATCCGGGGTTGAAAGACGGCGGCATCACACGGCGAAAAGCCGCGCAGGACAACGTTGTGTCGATGGCAGCTGACCCTCCCAAGGAGGCACCGCTGAATGACCGACCGAGGTCAGTGATGGATTAGGCGAAAGGTATTGCGCGGGAAGAATCAATCGTGTCTGAGATGCCGTACACATTTGGTGTAATGACAATCCCGAGGAAGTATCACGGGAGAGCCGGTTATGACGGAACAGAGGCTGCCGGCCATCGACTATTACGTCTGGCTGATGTCGGATTGGGCGTACCTGGGTGGCGTCCGCTTCGTTCAGATGGCCGCGCGTCACAACGCTCGCATTAACCACATCCCTATGCGCATGCAAGACGTATTCGCCGGAAGCGGGGGCCTGTTCCTGACGCAAAGGTCCTGGCAGAGGCAGGCATATCGGATCGAGGAATTAAAGCGGTGGCGAGCTCGACTTGGCATCCACCTGAACATCGAGCCCAAGTTCTTCCCCTCGGACGTCGACCTGGCGTCCTGCATGGTGATCGCCGGCCAACGCCGAGGTCTTCCCATCGCCGATCTGGTGAATACGGTGATGCGAGCGATCTGGTCCGAGGACCAAGATGTCTCGGACCCGCAAGTACTCGTCGCCATCGCTGGACGGCACGGCATCGACGCGACGGAGCTTATCGAGGCTGCACGGACTGAAACGGTGCGTGCCGAATACCGGGACAACGCCGGTCGTGCTCTTGCCGCCGGGGTTTTCGGATCACCATTCTACGCGTTCGCGGGCGAACTGTTTTGGGGTCAGGACCGCCTCGATATGCTGGAAGAGGCGATCGTCCGATTCCGCAAGGGCGATCTCGGCCGCAGCCCAGGTGCCAAAGTGGCGGCTTCAGCATGACGGCTCAGATGTCCACTCGCTCCACGCAAGTGCGCGGGCATTGCAGGCGGAGGACGACGTGTATTGAAGCTCGATGATCCGCCGCGATGGTGCCGCTCGCGAGACCCGCGATGCGCACCTACTCGAGGCGGTTCGCCATCAGACCACATTCATGCGAAGGTTCCATTTTGGCATGTTCGGCTTTCGAAAATGGGTGCCGATGAGTGCAGGATCGAAGGGCTTTCTGATCTCGCTCCGCGTTGCGCGCTTATCTTGCACGGACCAACGGTGAAACCGTCGCGGCTATCGGAGGAGCTTGATGCCGAACGAGTGCAAGCACGTGGCGGGCATACGGGATGTCACCCCAAGCGCGCTCGGCTGCGAGGAATGCCTGAAAATGGGCTCGCCCTGGGTGCATTTGCGTCTATGCCGTACCTGCGGCCATGTCGGCTGCTGCGATGATTCACCCAACCGGCACGCGACCAAGCATTTTCACGGGACGGGCCATCCCATTATCGAGGGCTACGATCCGCCGGAAGGATGGGGTTGGTGCTATGTCGACGAGGTCATGATCGACCTCGGCGAGAGGACGACGCCGCATAACGGGCCGATCCCGCGCTTTGTCTGAGCTTCGTCAGCACACATTGGAAGAGGACTATCCCGCGCATCTTGCTCAGACCGTCCTCCCGCTCCCTCGATCTATAGGCTAGCCACGTGCGCGGGGAAATACTGCGCAGCGCGTCGTCACTCTCGGCGTCTATGGGAATTATCTATGCCTTTACCGCAGTCGCCTGCGCTGTACATCGCCTGGCCACGGCAGGCTAATAAGGCAAGGGTTCCCGATGCCCCCGGCGGGACACACCAAGGTGCTTGATCGAGCATCTCTGAGGTCGCGGCCGCCGACGCACTCACAGCCGCACATGCCGCTGGCCACCATCGAGGCGAGACTCGTCCACGACCAGGACACCCTACGCAGGGCACGCGCCCCTGGAGATGCGGCGCCGCCACCGACCCGAGCCACATGCTCGGTGGACGTGAGTAGGCATCGACTGGGAGCCTTCTCTGGTTGGGGTCCGCTCGAGTCCGACACTCTACAGGCTGGTCTGGCTGGTTGGGGTAGTTGAGGCGAAGCTCTACAGGCTGGTCTGACCACCCCAAGTCAGGGACGTCCGAGCATTCCCGTCAGGCCCGAGCCACATGCTCGGTGGACGTGGGTAGGCATCGACTGGGAGCCTTCTCTGGTTAGGGTCGTTGAGGCGAAGCTTGCCCGTCGATCCTTCGAACTTCGCAATCAAGCTCGCCAAGGCTCCCGGCTGCTCATTCGTGGTGAGGTGACCGCCGGGCAACCGCGCGATCTCGAGCCCCAGCTTGCTCAGCCGTTCTTGCGCGAGGTCGACTTGGCGATGCTCAAACGGATCTTCGTCACTTCCGCCGATAAGGAATGGGAACTGATCGCGATAAGCCTTGAAGAGGGAGTCGAAGTCGAGCCGATCGCCTTGCGCTTTGTGATCAGCGACGAAGCCTGCTGCTGCGGCGAGGTAGAACAGGCCATCATGCCGGTCCAGGGCCCTGTGAAGCTCGCTGAGCTCGGCGTCCCTCACGTGATAGCCTTTGGACCACATCTTCCTAACGCCTGGCATCCTCTTGAACAGCGCGAAGGGGCGCCCCACGCCCCGGCGAGCCCGGGCGGGGAGGCGGCGCAACATCGGCGTGGTGTACCACGGGTGGGAGTGCCCATCCGTAAAGAGCCCGCCATTGAAGATGAAAACGCCCCGTATATCCGGCCCTCCTGCGGGTTCGCCCCGCTTTAAGCGCTCAAGCCGGCGTCGGAGATGCTCCAAGATGACAAGTGAGGAAAAGTCGAAAGCGACCAACGTCGTGGATTGGACGGAGAGATTCCGCCAGATCGCTTCGACGAGATCGGCGCGTTCGGCCGTGGAATAGGCATAGTCCTTGGGCTTGTCGCTATCACCCATGCCCACATATTCGACAAAGAGCTTAGGCATCTCGGTTGCGCTGGGCAAATGCGGACAAACTTTCGCCCACCCGAATGAGCCGTCTGGAAATCCTGGCAAGAAGGAGACAGCATGCGCAACATCTCCCTCTCGCCTCAAGAAAATCTTGAGAGGTGCGTCTTGCGCCGCAACGATGGAGCGCGCTTTAGGATCGTAGCCGATGCGCCCGCCGCCTGCGAACCAGGCTTGGGTGGACGCGGTCGGACCTGCGCCGACGGCCGTGTCTGCAAATGCGAGCATGTCGGTCTCCTGTTTCGGGCGCGTGTGAGACATCGCCTCGGACACGGGACCTAACCGAGAACGGGATAGATCCGGAATTTGGTTGCGGGCGACACTTAAATGCCCTTTCAGTGGCAAACCCGGGCGCCGTCGGTCAGGCGATAGGCATTACACCGTGGCCAGCCGGCCTGTGGAGCTGATCTTCCATCGCAGTTGCCAAAGCACCAGGCCGTGCAGCATTAGGGCCAGCGGGACGGTGAAGGTGGGGACCATCACCAGCGGATAGGACGAGATGAGGAGGTTCGGCGCGTCGAGGGCCAAAACATGCACCCGCCCAGGCGAAGTCATTCCCCCCATCATGACCGCCACCACGAGGTCAGCGATTCCAAAGAGGCACCAGCTGTAGGCTGCTTTCAGAGCGCGTGGCGACTTTTGCGCCAACAGCGCAGCCACGACGACGGCAAGGCATCCCGTGGCAACGTCGCCGATCCCCGCGGGCAACGCGAATTGCCACGGCAGGCGGCCATCCGCCCAAAGCACGAGGAATATGCCGCCGCCGACGCGATAGACTTGGGCCGCCACGATCCAGGGCAACTGTATCGCAGAGACAAGGCTTGCGATGCGTTGTGACAGCCGCACGCCCGCCGCAGCGATCATCAGTGGGATCAGCAAACCGAGCAGCACCGTTGGAACCGCGTTGTCACCGATCGCGAGATATGCATTTGCCGAGCCCAAGTATTGGGCGACCGCCAGCCAGGCAATGAGAACTACGGACAGGGCGCCCGCGGTCCCGTAACGTGACTGTGCAGATCCTTCCATGCGCGCGGCACCCATCCAGAAGAGGCCCAGTCCAAAAGCCACCACGAGCGATCGGAGGGCGGTCTCGAACGTCACGAGATACTCGGGGACTTGCGGTGTCATGTAGGACTCCATTCGTCATAACCATCTTTACGAGAGTGACTACGAGCGAGTTGGCTTATGGGTTATTGGCCTGGTTCGAGAGCCCGATCTAGGCTCGGTTCGCGCGAGCGACTAGCCGCAATAATGTTGATGGGATGTGAAGTAGGACTTCACATTCAGGCAAGCAGAATGACGGAGGTGCCGTGCTGGAGCGGGCTCTTCTCCTCATCAACACGCCCTACACGTATTTCACGATCCTTTGCGATGAGCTCGCGGCCGCAAGCATGGGCTTCGCTGCGACGGTCTGCACGCATGGCTCGACCGCGACACACCGCGTCGCGCTGCATGACGCTCTCGACCAAGCCTGCACTCCACAGACCTGCTCGTGGACCAGACCTGCTCGTGGATGGGGCTCACTCTTGCCGAGGCCGCTACAGGTTGGTCTGGCTGGTTGGGGTCGTTGAGGCGAAGCTCTACAGGCTGGTCTGACCACCCCAAGTCAGGGACGTCCGAGCATCCCGTCAGACCCGAGCCACATGCTCGGTGGAGGTGGGTAGGCATCGACTGGGAGCCTTCTCTGGTTGGGGTCGTTGAGGCGAAGCTTTCCCGTCGATTCTCTGCTTTCCATGGTGTCTGTTGTCGCGTTTGTTGGCGGGCCGATAATGACGTGAAGGCTCGGTTTCTCGGCCGCGCCGACGAAGTGATTAATGACGCGCCTCCTCCTTCCGTCCCGGCGCACATCTCACGCGCAAGAGCTGGTCGACCTGGACATTCAGCTTGGCCGCTGCAAGAGCGCCGTCGATGTCCCGGCGAGTTGAAGCGCT
>DASZIL010000131.1:0-5910 GCA_035949255.1 Beijerinckiaceae bacterium | reverse complement strand
GACAACGGCGACGTGAACACTCGGAAAGCTTACATCCGTTCGATCGTGTCGGCCGTGGAAGTCGACGATCATGCCATTCGAATTGTTGGAAGCCCTGCCATCCTTTCCGCAGCGATCGCCGGAAGACAAACCGCGAACAGTAATGTTCGTGGTTTTGCACGCGAATGGCGCGCCCGAAAGGATTCGAACCTCTGACCCCCAGATTCGTAGTCTGGTGCTCTATCCAGCTGAGCTACGGGCGCGCATGCGCGAGATCGCGCGAGGAGCGAAGCCCTTAGCGGAGGGGGAGCGGAGATTCAACCCCCGGGACCGATTCCGTAAAAATCAGGCTGCCTTCTCCCGGAGCGCCAGCCCATCCCAACGCGCCACGCTGGCGAGTGCCGCATCGAGCACCTCAGGGCCCGCTCCCGGCTTCCTCGCCTCGTTCGTGAGAATGCGCCGATAGGCGCGCGCGCCGGGGATGCCCTGGAAGAGGCCGAGCATGTGACGGGTCAACCGATGCACCGGAACTCCGCTGGCGGCGAGGCGCTCGAGATGGAGGCGCATGGCATGGACCGCCGCGAAGGCGTCCGCCACCGGCGGCTCCTTGCCGAAGAGCTCGCTGTCGACCTCGATCAGCAGCGCCGGGTTCTGATAAGCGGCTCGGCCGAGCATCACGCCATCGACATGGGCAAGATGCGCCTTCGCCTCGGCAAGCGTCGAGACGCCGCCGTTGAGCACCACGGGAAGCGACGGCAGGCGGGCCTTCAGCCGGTAGACGCGCGCGTGATCGAGCGGCGGAACGTCCCGGTTCTCTCTCGGCGACAGGCCTTCGAGCCAAGCCTTGCGCGCGTGCACGATGAGCGCATCGGCGCCAGCCGCGACCGTGGCGTCGGCGAGACGATCGAGCGCTTCCTCCGTGTCCTGCTCGTCGACGCCCAATCTGCATTTCACGGTGACCGGGATCGCCACGGCAGCCTTCATCGCCGCGACGCAATCGCCGACGAGGCCAGGCTCGCGCATGAGGCAGGCCCCAAAGCGCCCATTTTGCACACGATCCGAGGGGCAACCGACATTGAGGTTGATCTCGCGATAGCCCGCCTCCTCGCCGAAGCGCGCGGCAAGCGCAAGCTCGCGAGCATCGGCCCCGCCGATCTGAAGCGCCAAAGGCTGCTCTTGCGGCTCGAACGCGAGGAGCCTTCGGCGCGGCCCATGGATGAGGGCTGCCGCCGTCACCATCTCGGTATAAAGGCGGGCCTCACGCGTCATGGCGCGATGGAAGAGACGGCAGAAACTGTCCGTCCATTCCATCATCGGCGCGACGCTGAATCTGAAGGCGCGATCGTTTCTCATTCGGTCAAAAACCGGCAGCTTGCGGCTTGTTCCTCAAAATCGGCGCCGGTCCATAGCACGAAAATGGCTCTTGGGCCTCTTTTGGCAAAGGAGGCTTTGATCGAGCCCCGCACTTGGCGATTGACGCCCTTTCGCTTGCTGTTTCATATCGGTGCCCGCCGGCGCCGCGCCGGCCCTTGCAACGCGCGAAAGCCTAAATCCGCATGGGCGTCCAAGAGACGAATACCGCTCCCTCAACCGCGAACGTGAGGCGCAAGCTCGATCCGATCACGCAGACCGTGATCCGTCACCGGCTGAGCTCGATCTCAGCCGAGATGGGAGAGGCGATGTTGCGCACCTCCTATTCGCAGATCCTGAACTCGAGCCGCGATTTCTCGGTCGCCATTTGCGATGATCAATGCCGGCTGATCGCCCAGGCCGACCACATCCCGGTCCATGTCGGCGCCCTGCCCTGGGCGCTGAAATCCGCCAAGGAGGCCTTTCCCGAAGCGCAAAAGGGGGATGTGATCCTTCTGAACGACCCCTACTACGGCGGCAGCCACCTGCCCGATATAACCGCGCTCATTCCGGTCTTTCACTCGGGCCGCCGCCTCCTTTGGACGATCGTGCGGGCCCACCAAAGCGACATCGGCGGCGCGACCCATGGGGCTTACAACCCGGCCGCCACGGAGATCTGGCAAGAGGGCCTGCGCATTCCCCCTATCCTGCTTTATGAGCGCGGCCGGTTGCGTGCCGACATTTTGGAGATGCTCGCGATCAACGTCCGCCATGCGCGGGATTTTCGCGGCGACCTCGCCGCCATGGTGGGCGCCGCCCATCTCGGCGAACGCAGCCTCGAACGCTTGTGCGACGAGTTCGGCGCGAGCCTCGTCGAAGAGGCGATCGAAGCCGTGCTCGACGCGGCGGAGGCGCGCTCGCGCGCCATCGTCGAGAGCTGGGCGGATGGCGTCTACACGGGCGAGGCCATGCTCGACGACGACGGCCGCGGCCGGGAGGACATCCATATCCGCGCGAAGGTCACGAAGCGCGGTCGTGAGATCGAGGTCGATCTCTCCGCCTCTGACCCTCAGACGACGAGCTTCGTGAACTCCTCGCATGCCAATATGCAATCGGCCGTCGCCATGGCCTTCGCTTTCCTTGTCGATGCCGATATCCCGAAGAATGCCGGTACCTTTCGCCCGCTGAGCGTCGTCGCCAAGCCCGGCACGCTCGTCTGGGCGACGGACAACGCGCCGGTCACGCTCTGCACCAGCCATCCGTCAAACGAGATCATCGAAGCCATCGTGAAGGCGATGGCGCCGGCCTGCCCTGAGCGGGTGATGGGCGGCTGGGGCCGGCGCTTTCGGTTGGCGATCAAGGGGCACGACGCCCGACGCAACCGCTCCTTCATCTGGCACATGTTCCATGCGCGCCCCGGCGGCGGCGCATCGGCGGGTGGCGAAGGCTGGTCCTCGATCGGGGAGTGGCATTCGGCCGGCGGCATCAAATTCGGCAGCATCGAAGTCGATGAGGCGCGTTTTCCTCTCCTCTTCCGCAAGCATGAGTTCCGACTGGGTTCGGGGGGAGCGGGGCGCTTCCCCGGCGGCATGGGTGTCGAGCTCGAGCTCGAGGTTGAAGCGGAAGGCCTGATCAATACCGCGGGCGATGGCGCAAGGCATGGCGCCGCCGGAATGCTCGGCGGGAAGGACGGCCTGCCCCATTCCTATCGCATCTTGCGCGCCGACGGCTCCTCGCGCGTGCTCAAGACCAAGGAGATCGGAATCGAGATCGGCCCGGGCGATTTGATCGATGTGCGTTCCGGCGGCGGAGGCGGCTGGGGGGAACCGCCGCGCCCCGCGGCGCAGACGACGGCCGCGAAGGGGGCGGCCCGATGACGCCGAGCTACAGGATCGGCATCGACGTCGGGGGCACTTTCACCGATATCGTCGGCATCGATCAGGAAGGCGCGATGACCTTCCTGAAGACGCCGACGACGCCCGAGAACCAGGCGCTCGGCGTGGTTGATGGGATCGCGAAGCTCGCCGCGCGCCTCGGCCTCTCGCAGGACGAGCTTTTGCGCAAAACCACGCGGATCGTTCACGGGACGACTGTCGCCACGAACGCGCTCCTCGAGCGCAAGGGCGCGCGCATCGCCTTGCTCACCACGGCGGGCCATCGCGACGTACTCGAGATGCGCGAAGGGCTGAAGCTCGACCGCTATGACCTGCGCTCCCCGCCGCCCGAGCCTCTGGTGCCGCGCGAAAGGCGTCTTCCCATCGCCGAGCGTTTGCGCGCCGACGGCTCGGTCTCGATGCCGCTCGAGAAGGCTTCCCTCATCCAGACGGCGCGCAAGCTGAAGGAAGAGGGCGTCGAGGGAATCGCGGTCTGCTACTTTCACGCCTATCGCAATGACCGGCACGAAAAGGAAACCTTCGATTATCTGCGCAAGGAGCTTCCGAACGCCTATGTCTCGCTTTCGAGCGAGGTGCTGCCGCAGATCAAGGAGTATGAGCGCGTCTCGACGACGGTCGTCAATGCCTATGTCGGGCCGGGCGTGCGCGCGTATTTCGCCGATCTCGAGCGCAAGCTCACCAAGGCCGGCTATACGGGCACGCTCTACATCATCCTCTCGCATGGCGGCGTCGCACCGATCGAGGAGGCAAGCCGGCTTGCCGCCGCCACCGTCTTATCGGGTCCGGCAGGCGGCGTGGCCGGGTGCCGCCACGCTGCGCTCATCACCGGCAATCTCAATCTCATTCCCTTCGACATGGGCGGCACGAGCACCGACATCTCGCTCATCGCCGCGGGAGAGGCGGCGCTCAGCTCAAATCGCGGCCTCGCCGGCCAGCGCATCGCCTTGCGCAGCCTCGACATCATCAGCATCGGCGCTGGCGGCGGCTCCATCGCGCGGGCCGAAGGCGGAGCGCTCGATGTCGGCCCGCAAAGCGCCGGGGCCCTGCCCGGCCCCGTCTGCTACGGCACGAAGGGAACCGAGCCCACCGTGACCGACGCCAATGTGGTCCTCGGCAGGCTCGCCGCCGACCGCCCTCTTCCGGGCCGCGGTCCGCTCGATCGGGCGGCCGCCGAACGCGCGCTCGATGCGCTTGCGGCGAAGCTCGGGCTCACCCGGGAGCGCACCGCGGAGGGGATCGTCGAGGTCATCAACGTCAAGATGGCCGATGGCATAAGGCTCGCGACCGTGTCGCGCGGCGTCGACCCTCGCGACTACGCGCTTTTCAGCTTCGGCGGGGCTGCGGGGCTTCACGCCTGCGACCTGGCGCGCGGTCTCGACATCTCCCGCATCATCGTGCCGAATTTCGCTTCCGTCCTCTCGGCCTGGGGCATGCTGTCGACGCCACTTCGCTACGAGGTCAGCCGCACGCATATTGGCGATACGCGTGGGTTGGGCGCGAAAGATCTCAGAGCCCTTTACGACGAGCTCGCCAAAGCCGCGACGCGCAAGATCACGGGGAAAACGCCAGGCGAAATCCGCATCCAGCGCTCGGCCGAAATGCGTTACGGTGAGCAGATCTATGAGATCGACGTTCCCCTCGACCACCTCGAATGGGAAGCGCCCGATCTCATGGATCAGGTCACCGACGCCTTCAGGCGCCGGCACGAAGCGCTTTTCACCTATTCGCTGCCCGACCAGGACATCGTGCTCGTCAACGCGCGCGTGGCGGCGACGAGCGCCACGGATGTGCTGCCGGATCTTCCCAAGAGCACGGCGACGGGTTCTGACGCTGCGCCGCATCGGCGCCGGATCCACCTCGGGAGTTGGCGGGAAGTGCCGGCTTATCCGATGGACGCCCTCGTGCCGGACCAAAAGATCGAGGGTCCGGCCTTGATCGAAGCCGACACGACGACGGTTCTCTTGAAGGAAGGCGATCGCGCCCTCGTCAATCGCTGGGGATGGCTCGACATCGCGGTCGCTTCTCGTTGAAAAGCATTTGAGGGCCTTGATGCGCAGTATGCGCGGGGCTCATTCCACCGATCCGAAGCGGGTCCAAGCTGCGTTGAAGTCTCATCGCTTCAACTTTTTGCCGGGCGAGGTCGGCTTCGATGCGAAGGGCGATATCAGCGCGCCAGGTTATGTGCTCTACGCCTGGAAGGGCGGCAAATACGAATATGCGAATTGAGTGCGGCGCGAGGCGAGGCTCGCCTCGCAAGGCTCGCTCATTCGTTCAGGCGTGAACTTGCCGGGGCGCCTCGGCTCCGGAGCGCGCGGGACGTCGCTCATGCGCACGCGACAGCCTGTCGACGAATTCAACGCCGATGGTCGTTGCGTTCCGCCAGAGCGCCCGGCATTTACGCGTTCCGACCGCACCACGCGCGATCCTCAACAGGAACTCATCGGGGATCTCGCGGACGGCGACGCAAGTGACCTTCGCGCCGCCATTTGAAAGATCCTTGATGACGCAACGGGCAAGCAAATCGCCGTCGCCATCATAGATTTTTCCCGGCGAATGCCATTCAACTCGAATATTCCGTCGACGCTCGCGGCTCATGATCGTGTTCCGTTATTGGGAACAACAAACGTAAGACTTCAATCCTGAAGGATTGCCTAAAATACATTCGAGGATGCGATGCGTTCTTGCC
>DASZIL010000130.1:0-2404 GCA_035949255.1 Beijerinckiaceae bacterium | reverse complement strand
TTTCGGCGGCCCGCCTCAATGCGCGGCGCGCAATTTTTCGAGGAGGAGCGGCGTTGGATACCCATCGGGAACGAGGCCGTTTTGGGCCTGGAAACGGCGCGTGGACTCGCGCAGCGAAGGGCCGAGATGGCCGTCGAGCTTGTCGTCATAAAGGCCGAGCTTGTGCAAAAGCTTTTGCGTCTCGAGCCTCTGGCCATGGTCGAGCCCCTCGATGACCGAAGGCCAGGGGGCATGAATGCCGCGCGAGCCGCGGATGCGCTCGGCGAGAAGGCTTGCCGCCAGCGCATAAGCATCGGAAGTGTTGTAATTCTTGAGAACGAAGAAATTTTCGGTGATCAGGAAAACCGGCCCTTTCCAGCCGACGGGGAAGAAAAGCAAGGCCTCGCCGGACGCAGGCAATGCTTCCCCATCGGCGCGCGTGACGCCACGGCTTTTCCATTCCGCGAAGCTTGCCTCAGCCGGCACATAGGCGAAGTCCTGAGGCAAGGTGACTTCAAAGGCTGAAGGGAGGCCGGCTCGCCAGCCGTTCATCTTCAGGAAATTGGCGATCGAGGCGAGCACGTCTTGCGGCCTCGTCCAGATGTCCTTGCGGGCGCCGCCGTCGAAGGCGGTTGCGTATTTCAGGAAGCTCGACGGCATGAACTGAGCCTGTCCCATCGCGCCGGCCCAGGAGCCCTTCATCGCCGAGCGCGCGACATGTCCCTCTTCGAGGACGACGAGCGCATCGATCATCTCGGCGCGGAAAAGCCCGTCGCGGAAATCGATGAAGGCGAGGCTCGCGAGCGAGGCGATGACATCCTTGCCGCCGATACCGGCTCCATAGGCTGATTCAAGCCCCCAGAGCGCGATGAGGATGTAACGATCCACGCTGAAGCGCTGCTCGATCACCTCGAGCGTGTCCTTCCATCTCGCGGCAAGAGCACGGCCTTGGTCGACCTCCCGCTCCGATACGGCCGAGGCGAGGTAATCGCGGATCGAGCGCTCGAACTCGGCCTGTTTCTTCGCGCGCTCGAGAACGCTTGAGTCGAGTTGCACGCCCGCGAAAGCCGCATCGAACGTCTCGCGTGAAACGCCGGCGGCCTTGGCATCGGGCCAAAGCGCTTCGACGAAGGCGGTGAAGGAGGCCGTGGTTTTCGTCTCTGGCGCTGAAGTCGCATTCGCGACGGCGGCCGGGCTTGCGGTCTTCACCGGCTTGGCGATGGCCGTTGGACAGGCGATTGTCGCGACGAGGGCCAATACGGCGAAGCCGAAGGCAAAGGCCTTGCCGGCGCGCGCCTGAGAAGGGTGCGTTGGCAAAGTCATCCGAGGATTTGGAAACAGCGCCGGAGGTCAGCGACTTCTTTCACGCGGCGCGCTGATCGATGAGCTTTCTCTCCCAGGCGAGGGCCTGGGAGACGATCTCACGAAGATCGTCATGGCGTGGGATCCAGCCGAGCTCGGCGCGAATGCGGCCGGCCTTGGCGATGATGGCAGCGGGATCGCCGGGGCGGCGGGGCGCGAGCCGAACCTCGAAATCTCTCTCCGAGACGCGCTTCACCATCTCCACCACCTCGAGCACGGAAAAGCCTGATCCATAGCCGCAATTCAAGGTGAGGCTCTCGCCCTCGTCGCGCAAATGCGCGAGCGCGGCAAGATGGGCGCGGGCGAGATCCGTCACCTGTATGTAGTCGCGAAGGCAGGAGCCGTCCTTGGTGGGATAATCCGTGCCGAAGACTTCGAGATGAGGGCGCGCGCCGAGCGCAGCTTGCACCGCGGCCTTGATGAGATGGCTCGCGCGCGCCGTCGATTGGCCGGCGCGCCCTTGCGGGTCCGCGCCCGCGACGTTGAAATACCGTAGCGATATGTGGCGCAAGTCATGGGCGCGGCCTGCGTCTTCCAGCATCCACTCGGTCATGAGCTTGGAGCGGCCGTAGGGCGAAAGAGGATCGAGCGGCGCGTCCTCGCCCACCGGGTTGGTGCGCGGATTGCCGTAAACCGCGGCCGTCGAGGAGAAGATCATATGACGAACCCCGCCGCGAACGGCGGCTTCGATGAGGTTGCGCGACTTGACCGTGTTGCCGAGATAATAGCCGAGCGGATCGGACACGGATTCGGACACCACGATCTTCGCGGCGAAGTGCGCGATCGCGTTGATGGCGTGCTCGGCGATGAGCCGCAACACAAGCGCGGGGTCTCCGGCATCCCCGCGAATGAAAGTTGCGCCGTCGGGCACGGCGGAAGCAAAACCCGTCGAGAGATCGTCGAGAACGACCACTTTTTCACCGGCATCGAGGAGCTCGAGCACCATATGGCTGCCGATGTAGCCGGCACCGCCGGTCACCAGAATAGGCATCGCTCCTCTCCTCGATCACGATCGGGGCCATTCGCCTCAACGATCGTATCGCAGGAGCGACCTTATCATGAA
>DASZIL010000129.1:0-31128 GCA_035949255.1 Beijerinckiaceae bacterium | reverse complement strand
GTGATGTATCTCGGCGAGATCGTCGAGATCGGTCCAAGGGTCGCCATCATCGAGAACCCGCGCCATCCCTATACGCGCAAGCTCGTCGCGGCCGTGCCCTCGCCCGATCCGGCGCGCCGCTCCATAAGGCGTGGCCTTTCGAACGAAGAGGTGCCGAGCCCGATGAAACCGGCCGATTACGTGCCGGTGCCGCGCCTTTACCGCGAGGTCTCGCCGGGCCATGTCGTGCAGGAATTCGCCGCGTGATGCAACAGACGCTGGTGGAGCTCGCGAACGGCTCGGCGCGCGCCGCGATCTCGACGCTTGGAGCCGAACCGCAAGACTGGCGCGTCGATGGGAATTCCCTGATCTGGCCAGGCGATCCGGCCTGGTGGCCGAAACAAAGCCCGATTTTGTTTCCCGTCGTCGGCTGGACGCGCAATGGCGAAATGCGGATCAAAGGGAAGCGCTATCCGCTCGGTCTTCACGGCTTTGCCTCGGCGCAGGAATTCGAGATCACGGAGCGCTCGCCAGAGAGCCTGCGCCTGCGCCTTGCCGACAATGCGGCAACACGCGCGCTTTACCCTTTCGGGTTCGTGCTCGAGGTCGAGTACAGGCTTTCGCCGACGAGCCTTGCGGCGAACTTCACCGTGCACAACCCTGGCGCCGGCGCGCTTCCCTACGCGCTCGGCCTGCACCCGGGCTTCGTCTTCACCTTGGCGGGCGGCTCGCCGGAAGAGCATGAGGTCGTGTTCGACAAAAGTGTCTCACCACAAGTTCCTCGGATCGCACCCGGCGGGCTGATCGCGCGGGCCTCTCGCAAGGTGCCGCTCGAGAACGGGAGATTGCGCCTTGCGCCCGGGCTCTTCGAGAATGACGCGCTTTGCTTCCTCGATGCGGCGAGCACCGATGTGGCTTATGTGAACGGGCGCGGCCAGGCGATCGAGATTTCCGTCGAGGATTTTCCCCATGTCGCGCTGTGGACGAAGCCCGGCGCGCCCTTCCTTTGCATCGAGTGCTGGACGGGCCATAGCGACCCCGAGGGCTTCGAGGGCGAGATTGTCGAGAAGCCCTCGATGCGCTCACTCGCCCCCTGCGCGAGCGCGCGCCATAGCGTCATGTATAAGTGGCGATCGCGGGAAGGCAAAGCCTGATCCTCGCGTTCTGGCGATGGGCGCGCCCTTGGCCTATGTTCTGCCCTCGAAGAGATCGGCCGGAGAGAGAGCATGAGTGATGGGGCGCGCTTCAAGGGCCGCGTGGCGGTAGTCACGGGCGCGGCGTCGGGAATAGGACTTGGCGTCGCGCATCGCCTCGCCGCGGAAGGCGCGCGCTTGTCGCTCTGGGATCGCGACGCGGCGGGGCTGAAGCGGGCCGCGACGGAGCTCGGCGGCAAGACGCATCACGTCGCGCTCGACCTCACCGATCCTTCAGCCGTCGATCGTGCGGCGCGCGAGGCCGCGGACGCACTCGACGGCATCGACATCCTCGTTACGAGCGCCGGCATCACCGGGCCGAACGCGACGCTTGCCGAATATCCGGTCGATGAATGGAAGCGCGTGTTCGACGTCAATGTGCACGCGCTCTTTTATTGCAACAAGGCCGTGCTCACCCCGATGCGCGCCAGGGATTACGGACGCATCGTCAACATCGCCTCGGTCGCCGGCAAGGAAGGCAACCCCAATGCCTCCGCCTATAGCGCCAGCAAGGCCGCGGTGATCGGCCTCACGAAATCGCTCGGCAAGGAACTCGCGAAGACCGGGATTCGCGTCAATTGCGTGACGCCGGCCGCGGTCAAGACCGCGATCTTCGACCAGATGAAGCAAGAGCATATCGACTTCATGCTGTCGAAGATCCCACTCGGCCGCTTCGGCCTCGTGGAGGAGATCGCGGCTTTGATCGCCTGGCTCGCGAGCGAGGAATGCTCCTTCACGACGGGCGCCGTCTTCGATCTCTCGGGCGGAAGAGCGACGTATTGACGATGAGCGGCGGCGATTTTCACAAGTTTCGCGACCGCTGCTTCGGAGCGCCGGCGGGCGAGAGGATCGATGGTTAGCCCGCTCCCACCGTCGCGCGCCATCGTCGATCTCAACGAGCGTTCGCGCGAGATTTTCCGCCAGATCGTCGAGGCCTATCTCGCGACAGGCGAGCCCGTCGGCTCGCGCAATCTGTCGCGCCTCATTCCCATGGCCTTGTCGCCCGCGAGCGTGCGCAACGTCATGGCCGATCTCGAATCGACGGGCCTCATCTATTCGCCGCATGCGAGCGCCGGCCGGCTGCCGACCGAGCTCGGCATGCGCTTCTTCGTCGACGCGCTTCTCGAGGTCGGCGATTTGTCGAGCGAGGACAGGGCGCGCATCGACGCCGAGGTGAAGGCGAAATCGGAAGGGCGCACGCTCGATGCCGTGTTGCGCGAGGCGACCTCGCTCCTCTCGGGCCTGTCGCGCGGCGCCGGCGTCGTGGTCACCACCAAGAACAACGCGCGGCTCAAGCATGTGGAATTCGTGCAGCTCGAGCCGCGCCGCGCCCTCGTCGTCCTCGTCTCGGACGACGGCTCGGTCGAGAACCGGGTCGTCGCATTGCCGCCCGGCCTGCCGGCGTCGGCGCTCACCGAGGCGACGAATTTCCTCAACGCGCGCATTCTCGGCAAGACGCTCGCGGAATTGCGCGCCGAGCTTCAATCCTCGCGCGCCGCCGTCGAGCGCGAGATCGACGCCCTCACCGCCGGCCTGATCGAGGCCGGGCTCGCGAGCTGGGCGGGCGGTGGCGAGACCCGGCAATTGATCGTGCGCGGCCAGGCGAACCTCCTCGAGGATCTGAAGGCGACCGAGGACCTCGAGCGGGTGCGCCTTCTTCTCACCGATCTCGAGACGCAGCGCGAGGTTGTCGATCTCCTGGCGCGCGCCGAGGAGGGCGAAGGCGTGCGCATCTTCATCGGCTCGGAGAACAAGCTGTTCTCGCTCTCCGGCTCGACCATGATCGCCGCCCCCTTCAAGATCGGCCATGAGAAGATCGTGGGCGTTCTCGGCGTCATCGGCCCGACGCGGCTGAATTATGCCCGCATCATCCCGATGGTCGACTATACGGCGAAGGTGGTCTCGACGCTCATCGACAGCGGCAGATGAGGGCCTTGCGCCGCCTCCGAGGCGCTCTCAAGGCTTCGGCGAGATGTGCCAGCTCATCACGATCGAGGCGGTGTATTCGAGCTTCGTTGGCGGGATGATCTGCAGATATTTGCGTGCGACCGAGGGAAGATCGTAAGCGACCTGACCTTGCGGGGAAGCCCGCGCATCCGAGATCGAAGCAAGATCATCGAGCCTCACGCCCGCCGCGTCGGCGAGCACCTCGGCTTGGCGCTTCGCATCCGCGACCGCGTCGCGTCGCGCCTCGTCCATGGGGACATGCTCATCCGTGACGTGGAAGGAGGCCGTGCGCATCTCGAGGATCCCGGACGAGGCAAGCTCGCCGATGACGGCGTTGAGCCGATCGATCCTTCCGAGCTTGAGGCTGTAGCTTGTCGTCGCCGTATACGAAGGTGGAGGCGTCGGCCCGTTGGGCGCCGGATGAGGCGGGGGCGATTCGCCAATCGAGAAGCGGCTGCTTTCGGTCTCGACGCCTTCGCTCTTCAGGGATTGGAGGAGCGTGTCGACGCGCGGCACGAGGGTCTTGCTGGCCTCAACCGCGCCCTCGATGGACGGAGCCTTGGCGAGAAGCTCGACAGTGAGCCTCGCATAATCGGGCTTGGCCTCGGCTCGACCGTTTCCCTCGACTGTGAGAAGCGAACGGGTCGAGGATTGTGGCGACGAAGCGGATTGGGCTAAGGCGCTCCGCCCAGGAAGCATGGCGGCAAGCATCGCGGCGAGAAGCGAGAGGACGAAGGCGGTCTTGCGCATTTTGCGCTCCCCAATGTCGGTCATCCGCATTTCCCTTGCGAATATGTCGGCAAGCCGACCGAAAATCCGCGCAATGATGGTCGAGCGCCCGAGGCCGTCGCTTTCCTCATAATCGCGTCACGATCTCTGGTGATGAGAGACGAGGCGCGATATTCTTGACGTATCGGACGTTGCGGGGCGCGCGATGGAGAGTTTCATGGGTTTGTTTCTGCGAGTCCCACGCCTCGTCATGGCCGCCACGAGCGCGGCCCTCCTCGTCTTCACCTCCCTGGCGGTTGCGCAAGAAGGCGAGCCCGCGGCCAAGCCCGGCGCGCCCCGCTCGGCCGCGACCGCCATCGCGCCTTCCGGCGAGCGTCCGGAAGGACAGCCGGGGCAAGGCCGTGGCCCGGCCCCGGCGCCCAGCCAGGCAAGCGAGCAGCATCGCCTGCCGCCCGATTCCACCACGAAGCAATCGCTCACCCTTCCGGGCCGCACCCTCAATTTCAGCGCGACCGCCGGCTCGATCAGGATTTACGACGGGAAGGGCGAGCCTCAGGCCGATATCGCCTACACGGCCTATCAGCTCGACGGCGCGGAAGCGAAATCGCGGCCCGTGACCTTCGTCTTCAATGGCGGGCCGGGCTCGGCCTCGGCCTGGCTTCAATGCGGCAATGCGGGGCCTTGGCGCTTGTCGATGACGAGCGAGGCGGCCTTTCCTTCAGCGCCTCCCGTTCTCGTTCCGAATGCCGAGACCTGGCTCGATTTCACCGATCTCGTCTTCATCGACCCTGCCGGCACCGGTTATAGCCGCTTCGTCGCGACGGGCGATGAGGTGCGCAAGTACTTCTACTCGGTCGACGGGGACGCGGCCTCGGTCGCCGTCACCATCAGGCGCTGGCTCGAGCAGGCGAACCGCATGCTCTCGCCGAAATATATTCTGGGCGAGAGCTATGGCGGCATCAGGGGGCCGCGCACCGTCTGGAACTTGCAGAAGGAACAAGGGGTCGGCATCAGCGGCCTGATTCTCGTTTCGCCTCTCCTCGACTTCCGCGAATTCCGGGGCTCGAGCCTTCTGCAATATGTCGCGAGCCTTCCCAGCATGGCGGCCGTGATGCGCGAGACGAAAGGCCCCGTGACCCGCGCCGATGTGCAGGATGTCGAGCGCTACGCCGCGTCGGATTTCCTCATCGACGAGCTGAAAGGCCAGAGCGACCCGCAAGCGCTCGACCGGCTGAGCGACAAGGTCGCGTCCCTCATCGGGCTCGATCCAATTTTCGTGCGCCGTCTTGGGGCGCAAATTCCCGCCGAAGCCTTCCGGCGCGAGCTCGACCGGCGGCAGGCCAAGGTGACCAGCGCCTATGACGCCACCGTCACCGGTTATGATCCCTTCCCCGACTCCTACTTCAGCCGTTTCCAGGACCCGCTCATCGATGCGCTGAGCGCGCCGATGACGAGCGCCATGGTCGATCTTTATGAGCATCGGCTCGATTGGAAGCCCGACGGGCATTATGAGCTCTTGAGCGACGCCGTGAACCGCTCATGGAATTGGGGCGGCGGCCTCAACCCACCCGAATCGCTGACGCAGCTTCGCGAGGCTCTGGCGCTCGATCCCAAGCTCAAGGTGCTCGTCGCCCACGGCTTGTTCGACCTCGTCACCCCCTATTTCGGCTCGAAGATGGAGCTCGATCAGCTCCCCCGTTACGGCTCGCCGGATCGGGTACGCCTCGTCGTCTATCCCGGAGGCCATATGTTCTATTCGCGCGATGCCTCTCGCGCCGCCTTGCGGGACGAAGCCAAGGCGATGATGAGCGTCGATTAGGTTCGGGACGGCCCACCCGGACGGAGGCCGCGGCCCTCTCCTACTCGGCGGCTGAGGCGAGCGAGGCGGGCGAAGGCAAAGGCGCCGGCTCGGCCAATTCGCCTTCCGCCTCGCGCACGCGCTTTTCTTCCGCGCCCGCGATCCATTGCTCGATCTTGTCGAGATACACATAGATCACGGGCGTGATGTAAAGCGTGAGCAATTGCGAGACCGCGAGACCGCCGACCACCGCGATGCCGAGCGGCTGGCGAAGCTCCGAGCCCGCGCCCCCGCCGACCGCGATCGGCATGACGCCGCAAAGCGCCGCGAAGGTCGTCATCATGATCGGGCGAAAGCGCAGCATGCAGGCTTCCTGGATCGCTTCCACGGCCGGAATGCCGCTCCGGCGTCGCGTGATCGCGACATCGATCATCATGATGGCATTCTTCTTCACGATGCCGATCAGCATGAGCACGCCGATGATGGCGATGACCGAAAGGTCGAGGCCGAAGAGCTCGAGCGACATCACCGCGCCGAGGCCCGCCGAAGGCAGGCCGGAAAGGATCGTGATCGGGTGGATGAAGCTCTCATAGAGAATGCCGAGAACCATGTAGATCACGATCACCGCCGCCAAGAGCAGAAGCCCTTGTCCGGCAAGCGCCTCCTGGAAGAGCTGCGCCGAGCCGGTGAACACTGTCGACACCGTCGCCGGCATATTGATGTCGCGCTCGGCGGCGCGGATCGCGGCGATCGCCTGGCCGAGCGCGATGCCGTCGCCGAGGTTGAAGGAGAAGGCGACCGCCGGCAATTGGCTCTGCCGGTTCACGGTGAGCGGGCCGACGGAGGGCACGATCGTCGCCACCGCGCTCAGCGGCACGTTCTGGCCGCTCGCCGAGGTGACATAGACGCGCGAAAGCGCGGTGGGGTCGGCTTGGAAGTCCTCCTTGGCCTGGATGATCACCTGATAGTCGTTCGACGGCGTGTAGATCGTCGAAATCTGGCGCGTGCCGAAGGCGTTGTAGAGCGCGTTGCGGATCTGATCGGCCGTCACGCCGAGAATGCCCGCGCGGTCGCGGTCGATCTTGATGGTGCGCTGCGGGTTGCGCAATTGCAGGTCGATGTCGACGTCGCGCAGGATCGGGATCTTGCGCAGCTTCTCGAGGAGCGTCGGCGCGAGCCCGAAAAGCTGGTTCAGATCGGGGCCCGTCACGATATATTGATAGAGCGCCTTCGACGGGCGCCCGCCGGTGAGGTTGAGATTCTGCACCGGCTGGGCGACGAAGGTGATCCCGGGCACCGAAGTGCTCGCCTGGCGCAGGCGCGCCATCACCTGGAACACGCTGTCGCGTTCGGCGCGCGGCTTGAGCGCGACGAAGAAGAAGCCCTGGTTGGTGGTCAAAAAGCCGATCACCGAGATGTAGTAATCGACGGCCGGGTCCTTGCGGATGACATCGGCGAGCGCTTGCTGGCGCGCCGCCATCGCCTGGAATGAGGTGTCGGCCGCGGCTTCCGAAATGCCGCGAATGAAGCCGGTGTCCTCGAGCGGGAAAAAGCCCTTCGGCACGTCGAGGTAGAGCTTCACGCTGATCGCGAGCGTCGCGAAGGTCACGAGCAGCATGAGGAAGCGCGCCTTGAGAGCAAGCCTGAGCGTGACCCGATAGGCATTCTGCATGGCGCCGAACACCGCATCGACCCCGCGCTCGAACCAGTTTGCCTCCGCGCCATGACGCTCGGGCCGCAGCACGCGTGCGCACACCATCGGCGTCAGCGTGAGCGAAACGAGGCCAGACACCAGGATGGCGATCGAGATCGTGCCGGCGAACTCGCGGAAGACGCGCCCTACGATGCCGCCCATGAAGAACACCGGAATGAACACCGCCACGAGCGACATGGTGATCGAAAGAATGGTGAAGCCGATCTCACGCGAGCCCTTGAGCGCGGCCACGAAGGGTTTCTCGCCTTGCTCGATGTGGCGGACGATGTTCTCGAGCATCACGATGGCGTCGTCGACCACGAAGCCGACGCTCAGCGTCAAGGCGAGGAGGGAGATGTTGTCGATCGAGTAGCCGAGCACATGCATCGCGGCGAAAGTGCCGACGAGCGAAATGGGAAGCGCGAGCGCCGGGATCACGGTCGCCGACAGGCGCTTGAGGAACAGGAAGATGACGATGATGACGAGGACGATGGCGATGCCGAGCGTCTTCTCGACATCCCCGACCGCGTTGCGGATCGGGACCGAGCGGTCGAGCAACACGTTCAGCTTCACCGACGGAGGAAGCTGCGCCCGATAGGCGCCGAGGTGGTTCTTGACCTGGTCGACCACATCGATCGTGTTGGCATCCGATTGACGGTAGATCGCGACTTGGATCGATCGGGTGTTGCCGAACCAGGCGGCGTTCTGATCGTTTTCGATGCCGTCGACGGCGACCCCGACATCGCGCAAGCGGATCGGCTGCCCGTTGTGGACCGCGATCACGATGTTCGAATAGTCCGCCGCATGCAGCAATTGTCCGTCGGTCTCGAGCGTGATGCGCTGCTTGTCGCCCCGCATCTCTCCGACCGGCGTGTTGGAGTTCGCGGCGGAGACGGCATTCTTCACGTCGTCGAGCGTCAAGCCGCGCGCCGCCACGGCGTCCGGATCGACATGGATACGCACGGCGAAGCGTTGGATGCCGAAAATCTGCACCTGCGACACGCCGGGAAGCTGCGAGATCTGCTGCTGCAGCACCGTCTCGGCATAATCGTTGACGGTCGTGAGGGGCAGGGTCGCGGAGGTGAGCGATAGGAAGAGGACAGCGAAATCGCCGGGGTTCACCTTGCTGAACGAAGGGGGCTGCGGAAGCTCGGGCGGCAATTTGCGCGCCGCGGTCGAGATCGCCGATTGCACGTCGAGCGCGGCTCCGTCGATGTTGCGGTCGAGCGAGAACTGCAAGACGATCTGCGTCGCCCCGATCGAGGAGCTCGAGGTCATCGAGGAGACGCCGGAGATCGTGGCGAATTGGCGCTCGAGGGGCGCGGCGACCGAAGACGCCATGGTCTCGGCGCTGGCGCCCGGCAAGCTCGCGTAAACCGAGATCGTCGGGAAATCGACATTGGGCAGGGCCGCCACCGGAAGCTGGCGGAAAGCGAAGGCGCCGAAAATCACGAAGGAGAGCATGACCAGCGTCGTCATCACCGGACGGCGGATGCACAGCTCCGAGATGTTCATGGCTTAGCCCCCTCCCCGGCGCTTGTCCTGAAGGGTGCTCACGGGCGTCCCGTCGGTGAGGCGAAGCTGCCCGTCCGTGACGACCGTTTCGCCGCCTCTGAGGCCCGTCGAGATGACCGCCGTCGCGCCCTCGAAACGGTCGACCGTCACGGGCTTCACCCTGGCCACACCATGCTCGATGACGAAGACGATATTGCCGTCCTGGGAGCTTTGCACCGCGTTGCGCGGCACGATGACCGTCTCCTCGTCCCGCCCGAGGGTGACGGTCACATTGCACAAGAGCCCCGGCCAAAGCCCCTCGTCGGCGTTGTCGAACATCGCTCTCACGCCGATGTTCCCCGAGGTCGAATCGACCGAATTGTCGATCGCGGCGACCTTGCCTTCCGCCGAGACGTCGCTTCCCTGCACGATCGCCAGGACCGGCGCGCCGCCGCGCCCATTCGCGCTCTGCAGGCTCGAGAACAAGTTCTGCGGCAGGGAGAAATTCACATAGATCGGCCGGATCTGGTTCACGGTGACGAGCGTGCCGCTCGTATCGCCGGTGCGAATGGCGCTGCCTTCGCGCTGGAGGCCGATGCCGACGCGGCCCGCCACCGGCGAGGTGATGGTGTAATAGCTGCGCTGCACCCGCAGATTGTCGAGCGCGGCCTGGTCGGCGAGCAGGCTCGCCTCGGCGAGCGCTTCGGCCGTCTGGGCGTTCTGCAGATTGAGGATCGAGCCCGCATTCATCTTGGCGAGCGTGTCGTTGCGCGAAAAGTCGCGCTTCGTCTGAACGATCTGCGACTGGTCCTTGGCGACAATGGCTTCCGCCTGGCGGATCTGGGCATCGATCTGGCGGGCATCGAGCTCATAGAGCACATCCCCCTCCCGAACCGCCTGTCCATCCCGGAAGAAGACCTTGGCGATCTGGCCGTCGACGCGCGTGCGCACCGTGATCGAGGCCATGGACTCCACCCTGCCCACCGCCTCCGCCGTGATCGGCACCGGACGTTTCTCGCTCACGCTCGTGAGCACGGGCACGGCCTCGGCGGGCGCGGCGGCGGAGGGAGGTTGGTTGCTCGCGGCCGGCTCGGTGCTCGCCGTCTGCACCGGGGCCGTGGCGGATCGGTTCGCCTGGTCCTGAGCCGCCAAAGAAAAACGGCCGCTCAATCCAGCGGCGAGCAAGAAGCCGAAGGCGGCGACGACGGCCGCGGCCGAAAGCACATAGGACACGATCGCCAGGGTGCTGTGGGCGCGTTTCACGGGCGCGGGTTTTGGCGATGCGGCTTCGTGGCCCGTCGGCCGCACGGAGACCGCAGTCTCCTGGCTCGCTCGCCCGACGAGTTCCTCCCTCTCGTCGAAGGAAGCTTCCTGATTTTCCTCGTTTCGCATCAGCACCCGCTGCCTCCCCTACGGCACATAGCATGTCGCTGAGGGGAAGTCTCTGCAATCAAAGGCGATATCGCCCAATGGGCCTAAGGCCAGACAGCCAATCTCGGGGCCGCGATGAACGCTCGAGCGCTTGCGGCTTCGCAAGCCCGATCCGCTCTTCGGCGCGAAATTAGGGGAAGTGGGAGTTGGAGTCGAATCAGCCGGAAGAATTGGGCCGAAAGATCACGCCCGGCGCCCTCTCGCTTCGGACCCATTCAGGCAGGCCTTCACCGCCTCTTCCAGCGCCGCGAGGATCGAGACGTCGGCGTGGCCGAGGAAGCGCTGTGCCTTGCCGGCTCAGGCGAAAGCCCACGCGCCATCGCACGCAAAACGGACGAAGGAAAATTCGTGGGAACCGAAGGAGCTCGCCTCGGGCGCGGTCGAGCGTATTCGGCAATGGACATAAGCGCCAATTTCGGCTACAGCGCGGCTCGAATTTCAATCGTCGCCTGGGCGATGACGGCGCTTTGCCGGGCATAGGCTTTGCCGAGCCAAGTTTCGCGGCATGGGCGTTTCGCTGGATGGGCGTTTCGCTGGATGGGCGGGATGGGTTCGGCTTGACGGTTGTAACGGCTCAACTCGTTTCGGCAAGGACAAGACGTGCAGGTTCTCGTTCGCGACAACAATGTCGATCAGGCCCTTCGGGCGCTCAAGAAGAAGTTGCAGCGCGAGGGTGTCTTTCGCGAAATGAAGCTTCGCGACCATTACGAGAAGCCCTCCGAGAAGCGAGCCCGCGAGAAGGCCGAAGCGGTCCGCCGAGCCCGCAAGGTCGCACGCAAGCGCGCGCAGCGCGACGGCCTCTTGCCCGTGAAGGCGAAGCCGGTTCGCTGACGCCTGTTGTCCCGGCGGCTTCGCGGTGCAACGCGGGTGGCGGAAGCCTTTGCGCCCTTTCCGAGCAAAGAAGAGATGGCCCCGCCGCTCGGCGGCCTGTCCGTCTCTTTGAGGCGATCGCCTCTAGTTTCACTTAAGGCTTCGGGGCTCATGCGGATTCGGGGAGCGCGGCACGGCATGGGATTGATCGGCCCACGAACGAAATTCTTTCACGGCCGGCATCGCGCCTCGAGTGTAATGGCGCTCGTCTTGGCGTTGACGGGATGCGACACCGTCGCCCCCCGCGATCCGGGCGTCGCGGTGGTGAACAAGGAAGACCCCGCCGTCACCTCCGCCAACCTGTCCTCGCTCAGCGCCATCATCGCGCGCAACCCGAATGATGCCCAGGCCTACAACACGCGCGGCGCCGCCTATGCCAAGACCGGGCATTTCAGCGAGGCAGTCGCCGATTTCACCAAGGCGATCCAGCTCCAGCCCGATTTCGCCCCCGCCTTGACCAATCGCGCCCTGGCGTATCGCCAGACGAACCGCAACGATGCCGCGCTCACCGATTTCAACCACGCCATCGCGGCCAATCCGAGCTATGGCCCCGCTTATCTCGGCCGCGGCAATCTCGAGCGCGCCCAGGGCGCTTTCGACGAAGCTCTCGCGGATCTCGATCAGGCGATCCGCTTCGCGCCGGAATCGGCCGAGGCCCTCCATGCGCGGGGCTTGATCCGTCAGCGGCAGGGGAATCACCAGGCGGCGATCTCCGATTTCGGCGCCGCGATCGATCGCAACCCCTTCGCGGCTCCCCCTTATCAGGCGCGCGGCCAAAGCTATCTGGCGATCGGCCAATATCAAATGGCGCTCGACGATTTCAACGCCGCGCTCAATGTCGACAACAAGAATGCCGATGCCTGGGCCGGAAGAGGGCTCGCCGACGAGAAGCTCGGACACAAGACCGAGGCGATCGAATCCTACCAGCAGGCGCAGAATTTGGATAATGGCAACGCCATGGCGCGGGCGGGCCTGTCGCGCCTGCAGAGCGGCAGGGTGCTCTAATCGGATTTCTTCTCGCGCGCCTTCGCCCGCGACGCGGTCGCGATCGGCAAGAACAGGCGACGCGTTTCGTCGGGGATCAGAGTGAAGCCCATAGTTTCGTAGAAGGTGATTGCCCGCTTATCCTTGGCGTCGACGATGAGGGCAAACGCTCCGATCCCGAAACTGACTGTGCGCATCAGAGCGTCGGCGACAAGCGCGCGGCCAAGGCCTTTACCTTGATGCTTGGTCGCGATCGCCAGCCGCCCCAAAAGCATGGCGGGAACGACCGGATAGCGCGGCAGTCGCTTCGTCAGATCGGCCGGCAACGAATCCAATGGCACGCTCGTTGCAGCGAGCGTGTAAAACCCCGCGACTTCGCCCGCGTCATCGAGCGCCACAAAACATCCGGCTATTCGGCGTTTGATATCCTGAAGCGCCAGTTCCCGTAAATAACGATCGAGCGCATCGACGCCGGACCGAAACGAGCTGCGACCATGCTCACGCGTGAGCGCTTCTGTGACGAACCTCGTCACCGCGCCTGTCGAACAAGACGGCGATGATTCGCGAGTGCTTTTCGCAAGCCCGCGGTCGCAGCGGGCGGATCAATGATCGCTTCCGCGAACGCGCGCTGGCCGGCCACCGAGAGCCGTACGATTTCCGTTTCGCCAATCGTTCGATTCGCGGCATCCTGCGCAGCGCTCACGACAAAATCGCTGATGCTGCGTCCCTGAATTTCAGCCGCGCGCTTGACGACCGCGAGCATATCGGGAGCGATGCGCGCTTCTATACGAGCCGTGCGGGCTGATTTTCGAGGCATCGTGCAACCTCCCATTTTCTCGCTAGAAGTACGGTAAAACGCCGGACAAGTCAACCACGGGACTTGGAGGGTGGCAGCGCAAGAAGGCGGGACAAATGGCGGGGTTCTCCAAGGAGGTCTGCAGGCAACCAAGGGACGCCCGAATCGTTGGAACGAATGCAGGCTGCCAGTATCCCGCCCCTGTTTTGTCCCGACGAAGAGCGTGCTAACCGACACACGCGCCCGACCCCCAATTTGGAATCAGCGGACCCGCTTGTGCTCAAGAACGATATCGCCATCACGCCGGAGCTCGTCGCCGAGCATGGGCTCAAGCCCGATGAATATCAGCGTCTCCTCGCGCTTCTCGGGCGCGAGCCGAGCTTGACCGAGCTCGGCATCGTCTCGGCGATGTGGAACGAGCATTGCTCTTACAAATCCTCGCGTATCCATCTGCGCAAATTGCCGACCACGGGCGCCTGCGTGATTCAAGGTCCCGGCGAGAATGCCGGCGTCATCGACATCGGGGACGGCGAGGCCGTGATCTTCAAGATGGAGAGCCACAACCATCCCTCCTTCATCGAGCCTTATCAGGGCGCGGCGACCGGTGTGGGCGGCATATTGCGGGACGTGTTCACCATGGGGGCGCGCCCGATCGCCGCCTTGAACGCGCTGCGCTTTGGCGCTCCGGACCATCCGCGCACCCGCCATCTCGTCTCGGGCGTCGTCGCCGGCATCGGGGGTTACGGCAATTCCTTCGGCGTGCCGACCGTCGGGGGGCAAATGGGTTTCGACCCCTCCTATGACGGCAACATCCTGGTCAACGCCATGGCGGTCGGCCTCGCGCGCAAGGATGAGATCTTTTATGCCGCCGCTTCCGGCGTGGGCAATCCGATCGTCTATCTCGGCTCGAAGACGGGGCGCGACGGCATCCACGGCGCCACCATGGCGTCAAATGTGTTCGGCGCCGATGCGCATGAGAAGCGCCCGACCGTGCAGGTCGGCGACCCTTTCGCCGAGAAGCTTCTGCTCGAAGCCTGTCTCGAGATCATGGCGAAGGGTTGCGTGATCGCCATTCAGGACATGGGGGCGGCGGGCCTCACCTGCTCGGCGGTCGAGATGGGCGCCAAGGGCGATCTCGGCGTCGAGCTCGACCTCGACAAGGTGCCGTGCCGGGAGGCCGGCATGACGGCCTATGAGATGATGCTGTCCGAAAGCCAGGAGCGCATGCTGATGGTGCTTCGGCCCGGCAAGGAGGAGGAGGCAAAATCGGTCTTCCGCAAATGGGGGCTCGATTTCGCCGTGATCGGGCGCACCACCGACAGCCGCCGCTTCGTCGTGAAGCACCATGGTGAGGTGATGGCCGACATGCCGATCAAGGAGCTCGGCGACGAGGCGCCGGTCTACGATCGGCCTTTCGTCAAGCCCGCCGCGCCCGAGGCTGTCGAATCGACGGACATCGAGCCGCCCTCAGCGAACATGGAGGCGCTTTTGCGCCTCCTCGGCTCGCCCGATCTTTGCTCGAAGCGCTGGGTCTGGGAGCAATACGATCATCTCATCCTCGGCAACACGGTGCAGCCGCCGGGCGGCGACGCGGCGATCGTGCGCGTGGGCGACGGGCCGAAGGCGCTGGCGCTCACTTGCGATGTGACGCCCCGCTATGTGGCGGCCGATGCTTTCGAGGGCGGCAAGCAGGCGGTCGCCGAAGCCTGGCGCAATCTCACCGCGGTCGGCGCGCTTCCGCTGGCCCTCACCGACAACCTCAATTTCGGCAATCCGGAACGGCCCGAGGTGATGGGGCAATTCGTCGAGGCGCTGCGCGGCATCGCGGAAGCCTGCCGCGCGCTCGATTTCCCGGTCGTCTCGGGCAATGTCTCGCTCTACAACGAAACGCACGGCCGCTCGATCCTGCCGACGCCCACCATCGGTGGTGTCGGCCTTCTCACCGATGTGACGCGCCATGCGACGCTTGCTTTCAGGCGCGAAGGCGATCTGATCCTCTTGATCGGCGAGACCTATGGCTGGATCGGCCAATCCGTCTATCTGCGCGAGATTTGCGGGCGCATCGAGGGCGCGCCGCCGCCCGTCGAGCTTCCCGTCGAGCGGCGCAACGGCGATTTCGTCCGCGCCCTGATCGCGGCTGGCGAGGTGACCGCCGTGCACGATCTGTCGGACGGCGGCTTCCTGGTGGCGCTCGCCGAAATGGCGATGGCCGGCGGCCTCGGCGCGAAGATCACGCGCCTGCCCGGCGAGACCGACGCCCATGCGGCGCTCTTCGGAGAGGATCAGGCGCGCTATCTCGTGACGGTCGATCCGCAAAAGCTCGACCATGTCCTGGAGCTCGCCCTCGCGGACGGTGTCGTCCTCACCATCCTGGGCACGGTCTCAGGGTCTGAGATCGCCATCCCTGGCGAAGCGCCGGTGCCGGTCGCCTCCTTGCGCGAGGCGCATGAGAGCTGGTTGCCGCGCTTCATGGGCGGTACCGTCACTCATTGATCGGCGCCGTTCAGGCACTTCTTTCAAATGCGAAGGATTCCGACGCGATCGTCCCGCAAAAAACGGTGCGTCACCGTATCCTGCTCCCGCGCGTCCCTAATCTTGACGCGAGACGCGATTAGGCGTGGATGGCCGCCCAATGATAGGTAGGCTTTGAGTTTCGAGGACGTTTCGTCCTCGCCGACCCTTTCGGAGACGCGACTGCGATGCCCATGCAAAAGGCCGAGATCGAGGCGCTGATCAAGGAGGCGCTCCCCGATGCCGAGGTCGAGATCAAGGACCTTGCCGGCGACGGCGACCATTACGCCGCTACGGTGAAATCGGCCGCCTTCAAGGGCAAGACGCGCGTGCAGCAGCATCAGCTCGTCTATGGCGCGCTGCAAGGCCGCATGGGGGGCGCCTTGCACGCGCTTGCGCTGACGACCGTGCCGCACGATATTTGAAGGGAAGCGCCTGCGATTCCTTAAACCCAATCGGGTCCCGTCCCGACGTGAAGGTAGAGACCATGACCGACGCCCACGCTCTGATCGACAAGGAAGTGAAGTCGAATGACGTCGTGCTTTTCATGAAAGGCACGCCGCAATTCCCGATGTGCGGCTTCTCCGGCCAAGTAGTGCAGATCCTCGATTACGTCGGCGTGCCCTTCAAGGGCGTGAACGTGCTCGAGGACGACAATCTGCGCCAGGGCATCAAAACCTATTCGAATTGGCCGACCATCCCGCAACTTTACGTCAAGGGCGAGTTCGTGGGCGGCTGCGACATCATCCGCGAGATGTTTCAGTCGGGCGAGCTGCAATCGCACCTCGCCGAGAAGGGCATCACGGTCAAGCAGCCGGCCCGCGCCTGAGCCCACCCTGATGGCACCGCCTTCCGGCCCTCCGGAAGGAAGCCCGCTGCTGCGGATCGGTGAAATACTCGGCGCGCATGGCGTGAAGGGGGAGGTGCGCTTACGCTCCTTCGCGGCTCCCCCGCCGCGGATCGCCGATTATTCGCCGCTCGTGACTGAAGGCACCGCGCGTTCTCTCACCATATCCGCGCTCCGGCCGAGCGGGGCGCCCGATATTTTCGTGGCGCGCCTCACCGGTGTTGCGAGCCGCGAGGCGGCCGAGGCCCTGGCCGGCACGAAGCTCCATGTGGCGCGCGACCTTGTGGCCGAAGGCCTCGCCGAGACCGAGTTCCTGCATGCCGACCTCATCGGCTGCCGCGTCGAGCACGGCGGCGAAATGATCGGCAAGGTGGTCGCGGTGCAGAATTTCGGCGCGGGCGATCTTCTCGAGGTCGCGCTTCAAGGCACGACGCGAACCGAGTTTCTTCCCTTTGCCGAAGCCTTTGTGCCCCATGTCGATCTCGTCCGGCGCAAGATCGTCGTGGCGGACGGGCTTTTGCCGTCGCAAGTGTGACGCAAGGCGGCTGAAGGAAGCTTCACGCCGGCGCAGCCTCGTCCTTCACGCTCATCTTGGAATACCGCTCGCGCAATTCGCGCTTGAGCACCTTGCCGATGGCGCTGCGCGGGAGCTGATCGAGGATTTCGACCGCGGCGAGCCGCTGCGTCTTGCCGAGCCGCGCATTGGCGAATTCGCGAAGCGCCGCCGGCGTGACCTCGGCGCCAGGGTTGAGCGCGACGAAACCGACGGGGGTCTCCCCCCAGCGCTCCGACGCGACCCCGATCACCGCGGCCTCGGCGACGGCCTCATGCGCGGCGAGCGCCGCTTCGAGATCGCCCGGATAGATGTTGAAGCCGCCCGAGATGATCATGTCCTTCTTGCGGTCGACCAGGATCAAAAAGCCGTCCTCGTCGAAGCGCGCGATGTCGCCGGTGCGGATGAAGCGCTTGCCCTCGGCATCACGCCATTCCGCCTCGGCGCTCATCTGCGGCTGATTGTGGTAGCCGCTCATCATCGCGGGCGAATGGCCGACGATCTCGCCGAGCTCGCCTTGCGCGACCTCGCGGCCTTGATCGTCGATGAGGCGGATGTCGTTGCCGGGCGAAGGGCGCCCGATCGTGTGAAGCTTCCGCGGCCATTCATGCGCGAAGAGCAGTGTCGAGCCGCCGCCTTCCGTCATGCCCCACACCTCGGCAAGGCCGCCCGGCCAGCGCCTCAGCACCTCGGCCTTCAAGGCGGCGGGGAAAGGCGCGCTGGTGCAGGATTTCATCTTGAAGCTCGTAAGATCGTAGCGGTCGAAATCCGGATGCTCCATGAGGCGCCGATATTGCACCGGCACCAGCATGGCGTGGGTGGCGCGGTGCTTCGCCGCAAGGGTGAGGAATTCGGCAGCGTCGAATTTCGACATGAGCACCAGGGTCCCGCCGTGCACGATGGTGGGGAAAAAGGCGACGAGCGTGGTGTTCGAGTAGAGCGGCGTCGAGACGAGCGTGACCGCGTCGCGGCCGTAGAGAAAGGTCTTCGCCCGCTGCACCTGCGCCCAGCGCATGCGATGCGGCTGGACGATGCCCTTCGGCGTGCCCGTCGTGCCCGAGGAGTAGATGATGTTGAAGGGTGCATCGGGCGCGATCGCGACCGGGAGAGGCTTCGTGCCCGGCGGCGCAAGCCAATCCTCGAAATCATCGCCCGCGTCGAAGTGGTCGAGCGCCACGCGCTTGAGGTTGCGGCGCCCGAGCGGGCCCGCCTTCGCCAAGCTCTCCGCGCTCGCCCGGTCGAGGAACAACAGCCTCGCGCCGCAATCCTCGATCATCGCCTTGAGCGAGGCGGGCGTCGACGAGGGGGCAAGCGGTGAAACCGCGACGCCGGCGCGCAAGGCGCCGAGGAAAACGGCCGCATATTCGATCGAGGTGCCGGCCGAGATCGCAATCGCCTCTCCGGGACGGACGCCGTCGCGCCGCAAAGCCGCCGCCACCCGGTCCATGACGGCGTCGAGCGCGCCATAGCTCCAGCATGACTCGCCCTGGATGAGCGCCGCGTGATCGGGGCGTTCCTGCGCGTGCAGATGAACGATGTGGGCGATATCGCCGAATTCCTCGCTCAGCATGGCGTCGATCGCGGACATCTCGTTCGTCTCTTGCCTCATGGCGCGGACCTCTCCGGCCGGCGAGCAACGCGGCTGATGTGAGGACCTCGCGCGGATAGCCCGGGCCGTCCCAAAGCACACCACGAAAAAACCGGCAAATCCGTACTCTCTCACCGTTTCGCGGGCGAACGTAGGGCGCCATCCTTCTCCCGTTTGCGGGCGAAGGAGGGGTGCTCCCTTCTCCAGCGCTCTTCGCGCGGGAGAAGGTGCCTTCCGCGTAGCGGAAGGCGGATGAGGGGTCGCCGGGACACGTTCACGAATTCGCGCTTGCCTCAAATGCATGGGGAACTTTGGCGCCGTCGAATGCCCAAACGCCCTCATCCGCCTCGGCTTCGCCTCGGCACCTTCTCCCGCAAAGGGCGGGAGAAGGAAGGGCGTCCTATTCTTCCGCGCAAAGGCCGCGAAACGGGCAGCGCCACGATCATTTCGGACCTTTCACCTTGGCGGCGCGCTTTTGCGCGAATTCGGCGAGGCGTTGGGCGGCCTCCGGGCCCGTTTGGGAAAGGGCCGCCATCAGGCTTTCGACGAAGAGCCCGTCGTCCTCGCTCATATCCTGGATGCGCGGCAGCGCCTGGAGGACGCCGAGCACGGTGAGCGGCGCGGCCACGGCGATCCTCTCTGCGAGCTCGAGCGCCTTGTTCCTCGCTTCGCCCTCGCCGACCAGATAGTTCACGAGGCCGATCCGTTCCCCGGTCGCCGCGTCGAGCACGCGACCGGTGAGCATCATGTCGGCCATGCGCGAAACGCCGATCAGACGCGCCACATGCACGGAGGCTCCGCCCCCGACATAGATGCCGCGCGAGCCTTCCGGGAGCGCGAAGAAGGTGGAGCGATCAGCGACGCGCAAATGGCAGGAAGCGGCGAGCTCGAGCCCACCCCCGATCGTCGCGCCGTGAAGAGCGGCAATCGCCGCAACGCGCCCGTGCCGAAGCTTTCGGAAAGCGCGGTGCCAGCTGCGCGAATGGTGGAACACCTCCTCGGCCGGCCGCGTCTCGTGCTCCACGAGATCGAGGCCTGAGCAAAAGCAGGGGCCATTGCCGTAAAGCACGATGGCGCGCGCCTCTTGCTGAGCGCGCTCAACCGCCGTCTCGATGGCGGCGATCACCGCATCGTTGATGGCATTGCGCTTTTCGGACCGGTCGAGCCCGATGAGCGCGACCTTGCCCTCGATGCTGAATGTCACGAGCTCATGTGTCGACATCGCATACCTTTCGCATCTCGAGCCCCGCAAGCGCGAAACTGAATAGCTGGGTTTTCCCTGCGATGACAGGCGCCGGGCGTCCGCGCCTCATACGCCGTTGGCCGATGTCCCGTAGGCTCATTAGCGTTAGCCGGTCACGCAATCGTGTTTGGAGTCATGGTGGAAAGCGATGCGAACATGGAAGAGGGGTGAACGATTAGACCGAAGTGGTCGGGGGCCGGGAGCGAGAGGTCATGCTCTGGCCGGAGCTTTAACGGAGCATCATCATCATGACGTCCTTATTCGAAAGCTGGGAAAAGTGGTCGCCTCAGATCCTCAGCGTCGTGCGGATCATCGCGGCGCTTTGCTTCCTCGAGCATGGCTTGCAGAAATATTTCGGCTTCCCGTCGGCCACTCCTCCGGGCGACGCTCTCCACTACGTCCAAGGTGTGATCGAGATCGCGGGGGGCATCCTTCTGGCGCTCGGGCTCTTTACGCGGCCGGTCGCTTTCATCCTCGCGGGTGACATGGCGGTCGCCTATTTCACGCAGCATCTGCCGAAATCCTTCTTTCCCGCGCTCAACGGCGGCGATGCGGCCATTCTCTATTGCTTCGTCTTCTTCTATATCGTCTTTGTCGGTGGAGGCTCTTGGAGCGTCGATCGAAAAATCATGCACCAGGGCTAGAAGCCGCTTCATGGGAGCGCCGCCATGACGTCACCTTTTGCGAGCTTGCAGAAATACGCGCCTTACGTGCTCAGCATCGTTCGCATCGTCGTGGCGGCGAGCTTCTTCGAATTCGGCCTGGAAAAATATTTTGATTTTCCGGGTCCAGCACATGTCGACATGACGCCGATTTATTACGTCCAAGGCGTCATCGAGATCGTAGGCGGGTTCCTCCTGCTCATCGGAGCTTTTACGCGCGTCGTGGCCTTCATTCTTTCGGGCGACATGGCGGTCGCCTATTTCATGGTTTATTTCCCCCGTTCCTTCTTCCCTGGACAGAATGGCGGCCTTTCCGCCCTGCTTTATTGCTTCCTCTTCTTCTACCTGGTGTTCGCGGGCGGCGGCGCGTGGAGCGCCGACCGCGCGATCCTCAAGCAGGAGTAGCATGGAATAGCGATCCCCGCCCTAAGCCGGGGAATGGAGGGAAGGGCGCCGTTGTCGGCGCCCTTATTCGTTCACGCCGCCTTCTTCTTCTCGGTGATCAGGCCGCGATTGATGAGCACCTCGGCGATCTGCACGGCGTTGAGCGCGGCGCCCTTGCGCAGATTGTCGGAGACGCACCAGAAGGCGAGGCCGTTCTCGACGGTCGGGTCCTCGCGCAGGCGCGACACATAGGTCGCGTCCTCGCCCGCCGCCTCATGCGGCGTCACGTAGCCGCCCGGCTCGTGCTTATCGACGATGAGGATGCCTGGCGCCGAGCGCAGCACCTCGCGTGCCTCCTCCACCGTGATCGGACGCTCGAACTCAACATTCACGGCTTCCGAATGACCGATGAAGACCGGCACGCGCACGCAGGTCGCGTGCAGCTTGATCTTGGGATCGAGGATCTTCTTCGTCTCCACCATCATCTTCCACTCTTCCTTCGTGGAGCCGTCCTCCATGAAGACATCGATATGCGGGATGACGTTGAAGGCGATGCGCTTCGGGAACTTGCCCGTCTTCACCTCGCTTGCCGTGAACACGGCGCGCGTCTGCTCGAAGAGCTCGTCCATCGCGTCCTTGCCGGCGCCGGAGACCGATTGATAGGTCGAGACCACCACGCGCTTGATCGTCGCCGCGTCATGGAGGGGCTTCAGCGCGACGACGAGCTGCGCCGTCGAGCAATTCGGGTTGGCGATGATGTTGCGCTTTCTGAAGCCCTTGACCGCATCGGCATTCACCTCCGGCACGATGAGCGGCACGTCGCTGTCGTAGCGCCAGGCCGAGGAATTATCGATGACGACGACCCCTTGCGCGGCGATTTTGGGCGACCATTCCTTCGATATCGTTCCGCCGGCCGACATCAGGCAGATGTCGGTGTCCGAAAAATCGAAGTAATCGAGGGCCTTCACTTTCAGGGTCTTTTCCCCGAAGCTGACCTCGTGGCCGACGCTCCGGCGCGACGCGAGCGCCACGACCTCATCGGCCGGAAAGGCGCGCTCGGCGAGGATCGTCATCATTTCGCGGCCCACATTGCCCGTGGCGCCGACGACAGCGATCTTGTAACCCATCGGATTATCCTCGTGTTCTGGAAGATCTTCGTCCTGAGGACCTGAAGCCTTCCTTGGAGCTTTCCTTGCATCTTTCGTCGCGAGGCGCTCGTCGCTTCGCCGGAAAAATGCCTTTGATGCTCTCCCCCGCTTCCTCACCCGCGGGGCCTGAACCGCAGGCCTCCTCCTCATCCCCGTCGGGGGAGAGGACCCGGGTCGAGGACAGGCGTCAGCGCGTCGTGCCGATTTTCGCGGCCGACGGTTTCGTCGCGGTCGTTTTCGGGGCGGGGTTCGCGAGCCTCACGAGCATGGACCGATGCTTCTCCTCGGCACAATGCCGACGCTGCGTGCAAGCACGGTTTCGCGGAAATTGTCAATGGGGAGCTCGGCCGTTGCCGAGCCAAGCCTTGCACGATGGGGGTTTTTCCTTGGGAAGCTCGGGCGTTCAACGGATGGGCGGCGCGTAAAGGATGCCTCCCTTCGACCAGAGCGCGTTCATCCCGCGCGGCAGCTTCAAGGGCGAGGCCATGCCGAGGTTGCGCTCGAAGATCTCGCCGTAATTGCCGCCGGCCTGGACGGCGCGTAACGCCCAATCCTCCGAGAGCCCGATTCGCGAGCCGAACTTGCCCTCGATGCCGAGGAGGCGCTTCACCTCCGGGCTCGGCGACCTCATCTCCTCGACGGCATTTTCCTGCGTGATGCCAAGCTCCTCGGCATCGATCAGGGCGTTCATCGTCCAGCGCACGATGTCGAACCATTTGTCGTCGCCATCGCGCACCACGAGGCCGAGCGGCTCCTTCGAGATCAGCTCCGGCAAGATCACGTAGTTCTCGGCATCGGCGAGCTTCAACCGCGCGGAGGCGAGGGCGGAGGTGTCGGAAGTGAGCACATCGCAGCGTCCGTCGCCGAAGGCCTTGGCCGCGTCATCATCGCTCGCAAAGGAAACGATCTCGTATTTGAGCTTATGGGTGCGGAAGAAATCGGCGGCGTTGAGCTCGCTCGTCGAGCCCTGCTGCGTGCACACCGAGGCGCCGCCGAGCTCGGTGACCGAGGTGATGCCGGCCGATTTCTTGACCAGGAAGGACTGCCCGTCGAAGAAGGTGAAGCCGGTGAAATGCAGGCCGGCGCCCGCGTCGCGCTGCATCGTCCAGGTGGAGTTGTGGGTCAAAAGATCGACCTCGCCCGAGGTGAGCGCCTGGAAGCGGATCGTCGCCGTGAGGGGCACGAATTTCACCTTCGCGGGATCGCCGAGAACGGCCGCCGCGATGGCGCGACAGATATCGGCGTTGAACCCCTTGAACGCCCCATCCTTATCCGGCTGGCCGAAGCCCGGCAGGTTCGGGTTGATGCCGCAGATCAGTTGATCGCGCGCCTTCACCGCTTCGAGCGTTGCGGCTTGCGAGGAAGGGCTCGCGACGACCGCCGCGCCGATCGCGAGGAGGAAGGCGGCCGCAAGTCCGGAGAGGCGGCCGAAAACGCCGCCGAAGAAATGGCCATTCGCGGATTTCATGGAAATTCCCTTGTTGGAAGCATGCGCCTTCAATAGGCGAGATGGAGGTTGGCGAAAGAGACCGTGCGCGCGGAAGGATCGATCGACATCAGATCCTCGCCCAGCACCACCGGCCCGCGATATCCCTTGCGGATTTCGGCGAGGAGCGCCGATCGATCGGCGTTCGGCGGCACGAAATGGGTGAGCGCGAGCGCCGCGACATCGGCCGCGAGCGCCGCCTTGGCGATTTGCCGCGGCGTCAGGTGATAGGATTTCACCGCAGCGATCGTCTCCGCCGAGCGCACGCCTTGCGCCGGCATCATCTCCCGATCGACGAAGACCTCGCAGACGAGGAGCTCGGCACCGCGCGCGGCCTCGACGAGCGAAGGCACGGGCCGCGTGTCGCCCGAGAAGACGATGCGCGTCTTGCGCTCGCGCAGGATGAGGCCGAAGGCCGGCGCGACCGGCCGATGATCGACCGTGAAGGCCTCCGCTTCGAGATCGCCGACCCGGATCGTTCGCCCTTCCGTGAGCTCGTGAAACTCGACCTCGAGCCCAAGGCGGGACGGGCGCCTCTCATGTACGATGCGAAGCGCGCGCTCATCGGCGTAAGCCTCGAGAATGCGCCGCATATGCGTGATCACGCTCGCCGGCGCATGCACGACGAAAGGGCGCGCGCGGCCTTGGTGCCAGCTCGAGACGAGAAGCTGGTAGAAATCGACGACGTGGTCGGAATGGTAATGCGTGACGATGAGCGCATCGATGTCGGCGCCGCGCTCGCCCGCCGCGACGAGACGCTGCGAGACGCCCGCGCCGCAATCGATGAGGAGGCGCGCTCGCGCGCCGGTCACGAGATGCGCGGGCCCGGCGCGCATCGGCGAGGCGACCGGGCAGCCCGTGCCGAGAAAGGTGAATTTCATGGCGTTTGCATCCGGGAAGTGATCGGCATTGAGGCGCGCGGCGCGGCGCTCCCGCCGGCGCAAGATGTCGACGTCATCCTCAGCCTCCGAGCGCGCCGCCGTCCGAGCGCGGATCGTGCGCGGCCTCGATCGAGCCGTCGCGATGGCGCATCAGCGCGCCGGCATGGCCGAGACCCTCGTCATAAGCGCGATCGAGCACGAGCACGGGGTGGCCCGCCTGCTCGAGCGCCCGCACCAGGCTCGGGTCGAAACGGTTCTCGAGCGTGAGGTCGATCTTCGTCTTTCCCCAGGTGCGTCCGAGGAGCCAACGCGGCGCATCGATCGCCTCGTGCAGCGTCTGGCCGAAGAGCACATGGCGGGTGAAGAGCTCCGCCTGGAATTGCGGCTGACCGTCCCCGCCCATGGCCCCGTAGGACATCACCCGCCCATCCTTGAAGAGGGCGAGCGGCGGGTTGAGCGTGTGGAAGGGGCGTCGTCCCGGCTCCAGCGGGTTCAGCGCCGCCGGGTCGAGCGAGAACGACACGCCGCGATTTTGCATGAGGAGCCCGGTGCGCGGCAAGACGCAGCCAGAGCCGAATTCCCAATACGTGCTTTGGATGTAGCTCACCGCGACACCGTCGCGGTCGATCGCCCCCATCCACACCGTATCGCCGATCGGCACCGCGCCGCCGAAAGGCGCGGCCTTCTTCCGATCGATGATCGAGGCCTCGCGATCGAGATGCTCCTTGGTGAGCACGCTCGCGGGATCTTCGCGCAATCGGTCGAAATCGGTGACGATCCGGTTGCGCGCCGCGAAGGCGCGCTTCGTCGCCTCGATCAGCCCGTGCACATGGGCGAAGCTCTCGGCTCTTTCGACGCCGAGGCGCTCGAAGAGGGCGAGGATCATGAGGGAGGCGAGGCCTTGCGTCGGCGGCGGTGCGTTGAAGAGGCGGCCTGACCTGATCTCGACGCTCAGCGGCTCGCGCTCGACGGCGCGATAGGATTCGAGATCGGCGCGCGTCACCGCGCTGCCGATCGCGGCGAGATCCGCCGCGATCTCGCGCCCGACATCGCCGCGGTAGAAATCCTCGAGCCCGGCATCGGAAAGATGCGCCAGCATGTCGGCGAGCGCCGCTTGGCGAAGCACGGCGCCCTCTTTGGGGAGCTTGCCTTCGGTCAGGAACGCATCGGTGAAGCCGGGCGCTGCCGCCAGCGCCTCGAATTCGGAGGGCTCGTTGCGCGCCATCGACGCGGAGACCGGGAAGCCTTCGCGCGAAAGCCGCGTAGCATCGGCGAAGAGATCCGCGAGCGGCAGACGCCCGCCGAGGCTCTTCGCGAGCTCGAAGGCGAGCGCAAAGCCCCCGACCGCGCCCGGCACGGTGAGCGCCGCGAGGGGGCCTCGCGAGGGGATCGTGTCGTAACCCTTTTCGCGATAGCTCGCGATCGTCGCCTTGGCGCCCGCGCCCCCGCAAGCATCGATGACGCGCACGCGCCGCCTCGGGTCGGCGATCAGCCAGAAACCGTCTCCGCCGAGCGAGTTCATATGCGGATAGACGACCGCGATGGTCGCCGCCATGGCGAGCATCGCCTCGACCGCGTTGCCGCCCTCGGCCATGACGGCGCGCCCGCTTTCGGCCGCAAGCCGATGCGGCGCGGCGGCCGCGAAACGAGGAAAGCGCGTGTCGGTCATGAGGTCCGCGAAAGGAGAGGGCGTCGTCGGTGCGCGTCTTTAAACCGGAAGGGAAGACCCGCCAAATCCGGATTTAGCGATCGGCTGCAAGCCCTGGAACAAGCTTCTCGGTCAAGGTCTTGCGATCGGCCGCGCAGACGAGCGCCTTCGGGCGGCGCCAGGCGCTATGCGGCGAGCGTCATGCCCGTGATGTCGATTGCCGGCTTTCGCCCCGCGATCAGATCGGCGGTGATGCGGGCCGATCCCGCCGACATGGTCCATCCCATATGGCCATGGCCGGTGTTGAACATGACGTTGCGGAAACGCCCGCGCCCGAAGATCGGCGTGCCTTCGGGCGTCATCGGGCGCAAGCCCGCCCAATAGCTCGGCTTCCCGTAATTCGCGCCGTCGGGAAAGAGCTTGCGCATCACGCCGAGCATATAGGTGAAGTCGGCTGGCTTATGCGACCTGTCGTAGCCGGCGAATTCGGCCGTCGCGGTCGCGCGGATGCGGTCGCCGAAGCGTGCATAAGCGACGAGATTGTCCTCGTCGACCCCGCCGATCGTCGGCGGGTTGTTGTGCCCGTCGAGCGGCAAGGTCACCGAATAGCCCTTGATCGGGTAGATCGGGAGCGAAGCGCCGAGCTTGGCGGCAAGGAAGGGGCTGAAAACCCCAAGCGACATGACGAACTCATCGCCGGAGACGACCCCATTCGTCGTCGTGACACCAGTCACGCGATCGCCCGAGGTCGCAAAGCCCGTGACCTCGGTGTTGAAGCGGAAGGTGACGCCGAGCCGCTCGCTGCAATAACGGGCGAGGTTCAAGGTGAAGACGCGCGCATCGCCGCTGCCGTCGCTCGGCGCGAAGACGGCGCCTGAGAATTGCTCTTTCACCGGCTCGAGCGCCGGATCGATGCGCGCCATCTCGTCGCGATCGACGGTGCGCAATTCGAGGCCTTCCTCGGAGAGGATCCGCGTGTGCGACGCGCCGCGCTCGAAGGATTGCGGGGAACGGTAGAGGTAGAGGAGCCCTCCCCGCAGCTCATGGTAAGGGACGGCCGTCTCGGCGCTTATGCGTTGCAGCTCGCCTTGCGAATAGATGCACAGCCGAACCTTGCGCTTCGTGTTGACGCGCGCCCGCGCGGCGGTGCAATTGCGCAGGAACTTGAAGGTCCAGTCCCACAAGCGCGGGTCGAGGCTCGGCTTGAACCGCAGCGCCTGGCTCTCGTCGAAGAGCGAGCGCCACAGAATGCCGGGCGCGCGCGGCGAGGACCAGGTGTAGGCGTGGCCCGGCGCGATCAGGCCGGCGTTGGCGAAGCTCGTCTCGGAAGCGGGCTCCGCGAGCCGATCGAGGACGGTGACCTCATGCCCATCCCGCGCCAGCTCATAGGCGGTGGTGACGCCGATGACGCCAGCTCCCAAGATGACGGCGCGCATGTCATTTCCCTCCCCATTCACGGCCGCCTTGGCGTGGCGTTGTCTCATTGCGCGGCTTCAATGTAATGAAGAGCCGCCCGTTATTCCTCGGAAATGTCGCGAGCTTCCCGGTATCGGGGTCCTTAGGCGCGACTTCGCCAGGCACCTCGGGAGGACTTGGCGCACTCGTTGGCGAAATGCCCCGCGCACCCTCGGCGATACCGGTAACGGGGCCTATGTCTCGCGAGAAGAAGCCATTCCGCAGCGCAATGAGGCCATGGAACGAGACGCCGATCGTCGCGGATAAGGCGCAAAGCGTGACTAAGCGACCGCGCTGCACGAAGGTGGCCCCTCGTCAGACCGCCGCGATGATGCCGATCTCGACCTTGAAGCGCGGCGCGGCGAGCTTCGCCTCGACCGTGGCGCGCGCCGGCGTGTTGCCTTGCGACACCCAACCGTCCCAGACCTTGTTCATCTGGTCGAAGGTCGAGATGTCGGAGAGCCAGATGGTGGCTGAGAGAAGCTTCGTCTTGTCGGTGCCGGCCTTGGCGAGCGTAGCGTCGATCTGCTCGAGAATGTCGTTCGTCTGCGCGGCGACGTCCTTGCCCTCGGGGTCGCGCGCGACGCAGCCCGCGAGATAGGCCGTGTTGCCGTGAATGACCGCCTGGCTCATCCTTGCGCCGGCGCCGATCCTGCGAATGCTCATCGATCATGCTCCAAAAAGTTGCGGGAAGGACCATAAGTCGGCAGATTTGCCGCCACAAGGGGAAGGACGCGGGGAACCGTGGAGGCCCGCCAAACGAAAGACATGGTGGCATGTCATTCGATCGCGGGCGCAGCCGCCAAGGGCCTTTGCGCTAGGAAGGGCCTCTGCGCTGCTTCACCATAAGCCTCGGCGAAGCGAGGCCAGAGGAGGCAAGGCGATGGATCAAGAGACGCTGGAGCGCAAGAGCGCCGCCGCCGGACGCGGCGGGCTGACCGTCGATCGGGAGATGATGGCATTCGAGACCGATGGCGGCATCGGCACGAAAGCCGCGCTCGGCCTTTTGGTGCTCGAGACCGACCAGACGATCGAGGACGAGTTTCGCTTTCTTCTCCCGGAGAGGGGCGTCGCGCTTTATGGGGCACGGCTCCACAATGACGCGAAGATCACCCCCGAGACGCTCGCCGAGATGGAGGCGAGAGTCGTGCCGACCGTCAATTTGTTGCCGGCCGCGGTCGATCTCGGCGTCATTGGCTTTGCCTGCACCTCGGGCGCGCTCGTCATCGGTGAAGGCAAGATCGCCGAACGTGTCCGCGAGGCCCGTCCGGCGGTTCCCGTAACCGACCCCGTCACGGCGGCGCGCGCGGCGCTCGACGCGCTCAAGGTCCGGCGCATCGCGCTTCTCACGCCTTATGTGCGGCGCATCAACGAGAGCTTGCGCGACGCGTTTTGCGCGCGCGGCATGGAGATCCCGGTCATGGGGTCTTTCAACCAGGAGGACGACAATGTGGTGGCGCGCATCGCGCCCCAATCGATCGCCGACGCCATCATTGGGCTTGGCGCCTCGGATGTTTGCGACGGCGTCTTCGTCTCCTGCACCAGCTTGCGCGTGGCCCGCATCGTCGAGGAGGTCGAGGCGAAGCTTGGAAAGCCGGTGACCTCGAGCAACCATGCGCTCGCCTGGCACATGCTACGGCTCGCCGGATATTCGGCGCCGCTCAATGGCAGAGGCCGGCTGTTTCAGGAGCCGCTTGCTGCTGGGTAGAGACTTAGCCGAAGGCGTGATTCCGCAGCTTCGGGGCGCGTATGCCATCCACGTCACGCGAGGATCGCGCGCGCCTCCTTCCAGATGCGGTCGACGACCTCGGCGGCAGGCTCTGCCCGCGCGAGCGCCGCGGATTGCCCGGCCAGGGCCTGCATGCGACGCAGGTCATTCGCCTTCTGCCCTGCCTCGCGCATGGCCGCTGTCAGTCCTCGTTGCACCGGATAGGGCGCGGGGCGCGGGGCGCCCGGCGCCGTCGCCGCGAGCACGTAATTCGTCGCGATGCTGCGGCCGGCGCGGCCGCTGAAGGCACGCGACACCATCGTGTCCTCGGGCCGGGTTTCGGCGAGCGCGTCGGCCCAGACCTTATGGGTTTTGGCTTCCGGACAGCGCAGGAAACCCGTGCCGATCTGCGCGGCGCTCGCGCCGAGCGCGAGAGCGGCGGCGACGCCGCGCCCATCCGCGATCCCGCCCGTCGCGACGACCGGCAAACGCACCGCATCGACGATTGCGGGCACAAGCGCAAAAAGCCCGACGAGGCGCCGTTCGGCCTCTGCGGCCTCGAAAGTGCCGCGATGCCCTCCGGCCTCCATGCCTTGCGCGACGATCACATCCGCGCCCGCCGCCTCGGCCGCCAGGGCCTCGCCGACCGTCGAGACATTGGCGAACCAGGTGATCTTGCGCGCTTTCAGCTTGGCGACGAATTCGGGCGGGTACAGCCCCATCACGGACGACACGATGGGCGGCCCAGCCTCGAGCAAGGCCTCGCATTGGGCGGCGAAATCGGGCAGGCTTGCGTTTCCGGCATCGGCGGGCACTGGCGGACCCCACCCGGCGAGGAACTCGCGCAGTCTCGCCTCATGGCTCGCGTCGCGGTGAGGCGGGGGATCCGGCACCCATAAATTGAGCTGGAACACCCCGTTGCTGCCAGATCGCATCGCGATTGCCCAATCCAGGATGGCGTCGTGCTGCATCAGGAGCGCACCGCAGGCACCAAGCCCCCCGGCATTCGCGACCGCGATCGAAAGCGAGGGTGGGCAAGCTCCGGCCATCGGCGCGAGCAGGATCGGCACGTCGAGGCCGAAACGGGCGCAAAACGCTTGTGCACGTTCAAGCGGAGCGGTCATCACGTCACCTTGCAATGGCTTCCAGGAATGGCTTACCCGAACTTACGCGGCGAAGGCAGCGTCTTCACCGAGATGGCGCGCGGGAAAGCACATGGAAAGCGCATTGCCATCCGCGCGCGAAGCGCCTATATGCTGATCTATTCCCTCCGTATGTGATTTGCGAAGGATGCTCCGGCCGCAGCGCCGAGCCGGAGCCCGAAGTTTTTGTGCCGTAAGGATCGCGTCGATCCGCCAGAAGAGGAGGTTCTCTCCGTGGCCCTGTTGTTGATGCCGAAGGCGACCGCTGTGTGGCTGGTCGACAATACTTCGCTCAGCTTCGAGCAAATCGCGGAATTCTGCCATTTGCACCCGCTGGAAGTGAAGAGCATCGCCGACGGCGAGGTCGCCGCCGGCATCAAAGGCCTCGACCCGGTGCTCACCGGACAGCTCACGCGGGAGGAAATCGAGAAGGCCGAGAAGGACCCGGGCCGCAGCCTCAAGATGGCGCAGAGCAAGGTTCATCTGCCGGAGGTGAAGCGCAAGACCAAAGGCCCGCGCTACACGCCCTTGTCGCGCCGGCAGGATCGGCCGAACGCCATCCTCTGGCTCTTGCGCAACCATGGGGAGCTCAAGGACGCCCAGATCTCGCGCCTCGTCGGCACGACGAAATCCACGATCGAAGCCGTGCGCGAGCGCACCCATTGGAACTCGGCGAGCCTTCAGCCGCTCGATCCGGTGACGCTTGGCCTGTGCTCGCAGATCGATCTCGACATGGAGGTGGCGCGCGCCGCGAAGGACAAGCCGGTCGTGGTCCAGGAGGCGGGCGCGACCTTGCTGCCGGCCGAAGTCACGGCCGCGCGCACGAAGCCTGCCGAGGCGCCCGAGAAACTGCCGACCTTCGCCCCTTCCGCGCCGAAGCCGGAAGAGGAGAAGATCGACCCCGACAGCGTCTTCGCCAAGCTCAAGGATTTCAAGCCCAAGGAATAGGCCTTTTCGG
>DASZIL010000128.1:0-13203 GCA_035949255.1 Beijerinckiaceae bacterium | reverse complement strand
GATCATCGAAGCCCCCGGCAAGTGCCGTCATTCGCCCATGGGCTGCCATAAGGCGAGCAGCCCGCTCGCCGCCTGGCTCTGCACCGGTCCGCTCGCCGCCGAGAGGATTTTCGAGGCATTCGCCAAGCCCAATTCCGAAAGTGCGCCCATCATGGCGTCTCCGGTCAGACGCCGCAGCCAGCCGCCATGCTCGGCAGTCCAGTTGCGGATCGGAAGCGTGGTGTCAATCCCCTTGTCGCGCTTCAGCCAATCGAGCGCCTCGTCTTCGCCGCCGATGCCGTCGATCAATTTGAGGCTCACCGCTTGCGAGCCGGAAAAGACGCGTCCATCGGCGACCTTGGCGAGGGCGTCAGGGTCGAGATGGCGGCGTTCGCGCACCAGGTTCTTGAACCATGCGAAGGTGTCGCCGACGAGCGCGTTCATGGCGGCGGTCGCTTCGGGCGGCGTCGCTTCAAAGGGATTGGGCGAGGCCTTCAGCGGGCTCGATTTGATGATCTCCACCTTCACGCCGAGCGTGCCGAGGAGCTGCGTGACATTCGGGTTCTGGAAGATCACGCCGATCGAGCCCACGGCCGAAGAGTTGCGGGCGATGATGTGATCGGCGGCGAGCGACACCATGTAGCCGCCGGAGGCCGCGAGCGAACGGTCGATGGCGACGATCGGGCGTTTCTCGCCCACCTTTCTCAGATGCTCGTAAATTTCTTCCGAAGCGGCGGCGCCGCCTCCCGGGCTGTCGATGTCGAGAAGGACAGCCTTGGCGTTCGACTTCGCCAGACGGTCGAGCATGCGCGTGAAGTCTGCATCATCGAGAATGATGCCGTTGACGCGCACGCGCGCGATATGCGCCACATTCTCAGCGCCGATGCCTGTGAGGCGCGACGCGCCGATGAAGATCGCGATGATCGCAATCAAGCCTGCGACCACGCGCCAGAAGGTTACGCGTCGGCGCAAATATCGGCGCTCGACCATCGCGTCGGAGCTCATGCTCATGGCGCTAATCTAATCCTCGAAGAGGTGGGAGAGCAAGGAAGATGAGGGTGGACAAAGGGATATCGCGGTACCGTGCGCCGCGCAAAATTTGCGGCGTCGCGAGCGTCATGAAGACGTAATGGAAGCGAGGCCGGGCAAAGGGGCGAGGAAGCCATCGCCAAACGCTCGCTTAACAAATGCAGCGTCGGATTCGTCTCTCGATTCAGCCGAATTTCTCTTGCGAAGACCGCGCCTCGAACCTTTGCCAACGCGCAATGGAAGCGCGAGACCTCGAATTTTGCGCGAGGCGGCATGCAGCCATGCCGCCTTCGCATCGCGGATCACTTCTTCTCGTTGGCGCGGCGCAACGCCGCCCCGAGAATGTCGCCGAGCGAAGCGCCTGAATCGGTCGAGCCGAACTGGGCGATCGCCTCCTTCTCCTCCTGCACCTCGAGCGCCTTGATGGATACGGAGACCTTGCGCGCCTTGCGGTCGAATTGCGTGACGCGCGCATCCACCTTCTCGCCGGCCGCGAAGCGCTCGGGCCGCTGATCGCCGCGCTCGCGCGCAAGCTCGGCGCGGCGGATGAAGGCGGTGAGGTCGGTGCCGACGATCTTCACCTCGAGACCGGACTCCTTCACCTCGGTGATCTCGCAGGTCACGACCGCGCCCTTCTTCAGATCGCCGGCCTCGGCGAAGGGGTCACCTTCGAGCTGCTTGACGCCGAGCGAAACGCGCTCCTTCTCGGTGTCGACGTCGAGCACCACGGCCTTCACCATGTCGCCCTTCTTGTAACCCTCGATCACCTCCTCGCCCGGCCGATGCCAATCGAGATCGGAGAGATGCACCATGCCGTCGACATCGCCGGGCAGGCCGATGAACAGGCCGAACTCGGTCTTGTTCTTGACCTCGCCCTCGATGACCGAGCCGACCGGATGGGTTTCCTGGAATTCCTCCCAAGGGTTGCGCAGCGCCTGCTTGAGGCCGAGCGAGATGCGGCGCTTGACCGAGTCGATTTCGAGCACCACCACTTCCACCTCTTGCGAGGTCGAGACGATCTTGCCGGGATGCACATTTTTCTTGGTCCAGGACATTTCCGAGACGTGAATGAGCCCCTCGATGCCCGGCTCCAATTCGACGAAGGCGCCGTAATCGGTGATGTTGGTGACGCGCCCTTTCAGCTTCATACCGATCGGATATTTTGCCTCGACGCCCTGCCACGGATCACCCTGCAATTGCTTGATGCCGAGCGAGATGCGCTGCGTCTCGTGATTGATGCGGATGATCTTGACCTTGACGGTCTGGCCGATCGCCACGACCTCGGACGGGTGATTGACGCGCCGCCATGCCATGTCGGTGACATGCAAGAGGCCGTCGATGCCGCCGAGATCGACGAAGGCGCCATATTCGGTGACGTTCTTGACGACGCCCTCGATGACCTGACCTTCCTCGAGATTGGCGACGATTTGCGAGCGGCTCTCGGCACGCGTCTCCTCGAGCACGGTGCGGCGCGAGACGACGATGTTGCCGCGCCGCCGATCCATCTTCAGGATCTGGAAGGGCTGCGGCTGGTTCATCAGCGGGCCGACATCGCGCACCGGGCGGATATCGACCTGACTCCTCGGCAGGAAGGCCATGGCGCCGTCGAGATCGACGGTGTAGCCGCCCTTCACCGAAGCGAAGATCACGCCCTGCACCTTCTCATTGGCCTCGAAGGCCTTCTCGAGCTTACCCCAGCTCTCCTCGCGGCGTGCCTTCTCGCGCGAGATCACCGCTTCGCCGAGCGCATTCTCGATGCGGTCGAGATAAACCTCGACCTTGTCGCCCACCTTGAGCCCCCCATCCTTCCCGGGGGCCAGGAATTCCTTCAAAGGCACGCGGCCTTCGGTCTTGAGGCCGACATCGATGACGGCCACATCCTTCTCGATCGCGACGACGATCCCCTCGACGACGCCTCCCTCGATCGCGTTCGAACGCTGGAAGGATTCTTCGAGGAGTGCCGCAAAGTCTTCGCGCCCCGGCGCGCGGTCAAAAGCAACTGACATACTATCTCCCAAAAAGCCCCTTTGAGGGCATGGCGCCGGCGTGTTCGAGTGATCGGGCCCCCTTCCACCGACATTCGCCGAAACGGGCCCAAGAGCTCGATATCGACGAAATCACCGCTGCGAAGCGGGCCGGCGCGGGCCGGCGGGCAGGAGCATGGTTCAAGTCAGGCAATTCAGCTCAGGCAATTTAAGCTCAACCAGCTTCAATGCCTATCGGGCCGCAGCGGTTTCGTCCGCTACGGCCCGTCGAGCGCAATCTACATAGCAATGGGCGGGCCTGAGGGCAATACTTGAGATATAGCGTCGCTTCGAATGATTCCGCGGTCTCGCGAGGAAGCCCATCGGGACGATGCTCCTCACGGGGCCTGCCGAGATGGCATCGTCGTCGGCATTGTCGTCTTGCGGCGGCCCAAAACTCGATCGATGATCGCAATGTCGAGCCTTCCAAAGGGAATGAAACCATGAAGCTCGCCGGCAAGACCGTGTTGATCACGGGATCGACCGATGGCGTCGGCCGCGTGGTCGCCAAGCGCGTGGCGGCGCAAGGCGCGCGCATTCTCGTCCATGGCCGCAACCTCGAACGCGGCGAAACCCTTCTAACCGAGCTCAACGCCGAAGGCCGCACCGACGCGGATTTCCTCGAAGCCGATCTTTCTTCGCTCGCCGAGGTTCGCAAGCTCGCGCTCGCGGTGGACACGAGCGAAGCGCGCCTCGACATCCTCATCAACAATGCGGGCATCGGTTCCGGCGGACCTGCGGGAAAGCGCGAGCTGAGCGCCGACGGTTTCGAGCTGCGCCTTGCCGTCAATTACCTCGCGGGCTTCCTGCTCACGCATCTCTTGCTGCCGAAAATCCTGGCGAGCACGCCTGCGCGCATCGTCAACGTCGCCTCGCTCGGCCAGGCGCCGATCGATTTCGCCGATGTGATGATCACGCGCGGCTACACCGGCACGCGTGCCTATTCGCAAAGCAAGCTCGCGCAGATCATGTTCACCATCGATCTTCACGAGGAGCTCGCGGACAAGGGCGTCACGGTGAACTGCCTCCACCCCGCGACCTATATGAACACCACCATGGTTCGCCAGTCCGGCACCACGCCGTCGAGCACGGTCGAGGAGGGGGCGGACGCCATCATGAATCTCGTGCTTTCGCCAGAGCTCGAAGGGCGCGGCGGCCTGTTCTTCGATCGGCACAGGCAAGCGCGCGCTCAAGGGCAAGCCTATGACGAAGCCGCGCGCGCCCGGTTGCGCGCGCTCAGCCTGCGCCTCACCGGTCTCGAGGGGTGAGGTCGGCCGGCTCACGCCGGTGGCCGGGCGCTTCGGCGATGACGGCAAGAGCCGCCTCGAGCGCGGCCTCAGGCTTAAGATACGTGGTGTCGATCAGCACGGCATCGGGCGCTTGCCGCAGCGGGGCGACCGATCGCGTCGAATCGCGCTTGTCGCGGCGACGGATGTCGGCGAGCACCGCGTCATAATCGAGCGGCGCTCCGCCGAGCACGAGCTCGCGCCAGCGTCGCCGCGCGCGTTCTTCGGGGGAGGCCGTGACGAAAAGCTTCACTTGCGCATCGGGACAGATCACCGTGCCGATGTCGCGCCCGTCGATGACGGCCCCGCCGGGGCGGCGCGCGAAGGCTCGTTGCAGATGAACGAGCGCGGCGCGCACCGACGGGTAGGCCGCGACCTGCGAGGCCGCCTCGCCCATTTCGGCGCCCCTCAGCGCCGTTGCGTCGAGCGTCGAAAGATCGAGCGCCGCCGCGGCCTTGACGGCCTCGGCTTCGGCCTCGAGCGAAAGCCCGCGATCGGTAAGGCTCTTCGCCACGGCGCGGTAGAGGAGGCCCGAATCGAGATGCGCGAGGCGCAATCGCGCGGCGACCGCCTTGGCGAGCGTGCCTTTCCCGGAGGCCGCCGGGCCGTCGATCGCGACGATCACCTCGCCGTCGCTCCGAGGAATTCGCCGCCGAGGCCGGCCATCATCTCGATGAAGCCCGGGAAGCTCGTCGCGATCATCGCGGTATCGTCCACGGTGACAGGGCGGCGCGAGGCAAGGCCCATCACGAGGAAGCTCATAGCGATGCGGTGGTCGAGATGGGTGAGCACGTGCCCGCCGCCCACGGCTTCGCCCCTGCCGCCCTCGATGATGAGGTCGTCGCCCTCGATCGCATGCAAGACGCCGCAAGCCGCAAGGCCCGCCGTGACCGCCGCGAGACGATCGCTTTCCTTCACCCGCAACTCGCTCAAGCCGCGCAAGCGCGTCTCACCGCGCGCGAAAGCCGCGGCGATCGCGATCACCGGATACTCGTCGATCATCGAGGGCGCTCGCGCGGCGGGCACGTCGACGCCGCGAAGCTCGCCCGCGCGCACGTTGAGGTCGGCGACCTCCTCGCCGCCTTCCTGGCGAGGGTTCATCGGCTCGATCCGCGCCCCCATCTCGCGCAGCGTGGTGAGAAAGCCGGTGCGCAACGGATTGAGCATGACGCCCTCGACCGTGACCTCCGAGCCCGCAACGATCGACGCGGCGACGATCGGAAAGGCGGCCGAGGAGGGGTCGCCAGGCACGACGATCGGCGCCGGCCGAAGCTCGGGTTGTCCGGTGAGCGTGATGCGCCGGCCCGCCTCCCCATGGGGTGCGACGCTCAGTTGCGCGCCGAAATGGCGGAGCATGCGCTCGGTGTGATCGCGCGAGGCTTCCGTTTCGATCACCGTGGTGAGGCCGGGGGCGTTGAGGCCGGCGAGAAGCACCGCCGATTTGATTTGCGCCGAGGCGACGGGAGTCTGGTATTCGATCGGCGCGGCGTGACGCGCGCCCGAAAGCGTGATCGGGCAGCGGCCGCCCTCGGCCTCGGCCACCACTTGCGCGCCCATCAACGCCAAAGGATCGAGAATGCGGCGCATCGGCCTTTTGCGGAGCGACGCATCGCCGTCGAAGGTCGCGCTGATCGGATGGCCGCCGACGACGCCCATCATCAGCCGCGTGCCCGTGCCCGCATTGCCGAAATCGAGAACCGCCTCGGGCTCAGTGAGGCCGCCGATGCCCGTGCCGCGCACGCTCCAGCTTCCCTCCGCATGATGCTCGATCGCCGCGCCGAGCTGCCGGCAAGCCTGCGCGGTGCGCAGCACGTCGTCGCTTTCGAGGAGGCCCTCGACCCGCGTTTCGCCGATGGACAAAAGCCCGAGAATGAGCGCCCGGTGAGAGGTCGATTTGTCGCCGGGAACGCACACGCGGCCGGCGAGCGCGCCGGAGCGTTTCGCCGTGAGCGGCCGTGCCTCGATCGATCCGGCGCCGGACATGCGCATTCCTCTCTTTTGCGGCGAGGCCTTCGAGATTGCGGCCTTTCCCGCGCCGCCGCCGCCCGGCTTGTCGCGCGGGCTTGCCGAGGCGTCAAGCCATGGAAAACGGGCGCGGCGCCGCCTCTCGCAAGAGGCGCCGCTCGGGTCGAGGGCGGATGGGCGATTGGAATTGATTAACCTTGTTCATTGCTTTCAAAAAGGACGTTGAATAACAATAAACGATAAAGTAACAATCAGAACAACAATGTAATTCTATACAGGGCTCTCCTCTACTCCGACCATTACACGGCACAACGGTCCTCCCAAACGACGAGTCGGCTTTCCTCGCCCGTTCCCGCCGCGTCTGTCTTCTGCAAAGAGCAAGCCATGTGCAAAGAGCCATGTGCAAAGAGCAAGCCATGAAGCCCTTTATTATCCTTGCGCTTTGGATCCTGTCTGCCTTGGCGAGCGCGCCCTCTCCGGCGCTGGCGCAGATCTATAACGGCCCCGGCCGCGAAAACGTAGTGTCGTCGACGGACCTTTCCGACCGCGTCGCCGCAGCTCCGCCCGGATCTGCGCGGCCTCCGACCGAACCCCAAGGCTCAGGCCTCGGCGGCGGGCTCATCGAGCTGCTGATCACGGGCTCAACGCCAGCGCCGTCGCGGCTTGCGTCGAGCACTGCTACCGTTCAAAGGCAGGACCCCGCCGACGGCTATCCCGTGCCGCCGTTCGGCCCGGCGCCGGAACGCGCCCGCGCGCTCGCCTACGCGCCTCTCGCGGCCGAAACCTATGCCCACCCGCGCCCGGTGCTCTCGGACCCCGAACCGCAATTTCGCCGCCAGGAAGTGGAGTACCACGGGCCCGAGGCACCGGGCACAATCATCATCGATACGCCCGAGAAATTCCTCTTCCTCGTCGAGCCCGGCGGGCATGCCATGCGCTATGGCATTGGGGTCGGTCGGCCCGGCTTCGAATGGGCGGGTATCAAGACCATCACGCGCAAGGCCGAATGGCCGGGCTGGACGCCGCCACCCGAAATGCTGAAGCGCCGGCCCGATCTGCCGACCCATATGGAGGGCGGGCTCGGCAATCCGCTCGGCGCGCGTGCCCTTTACCTCGGCTCGACGCTCTATCGCATCCACGGCACCAACGAACCCGAGACGATCGGCAAGGCCGTGTCGTCAGGCTGCATCCGCATGCTCAATGAGGATGTGCTCGATCTTTATGGCCGCGTAAAAGTCGGAACGCGCGTGCTCGTCATCTAGCCCGAATCTCTCACACTTCCGCGATCGCCTCCTCGCCGGACAGCCGGGAGAAGGTCGCGGGATAAGCGAAAATGCCGGGGATGCCGCCGGTGTGAATCCACAACACCGGGCCGCCCTCGCGGAAACGGCCGCGGCGGGCCAAGCCGATCAACCCCGCAATGGCCTTGCCGGCGTAAACGGGGTCGAGCGCCAAGCCTTCGCAACGGGCAGCGAGGCGGATCGCCTCCTCGGTCGTCGCGTCCAAGACGCCATAGGCTCCGGCGCTCCAATCGCCCACGACTTCGACCCGCTCATCCTTCCACAGCGAGGCGATGCCGAGAAGGGCCGCCGCTTCGCGCCCGACGCGGCAAACATCCGCCCTGACGCGCTCGGGTTGAGCATCGACATCCACGCCGATGACTCGCGCCGCATGGTCGAGAGCGAGAAGGCCCGCCAGCAATCCGGCCTGCGTGCCGGCGCTGCCGCTGCCATGCACGATCCAGGCGACGTCGGGGAGATCGCGAAGGATCTCCTCGGCGGCCGCCGCATAGCCCATCGCGCCGAGCGCATCCGAGGCGCCGTAGGGAACGAGATATGGCCGGCGCCCGGCGGCCTTCAGTTTTTCGACGATCGCCTGGAGATGGCGATTGCGGTTCTCGTCCCAGGGGATGTCGTGAAGGATAGCACCGTAGAGACGGTCGAGAAGGATGTTGCCTGAGCTCTCGTAGCCTGGCTCCGTCGTCGCCAAACGGCCGCGCATGATCCCGAGATGGCATTCGATGCCCATCCGGGCGCAGGCCGCGGCGACCTGCCGCGCGGTGTTCGACTGCACGACGCCCCCGCAAACGACGCAATCGGCGCCGGCCCTCATGGCGGCGGCGAGCCCGAATTCCAATTTACGGACTTTGTTTCCGCCAAGGCCGAGCCCGGTGCAATCGTCCCGCTTCACCCAGAGCTCTTCAAGGCCGAGCTTAGCCGCGAGGCGCGGCATCCTCTCCACGGGCGTGGGCAAATGGGCGAGCGTCAGGCGGGGAAGCCTTCGAAGCGGCGCGAGCGGATCGATCGCCGCCGCATGGGCCTCCGCGCGGTCTTGCAACGACACAAGGTCAGTCACGAGATGCGATGACAAAGACTAGACGTCGCCCGAAAAGCCGGAATCATCGGAGGAATCGGAATCATCGAATGAGTCCGGGTCGTCGGAGCCGTCATCATCCGCGTCCTGCCCGGAAGAATCATCGCGCGAAGAGTCATAGGATGCATCGACGGGGCGATCGCGATCCGAGCTGTTCGCGCTTGCGCCGCCATCTTGCGAAAGCGCATCTTTCGGCTTCGCCGCGTCGCTGCTCCCGAAGCCCGGAAGCGAGGTTCCGCTCGAGCCAAAGGAACCAAGCCCCGACCCCACCCCTGAGTCGAGCCCAGAGCCCGAACGATGCCCGAAGGCGCTCGTCAAGGCATTCGCCAGCACCACGCCGCCGGCGACGCCGGCGGCCGTCGACAAGGCGTTTTGCAAAAAGCCGCCCCCTTGCGGCGCTCCGGCCTGAGGCGGCCCTCCCCAACCCTGCCCGCCCGAAGCCTGCCCACCCAAAGCTTGCCCGCCAGGCTGCTGTCCGCCCCAAGGGCTGCCTGGCTGGGGTGCGACACCGGACATCGGCCCCGCCGGCGCAGGTCCGCTCGAGCCATAGGCTTGCGTCGCATAGCCCGGGCGCGGCGTTGTTTGCGGGGGTCTCGACGGCGGCGCCGCGCCCGGCCCCACGAAAAGGCTCGAAAGAAAGCCGCCCGACTGCGGCTGCGCTTGCGCTTCCTCCTGCGCCTGCTGCAGCTCGTGCTCGAGCGCCTCGACCCGTTGATGCAGATTGGCGAGCGCCTGCTCATTCACATAGATCAATTGAGCCATCGCGTAAGGCGCGTATGGCTGCTGCGCCGCAAGATCGCTGATGAGCCTCTCGGCCTCAGGGTCGCGCGGACGATTTTCGGCGGCCTTCAGCCGTTCGAAGATGCCGGTGATGACTTGGCGCTCTTCGGGGGTCATGGTCTTGCCTCCATTGCTTCAAGGCATGTTCGGCTCAATTCTGTCGCGAAGCCATCGCCCGACGCCCATCCCGGGATCGCGGGAGAATGCGCTGAAACGCCACTTGCCGCGCCTGGCCGGAAAGCATCATCCGGAAAGCATCATGCCGTCGCGCGCGAAAGCCTCATGTTTGCAACCCGAAAAAGGGCCCGATCGATCCTTGGCTCCGTTTTGAACCTTGGGCTCACTTAAGTGGCGCTCGTCACGGCCGCAAGGGCGACGCTTGCTCCTTCGGCCTCAGCTTGCTAGCGATGGGGCGGCTACGTCTATCCATGACTGACCGAGCCCGGCCCCGGGCCTTGCCTGAACTTTTTTCAGTCTTTCGGGGCCGGACCGTGGGCGAAGAAAATGGCGAACGCCGGTTTAGCTCAGCTGGTAGAGCAACCGCCTTGTAAGCGGTAGGTCGGGGGTTCGATTCCCTCAACCGGCACCACCAGATCAATGGGTTAGTGCTACCGCCCCACACGCGCAGTTGGAACTAGGCGGCAGGACGAGATGTGGCCAAGCTATACCAGCGAGGCAAGTTATTTGCGTGCCGTCATTGCCACGGCCTCGCTTATGCCAGCCAACAAGAATCCTCCAACCAACGCGGCGTCTACCGCGCTCAAAAGATTCGTACGCGCTTGGGCGGGAGCGTCAGCATGTTCGAAGATTTTCCGGACAAGCCCAAGGGAATGCATTGGCGGACTGACGATCGGCTGCGCGGACGCTACGATATGGCCGAGGCGCGATCCATGGCTGGATTAGAGCATTTCCTGAATCGGCTTGACCCCATCCTATCCTGAGGCCAGCCCTATCGTCTTTCAGCGCCGAGCCGCGGGACCGACTATCCGTCTTCCAATACAAATGCGGACAGTCGTTGAGTGTTCTACGAGGCGAGCATGGGTCAAAATAAGCAAGCGCCAGCCGCAGAAAAGCGGACAGTTGCCCGCAAACGTGAGTATCTGACCGAAGCCGAATGCGAGAAGCTCCTCCAGGCCGCCAGGGGCAACCGATACGGGCACCGTGACTATGCGATGCTGCTCGCGGTCTGGCGACATGGTCTGCGGGCATCTGAAGCCTGCGACCTGGAATGGGCCGACATCGACTTCGGAAGGGCTGAAATGCACATCCGGCGAGCGAAGCTGGGCAAGCCCGCCGTGCACCCTATCCGCGGTGACGAATTGCGTGCTTTGCGTCGTTTGCAGCGGGAGCAGGATCCGAAGAGCACTTTTGCTTTCACCACCGAGCGCGGTGGCCCGATGATCGGCCGCGCCGAAAACCGCGAGCGGCAGCGTGCCGCGAGCAATGGATTCGAGGCCTATCCCGGCGCCGTAGAGGACCACCGCGATGGAGATGACCAAAAATCCGACAAGGATCAGGACAATGCCCAACGCGACGAGCGAAGTCGAGGCGAGCTTGGTCCAGATCGGTGGTGGAAGCGCGCGGCGGACATTTCGAGGATGCGCGCCCCGACCTGGGAAGGACCCGCGAGCGCGCCAAATGCGACCGCCACCGAAAGAGCGAGTTCGCGAGCTTGGAGCAAGCTCAGGAGATGAATGGACATCACAGTCGAGATTGTGATCACCGTCGCGATAAGAACGAAGACACCCTTTGCCCGTGCGACGCTCGAGTTGACCGTGCTTGGGAGCTAGGCGGGAGCGAGCTTCGAACAGCCGTAGAACTCGGCCGAAGCGGGCTTCATCCAGCGTCAGACAACCTCGGCACCTGCGAAAGCCGTATCCGGCTGTCCCTAATGAGGACGGTCGAGAGGGCTTCCGCGCTTGCCTCGCTTGACGCAAGCCACCATAGACCCTGGTACATGTATACCTTCTGGTACCTTTTTTGCGCGACCGTCGTCGCAGCGTTGTCGGTTATCTCATTTCCGGCGGGAGCGTTGATGCTGAATTCTGCTGCGAGCGGTGATGCCAGCTCCGTGTCAAGCAGAGAATCCGCCGTCACCTCCGCGCCGGTATTGTCACCTGACGGAAAACCCGTTCGCGTCATCTCGCTTTCGGCGAGCGTTCGGCCAGGGGAGGTGTCCGCGAACTCGACTGCGGCGGAGATGTCTCGGCCCGCTGTCGCGGACCTCGCGTCTACCGCCGCGATATCTCGCGACGTCTGAGAAGGGGCCAGGAGCGGAAGTTCGTTGGCCGACACGCGAAGGACTGATCAGCGCACCATCGCGGCCGGTCCTGGCCGGCGCGCCCGTTCTCGAAAGCAGACGTTCGCCGTGCTGTTTCACCGGCAGGTTTGCGCCCATTGTGGCCGTTTAGCCAAGCGGGCACTGACCCTCCAAAGCGGACGCCGCGCTGGCGCACGCTCAAGGCAGCTTCGGGTGGGAAAGCAGACATTCAAGACAGTCAAAGCTTTGGCCGCTCATGACCCAACTCGGAAGTCGAACACGCAAATATGCTGTGACGCACAAGACCACGGCGCTCCCCCAATTGTGGTAGATTGTTGTCCTCAGCTGGTCGGATGAGCCGATCATCTGGGGACTCAACACTGGAGGAGTAAAATCATGAACCGCCGCAGCGTTCTTGCAATGATTGCCGTTGGCGTGATCGGACTTTGTGCCAGCAACATCGCGAGAGCGGATGAAGTGGTGAAATTCCGCATGTTCTTGCACGCAACCTCCATCCAATCCCAGGAGGTGGGCGATGTCGATGGGCATGCGCTATATGTGGGCCACTTTACCGGTCTCGCTTCGTTTTCTGATGGATCGGTCGGCCCGGGAAACCTCACTTCCACAGCCGATTACGTCAAGGGTGCCGGTACGGTTTCGGGATACTTCAGCGTGACTCCCTCCAAGGACTCCACTCTTTGGATCAAAGTAGAGGGGACGGCGAAACCCGAGGGTATGACAACCGTTTTTCCCGCGGCCCCAGCCATTGTGGTCGGCGGTACGGGAAGATTTGAAGGTGCCAAGGGCGACGGAAAGTTCCTGGGGGGCGTACGTTTAACGCCGCTTGCGGCAGGCGCAGACTATTGGAACGAATTCGTTATCAATGTGAAGAAATAGAGTGCAAATAGCTTGTATGAATCTCGATGGCCGATTGATCTGCGATCAACAGGCTTGAATTTGAAGAGCCGCCTTCGGGCGGCTTTTTATTTGGAGTTACCCGCACCCGCGACTTTCGGTTTTGGCCCGTCACGACCCATACGGCGCTGGAACCTGATGTCGGCTTTCGGGGCACTGCGGACATCGTCGAAGTGGACACCAAGCGCATCGGTAGCGCATGACCTAGGCCGTGTGAAAACTCCGTCCCGCTTGGCGACCGAAGAATAATATTCCATAAGAACCCGCGATTGAGAACCGTGATGCTGTTTAATTGTGTATTTCGCCTGCTGTTTAGAAGAATATTTTACGTCGCGGCCGCGGTGTCGCGTTTTTACACGGCCAAGACCCAAAGCGGAAGTCGAGCGTGCATCGCAGCAGTCGGAAGCGATGAAGATTGACGCCGCAGGGGAGATGTTCAGCTTGTCAGCCTGGCATTTATCCGAGTGGCGAGGTCCTCATCCCGACCTTGTCGGTGGTTTCGAGCGGGACTCGGCACCCATTCAAAAACAGGCTGAGCATATTGAACCAGCCGATCATAAGCACGATCTTGCGAGAGATCGTCTCACCGTAC
>DASZIL010000127.1:0-1835 GCA_035949255.1 Beijerinckiaceae bacterium | reverse complement strand
GGAGCCAGCGCCAATCGGGAACGAAAGGCAGCATGATCCAAACCCGCTTGCCCATGGCGCCGGCGAGATGGGCGACCGCCGTGTCGACGGAAATGACGAGGTCGAGATTGGCGATGGCGCCGGCGGTTTGCGCGAAGTCTGTGAGCTCAAGCGCAAGATCGGTGATGCTCGCCGAAGCTTCACGCGCCGCCGCGCCGAGCTGGAGGCTGAAGAAGCGCACGCCCTTGACTGCAAGAATCGGCGCGAGCGCTGCGAAGGCGACGGAGCGGTCCTTGTCGCGGAAGTGCCTTGGGCTACCCGCCCAGGCGAGGCCGACTTTGAGCCCGTCGTCTTCGTCGATCACCGCGCCCAGGCGGGAAGCCGCCTGGGGGGGCGCGTGTATATACGGGATCGGCGCTGGAATAGTGTCGAGCGTCGTCTTCAACAGATGCGGGAGGCTCAAAAGCCCTGCTTGGATGTCGAATGGGAGTGTCGGGTCACTCTGGACATCGAGCCAGGGCATGCTGTGCGCGATCAGCGGTTGCAAGTGGCGAGGGACCAAGAATACGGGCCTCGCGCCACGCTCTTGCAACAGGGGCAGGTAGCGGCAGAACTGGAGCGTGTCGCCGAAGCCTTGCTCGGCATGAATAAGGAGGCGCCTTCCCGAAGGATCATCGCCTTCCCATGACGGCGCGAGCTGAGGTGCGTGCTTGATGTCCTTCCTCAACGAGCGCCATTCGTAAAGCGCAAACCCCTCGGACAACTTCCCGCGCAGGAGGTAGCTGAACGCGAGATATGTGTGCGCGTCAGCGTCCGTTGGGCGACGAGCGATCTCTTGTTTCCAATGGGCCTCCGCAGCGTCGAATTCGCCCATTCTATAAAGAGCGATGCCGCGTCTCTCGATGAGGGCCTTTCGCGCGTTCATATGGGCCGGGTCGAGGGCGAGCGCGTGCTTCCAATCGGCCTCGGCTTCCTCGAAGCGGCCGAGCTGATGAAGAGTGAGGCCACGGCCGTAGAAGGCGTCGGGGAATTTCGGTTCAAGAGAGATGGCCGCGTCCGTGGCCTGAAGCGCTTCGTCGAGGCGTCCCAAGGCGCGCAACGCCTTGCCAAGGCTCACATGAGCCGAAACGAAGTCGGGCGCGAGTGTCGTCGCGCGCCGCAGAGGGGATAGAGCCGCTTCGTATTCTTTGCGCGCGCAAAGCATGTTGCCGAGTGCATGGAGAGCCTTTGGTGAATGAGGCCCCAAGGCGAGCGCTCGCTGGCTTGCCGCGAGCGCCTCATCGAGAAGGCCGGCACTGCGGAACATTTCGGCCAGGCTGCGATGCAAATTGGGGTCTTGGCTGTCGGCCGCGCTCGCTTGCCGCATGAGCTCGATTGCGCGTGGTTGATCTTGGGCGTCCAGCGCCACGAGCGCGCGTATGAGAAGGGCGTCGGGGTGACCAGGCTGGATTTCAAGAATCTCGCGGCAAAGGAGATCGGCTTGTTCCAGACGCCCCGCATTGCGGTGATCGAGGGCCGCGGCAAGTCGTTCCGGCAACGAAGCGGCACGGTCTTTTGTATCTGAAATGGGGAGAGGAAGCCGCGCCGGGGTCCCGGAGGCTGCGGCGGCCATGCCTCTCGCCGATATTCCCCGCTGGCGACAGTTGCCCTGCGCCAAGCTCTCCAGCGCTCTCGCGACCTCGCCGACCACGGGTCTCCAATCGCCATGCGTCTTCTGGCGGAAGAGCCGCGCCGTCGGATACCACGGGCTGTCCTCGCGCTCGAGGAGCCAGCGCCAATCGGGAACGAAAGGCAGCATGATCCAAACCCGCTTGCCCATGGCGCCGGCGAGATGGGCGACCGCCGTGTCGACGGAA
>DASZIL010000126.1:0-16159 GCA_035949255.1 Beijerinckiaceae bacterium | reverse complement strand
AGGTCGAATTTCGCCACATCCCGCAAGAGCGCGATGAAGCCTTCGACCTGATGCGCGGCGGTGACGCGGCCCTTCTCGGCGGTCGCGAGCGAAGCATCGCCCACCGCCCCTTGCGGGTTGAGGTCGGGCGCGATCCAACCGAAGGCCTGCAGGCCGGTCGGCCGCAAATATTGGAACTCCTTTTCCATCGCTTGCGCCGAGGAGACAAAGTTCTGCGCCTTTTCCTGGCGCACGAGATCGGGCCGGAAAAAGAGCATCAGCGAAGTCTCGACGTCGCCGGCGTGGATGCCGTGCACGCCTTCGGCGGGTGTGAAGAGCCCTTCGGGTTTTCCGAAGCGGCTCCAGGCCGTATGCACCGCGAGCATCTCGCATTTGATGCGCAATTCGCGGGTGACGACGCCGAGAAGATCGGAATTGCCGCCATGGGAGTTCACGATCACGAGCTTGCGAAGCCCGGCGCGCGCCACCGATTCCCCGATCTCGACCCAGGCGCGAAGCGCCGTCTCGGCCGTGAGCGTCAGCGTGCCGGGCGAGCGCAAATGCTCGTTCGACTTGCCGATCGCCTGGAGGGGCAGGATGAGGATCGAGAGCTCCGGCGGGAGCCGCTTCACGAGCTCATCGAGCATGCCCTGGTTGATCGCCATATCGGTCGCGACCGTGAGATGAGGGCCGTGCTGCTCGACGGCCGCGATCGGCAAGACCGCGATGGTACGTCCCGGATCGAGCGTCTCGAATTCCTTGGTGGTGAGATCGGTCCAATAGAGCTTGCGCATTCTTTTCCTCTTGCATCGGCGCCCTGCTAAAGCCGCGCCATCGTCTTTCGTATGTCCGCGATGAACGCTTTGCGTGTCGCCTCGTCGGCGCTGTTCATGTCGTAGAGGCCGTGGAAGTGGGCGCGCGCCTTCACGACCGCGCAACGAGGCAGATAGCGCGTCACGAGCTTGCGGGGCGCATCGCCCATGGCGAAGGCGCTCAAGCGACCGCGCCCATAGGTCACTATGCCGGTGACGAGCTTCAGATTGGCGAGCAGAGGCTTGATGTGGGAGGCGTCCGACATGTCGAAGGAGACGCCGGGCAAGAGCACCTTGTCGAAAAAGCCCTTGAGCATGGCGGGCGCTCCAAAGCACCAGGTTGGAAATTGCAGGACGATCGCTTCGGCGGCCCGCAGGCGCGCCACATAGGGCTCGACGCCGAGCTGATTTTTCGACGTGTCGTGATAGCGCCGTCGTTCGTCGGGTCTCATCACCGGATCGAAGCCCTCCGCGTAAAGATCGCAGAGATCGACCTCATGGCCTCCTTCGGCGAGCCCTTCCAACGCCGCAGCCCGGATCGCGGCATGAAAGCTCTCGGGCAGAGGGTGGCAATAGAGGTAGAGGACCTTCACCCGAAGCGCCACGCTAAAGGGAACGCGAGCGCGGCTTGAAGCTCCGCATCTTTCCGGGGTTGAGGAGGCCCATCGGATCGACCTCATGCTTGAACCCGAGCTGATCGGAATCCGCCTTCTTGTGCCGGCTGCCGTCCTCGAGCGTATAGACATGGGGATTGGCGATCGAGATGCCGTTCTCCTCATGCAGGCGGATGATCTCGTTCAGCCGCTCCGCGGTGGTGTAACGCACCACGGGCAGGGCGCTGCAGGTCACGCGGCCGGCGAAATGCTGAAACTCGCAATGGTAGAGCACTTCCTCGCCGAACATCGCATGCATCTCCCGCAAGCTGTCGACCAGCCTGTCCGACGGGAAGAGGCATTGCAGATAAGTCACCTTGCGGTCGTGCTTGAGCACATGCAGCGTGGTGTGGTTCCACGTGTATTCGTAAAGCGGCGTCTTGCCCGGCTCTTCCTCCATCAAAGCCTCGTAGGTGACGTGGCCACGCCCGCGCAAGAGCTCCTTGAAGCTTTGCACCCAAGGCTCGGCGATCATGCAGGCGAGAAGGTGCTTGTGCTCCGGGCAAAAGGGCTTCAGCGGACCGAAATAGGTGGGCAACGGCCATTGGATCGGGGTGGCGAGCTTCTTCACGATCCCGTCGCAGAGCGCGAGCTCGCGGCCGAATGCGACGGCCTCGAAGAAATCGTCGAAAGCGACGAGGATATCGATCCAAGGGAAGGCGGGTGCGAGCGGCATCTCGAGCGCCGTGATGATGCCGGTCGTCCCGTAGGCATGGTTCACCGCTTGCGCCGCGCGGCCGCGCAGCTCCATGAGGCGCGGCTCCTCCTCGAGCGTCACGATGCGCGCGGCAAGGAGATTGCCAGGCTCGCGCAATCCCCCATAGGTGATCGAGCCGACGCCGCCCGAGCCGCCGGCGACGAAGCCTCCGATCGTCGCCGAGCGCTTGGTCGAGGGATGCATGCGCAGCTCCCAGCCATGGCCCTTCAGAGCCATGTCGATATCGACCATCTTGGCGCCGGCGCCGGCGCGCAGCACACCGGGTTTGTGCCATTCGATGGCGTTGAGCTCCGTGAGGTCGAGGAGCACGCCGCCGGCGAGCGGCACCGCCTGGCCATAATTGCCCGTGCCGCCGCCACGTGGCGTCAGCGGAATGCGGTAGCGTGCGCAGGCACGCGCCACCCGCACGACATCGGCCTCATCGCGCGGCACCGCGATGATATCGGCCGAGAGGCCGTGCAGCTGCTCGTTGAGCACCGGGCTGTACCAGAAGAAATCGCGCGAGCGCAGCCGCACCACGCGCTCGTCGTCGATCAGGGGTACGTCGCCAATCTCGCGCCGGAACGCGTCCATGTCGTAGCGCGGCGCTTCTCCCCGCGCGTTTCTCGTCCTTGTCGCCGCCTCGCTCATCGGTCCTCCGGTCGTCGCAACGGCCTTGCGCCGCGTCTCTTCCTTGGCTTCGCCGATGGTCGACGATCCGCCGGCAAAGTCCATCCGTGACATTACATGGCTGTGGTGCCATGGTCAGGCCCCTCGCGACAAATCGCTACCGTAGAGGTGCCTGCCCTCTGGGAGCCATTCCGACGCAACAGGCATGAGCGACGGGCCGGCGTCGTCTCGGCGAGCCTCATCTTCTCCCGCGAAGCGCGCGCTCACGGCGACGGGGCGGCTCGGTGATCAGGCTCTCGTCCGGTTGCGGGCCGAGCGCCAGGCTCGCCCGCCATCTCTGCCAATCGAGCGCCTCGATCTCCTTCTTGATCCAGCTTCGGAAGGCCTGCACATTCGGCTGATCGCCCCGCCGTTTCGGGTAGACGAGGCTGTAGACGCGTTTCGAGCTCAGCGAGAGGGCGAAGGGAATGATGAGGCGCCCCGTGCGCAGCTCGTCATAGGCGAGGATATCGTGCGTGAGCAGCACGCCGGCTCCCTCGATCGTCGCGTCGAGCGCGTGATCGGTGCTGGTGAAGCGCAAGCCACGGCTGAGGTCGACCCCCGTGATGCCGGCCGCCGCGAACCAATCGGCCCAGCCGAGCAATCCGGGGCGATTGCCGAGCGATTCGTCATGGATGAGCGGCATGGTCTTCAGCGCTTCCCGAGAGCGGAGCGGACCACGCATCTTGATGAGCTTCGGACTGCAGACGGGAACGTAAGCCATGCTGACCAGCACCTCGACCGCAAGCTCGGGATCATCCTGCGACTCGGCGGGCATGTTGCGGACCGCGATGTCGACGCCGTCGGTGACGAAGTTCGCGTTCACCACGGTGGATGAGACGCGCGCGTCGATCTCCGGATGCGCCGCCGAGAATCGGTAAAGCCGAGGCGCCAGGAATTTCGAGGTGAATCCGGGCGGCGTGCTGATGACAAGCGCGCGTTCATTGCCTTCGCGCGCGAGCGCTTCCACGGCCTCGCGAATCTGGCTGAAGCCTGAGCGCAAGCCCGGGTAGAGGCGAAGCCCGGCGCGCGTCAGCGCGATCGAGCGTGTCCCGCGCTCGAAGAGCTTGAGGCCGAGCAGCTCCTCGAGCCCGCGGATCTGATGGCTCAAGGCGCCGGCGGTCACATGCAGCTCTTGGCCCGCCTTGGTCAGGCTCAAATGTCGCGCGGCCGCCTCGAAGGCCTTGAGCGCATTGAGCTGAGGCATGGGCTTTTGCACGAGAAAAGCTCAACTGTTTCTTGAGGTAAAATCCTTTGTCACTCTGAGGGCGCGATGTCAAATAAAGCGACATCAGATGAGCATTGCTCAATGAATGGGAAGCTCATCGAAGTCATTGGAGTGACCGCCATGGCATACGCATCAGAGAGACACCATTGGTTTGCTGGCGCCACGAATCCCCCTGTGTCGCCGCAGGCACCCGCACCTCGCAAGGCCGGATTCCTCCGGCGCGTGGCGGCCGCGATCTCATCTTGGGCCGCGAGGGGCGACGACGCCGAAGCATTCGCCCTCCTCGAAAGATCGGGCGGCCGCCTCACGGATAGCGTCGAGCGCGAGATCATGCAGCGCGAGACCCATTGGACGGCCTTCTATTGAATTGAGGAAAGCGCCGATCCATCGAGGCGCATGAATGAAACGCGGGGCCGCTTTCCGGCGGCTCCGCGTTGTCGTTGCAGAGTGCACTCCGAAGCAAGCCCGCTCGACAAAGCGCCGGCTCGTTTTGCGCATTTCCGCGCTCTCGCTTAAAAGAAAGCACAACGCCGTCAAGGCGGCTGGGCAGGGTTCTTGGCTAGCAAGGATAGCTTGCGCTCGCCCATCACGGGAGGAAGTGTTGATCAAATTCTTTTACGCGCCGCACACTTGCGCGCTCGCCTCGCATATCGCGCTTGTCGATGCGGGGGCGAGCTACGAGACCGTTCGACTCGATTTCCGCAAGGAGGAACAGCGCAAGCCTGACTATCTGTCGGTCAATCCCAAGGGCCGGGTGCCCTCCCTGGTGAGTGAGCGAGGCGTCTTGACCGAGACCCCCGCCATCCTCGCCTTTATCGCGCAAAGCTTCCCCGCGGCGAAATTGGCGCCTCTCGAGGATGCTTTCGCCTTCGCCAGGGTGCAGGCCTTCAACAGCTATCTGTGCTCGACCGTGCATGTCGCCCATGCGCATCGCATGCGAGGCTACCGTTGGGCCGACGATCCCGCGGCCATCGCGGCCATGAAGGAGAAAGTGCCGACGACGGTGTCTGAATGTTTCGACCTCATCGAGCGCGAGATGATCGAAGGTCCCTTCGTGATGGGGAAGAGCTACACGGTCTGCGATCCGTATCTCTTCACGCTCTCGCAATGGCTCGATGGCGACGGGGTCGACATCGCGCGCTTCCCGAAGGTGCATGACCATCGGCGCCGGATGGCGGAGCGGCCGCAGGTGAAGAAGGCGCTGGCGGAAGAGGGCGCTAGCGCCGGCTGAAAATTAGCCGCAGGCCTGTGCGGCGGCTCGTCCGGCGACCCGGCCCGAGAACAGGCACCCGCCGAGGAACGTGCCCTCGAGCGAGCGATATCCATGCACGCCGCCGCCGCCGAAGCCGGCGGCCTCTCCGGCCGCAAAAAGGCCAGGCAGCGGCGCGCCGCCCGCCCCGAGCGCGCGCCCTTCGAGATCGGTCTCGAGACCGCCCAAGGTCTTGCGGGTGAGGATGTGGAGGCGCACCGCGATCAGCGGCCCGTGCCGCGGGTCGAGCAATTTGTGCGGCTTTGCCGTGCGGATGAGCCTGTCGCCGAGGTAGCGGCGCGCGTTACGGATGGCGGCGATCTGGCCGTCCTTGCAGAACGGGTTGTCGACCTCGCGGTCGCGCGCGATGATCTCGCGTTCCAGGGCCTCGTAGGCGATAAGCTCCTCGCCCGAGAGCGCATTCATCGCGGCGACGAGCGCGGCAAGGCCGTCTTTCACCACGAAATCCTCGCCGTGTTTCTTGAAATCTTCGACAGGCCCTGTGGCCTTCCTGCCGATGGCGCGGCGCGCCATGAGGCGCCAGCTCTTACCCGTGAGATCGGGGTTTTGCTCGGATCCCGACAAGGCGAATTCCTTGCGGATGATGCTCTGATTGAGCACGAGCCAGGAATGATCATGGCCCGTCCTCCTCAGATATTCGAGCGTGCCGAGCGTGTCGAAGCCCGGATAGAACGGTCCGGGGAGGCGTCGCCCGCGCGCGTCGAACCACATCGAGGAGGGCCCCGGCAGGATGCGAACGCCGTGCGATGGCCAGATCGGGCGCCAGTTCCTCACGCCCTCGACGTAATGCCACATGCGGTCGCGGTTGATCATTCGGGCGCCGGCGTCTTCCGCGATCGCGAGCATGCGCCCGTCGACATGGGCCGGCACGCCGGCGACCACGCGCACAGGCGGCGTCCCGAGGCGTTTCGGCCAATTCGCGCGCACGAGATCGGCATTACCGCCGATGCCGCCCGAGGCGATGATCACCGCCTGTGCATTGAGCTCGAATTCGCCCAAAGCTCCGCGCGAGCTCGGCTCGCCGCGCGGGGCGTCGCTCGGTTCGAGGACCGCGCCGCGCACTCCGTCGATGACGCCATGGGTCGAGGTCAAGCCATCGACACGGTGGCGAAACCTGATGGTGGCGCGCCCTTGCGAGACGGCCGCTCGCAGGCGGCGCGCGAACACCTCGACAAGGGCGGGGCCGGTGCCCCAGACGATGTGGAAGCGCGGCACCGAATTGCCGGGGCCGAGCGCCCGGCCCCCGCCTCGCTCGGCCCAACCCACGATCGGGAAGAAGCGAAGCCCTTGGGCCGCGAGCCAGGAGCGCTTCTCGCCCGCGGCGAAAGCCACATAGTGCTCCGCCCAGCGTCGCGGCCATTGATCCTCGTCACGATCGAACCCCGCGGTTCCCATCCAATCCTGGAGGGCGAGCGCGTGGGAATCGCGCACGCGCAAGCGCCGCTGCTCGGGCGAATCAACGAGGAACAAGCCACCGAGCGACCAGAATGCCTGTCCGCCGAGGCTTTGCTCTCCCTCCTGCTCGACGATGATGACGCGCTTGCCGGCTTCCGCGACCTCCGCCGCGGCGACGAGGCCGGCAAGCCCGGCGCCGACCACGATCACGTCGGCATCGAGCCCCATGCACCCTCATCCTTTCAGCCGTCGAGCGGACCGTTGGGTCGGCTTCGTTTTCCTAAAGGTCAAAGCGGCCTTCGCGTGTTCGCTTCGATTGCGCCGACCTGGGCAAATGACGCGTCCGCGCCGGACACCCCCTCCCCCCACGAAGTGGTGGGGAGGGTACGGGTGGGGGGCAAAGCCGCTTCCACAACGATGATCATTGGCCTCGTCCTGAACCGACGCCGGCGCCAGTGAGCTCGCCTGCACGCGTATCTCGACCGCCCCCCACCCGTACCCTCCCCGCCGCTCCTTCGTCGCGGGGGGAGCGGGGCGTGAGCGTTGGCCCGGTTTTCTGAGACGCTGGTCGCATGCGCTCCCACGCTCCCCCCACGAAGTGGTGGGGAGGGTAAGGGTGGGGGGCAAGGCCGCTTTGACAACGATGATCATTGGCCTCGTCCTAAACCGACGCCGGCGCGAGTGAACTCGCGTGCGCGCGTATCTCGACCGCCCCCCACCCATACCCTCCCCGCCGCGACTTCGTCGCGGGGGGAGGGGGCGTGAGCGTTGGCTCGTTTTTCTGAGACGCCGTTCGCGTGCTCGCTTCGCTTGTGCCTACCCGGCAGGTGACGCGCCTGCTGGACAGCCTCGCCTCGCTCCGCAAAGAACAGATAGGCTCAGTTTGCCGCTTTGAAGACGTCGATCGAGCAGCCGTAGATCGAAACCTCATCGGCGATTGCAATCTTGTGCCAGCAGCGGCCGGTTTCAGGTATTTCCCTGAAAATATAGGTTCCCGTTTCTTGCCGATCCACGGTCTCCTTCGCGTTCGCCGAAACGAGATAATCGAAATAGCTTTGGGCCACCGAGCCCCAGCACGTGTAGATCGTGCGGTCGGTTGTCCGGATCTCATTGCTCGCCGAGGTCTCCCGCATGCAGGCATTGCTGAAGCCTTGCGCCTCGGGCGACATCTTGGCCTCGAGCCGCATCGAGGGCGCCATCAGGATTGAGCTCAAGCCCGCCAACATCAGAATGTGGCGGGCACGGCGGTGGCTCAAAGGTCGCATCTGGGTTCTCTCCGGCATCGATCTCATGGGAGCGTCTCGGAGGAACCGCCGGCGCTCGCTGTCTTGCATTCGCAACCTTGCATTTCGTGCAACATCATCGCGACAGGGTGCGCGAGATAGCCTCTCTTAGCTTTCACGTTTCGATCGCGAAGGCAATGCGGCGGCGGGATTGAGCGCCTCGACCGTGGATAATTGTCGCTCGATGCGGGAGCGCGGCCGCCTTTTCTCAATGGACGCGCGGCTTTTTGAGAAAGGCGCCGCGGTCGGCCGATTTGACGCGAAGCCAAAGACTGCGGTTGTCGCGCACGATCTCGATCGGAATTTCGGTTCCGGCGGGACCGCAGCTCCAGAGCTTGCGGTAGAAATCGGCGAGGCTTTCGACTCCCTGGTCGCGGACGCTCGAGACGATGTCACCCTGACGCAGGCCGGCTTCCGCCGCCGGCCCCTGTTCGGCGACATTGGCGACCACGATCTTGCCCTCGTTCTCCATCGAATAGACGCCGAGCCAAGGCCTTGCCGGCTTGTTGATCCGGCCGAAGTTGAGAAGATCGTCGAGGATCGGCGGCAAGAGATCGATCGGCACGACCATGTTGAGATCTTGCGAGGCGCCCTTTCCGGTCACCTGCTGCACCAGCAGCGAGCCGACCCCGAGAAGGCTACCGTCCGCGCCGATGAGGCCAGTGCCGCCCCACAGGGGATGGGCGGGGGCGGTGAAGATCGCCTCGTCGAGCATATATTCCCAATAGCCGGCGAATTCCTGCTTGGCGACGATGTGGGCGCGCACGAAACGGGGATGGTCGCCGCCACCGGCCAAGATCACGGGGTCGCCGGGCTTCGCCTCCTTCGACCGGCCAAGCGCGATCGCCGGAAGATCGAGCCGGCCCAGCGCCTGCACCAGCCCGAATCCCGTTTCCTGGTCATAGGCGAGGGCGTGCGCCGGCGTAAGGCTGCCGTCGGGCCTCGCAAGCCAGGTGTTTTCGGCCTCGGTGATCAGATAGCCGATCGTCAGCACGAGCCCGGTGTCGCGAATGACGACGCCGCTTCCGGCCCGCTCGGTTCCGAGAATCGAGGCGGTGAAGCCGTCCGCCGGGATCGTCGAATGGACGGTAACGACGGATTTGAGGACATGATCGATTTCCAAGCCTCGCTCCTTTACAATCAAACGAGACGCCTCTCGGCCGATCGCGACGAGAAACGCGTTCGCGTCGACGCCAGCCAGTATGCCACCCGCATGGTGTTGTTTTCGGGGCCGGCGGGCAAGTCCCTTTTCGGCGCAATCACCATGTGAGTGAGAGCCGACCGCAATCGCGAATTGGGTCATCAAAGGCGGCGACGATGAGTGAAATAAAATGAATGGCCATGTAATTTAAAGTACAGGGTAGAATTATCATTTATCGCAGAAGTAAATCTGAAAAATTAAATCCAGTCGAGGCGCTTCCGCTTCCGGCCTTCCTGATGGCGAGGAAGGCGTGGCCAGAAGGCCGGCCGAGCCGCAGGAAGGCGCGCCGTCCTGGAGCCACGACCGGCCGCCCGAGGTCGGGACAACCGGAGGCGTTCCAAGGACCCGGTGGGGCCTTGCCCGGCTCGGCCGGTTGATTTTGCCCTTTTCCTCTTGCGGTCTTGACGCGTAAGCTTGCGCGAGAAAGCCTGGAACGCAAGCCGATGCCGATCTTTCAATTGCCTTTGCCCGATGGGCGGATCCTCTCGTCGCAAATCCGCCCGCTCATCATGGGCATCCTCAATGTAACGCCGGATTCATTCTCGGACGGCGGCCTGTTCGCGGCCCATGATGCGGCCATCGCCCAAGCTGAGCGAATGGCGCAGGAAGGGGCGGACATCATCGACATCGGCGGCGAATCGACCCGCCCGGGCCATCAGCCGGTCGCGGAGGAGGAGGAGAGGCGGCGCGTTCTCCCAGTGGTCGAGGCGCTGGCGAAAAGGCTGAAGCAACCCCTCTCGATCGACACGATGAAGGCCTCGGTCGCACGCGCGGCGCTCGAGGCGGGTGCCGTGATTCTCAACGACGTATGGGGCCTGCGCCACGATCCTGAAATGCCGAATATCGCGCGGCGGGCGGCGGCTCTCGTCGTCATGCACAACCGTCGCGAGGTGGATGCGAGCGTCGACATGATGGCCGAGGTGAAGGGCTTTCTCGCAGGCTCGCTCGCTCTCGGTGAGGCCGCGGGCCTGCCGAAAGAGCGCATCCTCGTCGATCCGGGGATCGGCTTCGGCAAGACGCGCGCGCAGAACCTCACTCTGCTGCGAAGGTTGGGCGAGCTCTCGGCGCTCGGCGCGCCGATCCTCGTCGGCCTCTCGCGCAAGTCCCTCATTGGCCATGTCATCGGCGAGGTGGCGCCGCGCGAGCGGCTCTTCGGCACGATCGCCGCGAATGTGCTCGCCTCACAGGCCGGCGCAAGCGTCCTGCGCGTGCATGACGTCAAAGCCCATGTCCAGGCGCTCGCCGTCGCGAGCGCCATCGCGGCGGCCGCATGAGGTCTCGCGATAGACTCAAATCCCCTGCGTCGCCCGAGCCGAAGGCCGCGAAGGTGGAAGCCGCAAAGACACAAGCTGCAAAGATACAGGCTGCACTTGGGCTTGGCGGCAATGTCGGCGACGTGCGCGCGGCGTTCACCCGCGCGCTTGCGGTGCTCGCCGACGCGCCCGGCGTCGAAGTCTTGCGGAAATCCTCGCTTTACCACACCGCGCCGTGGGGGCCGGTCGCTCAGCCGCCTTTCCTCAACATGGCGGTGCTGGTGCGCACCACGCTCTCCCCGCATCGACTTCTCGACTTGTGCCTCTCCATCGAGCGCCGGGAGGGGCGTGTGCGGGCCGAGCGCTTCGGTCCGCGCACGCTCGACGTCGATATTCTCGCCTTCGGGGAACTCGTGCTTTCGGACGAGCGCCTGACGCTTCCTCATCCACGCTTGCTGGAGCGCGCCTTCGCGCTCGTGCCGCTTGCCGAGATCGCGCCCGAGCTGGTGATCGGCGGCGTCGGCATCGGCGAGGCCGCGGAACGTCTCGGCCGAACGGGGATCGAGAGGCTCGAGGCGTAGTCCAGGCAGTTGCCCGCTTCTCCTTCGCCCTTGTCACTCGCCTTCGTCGAATTTGCTCGCGACGAGCGCCTCGAGCGCCTCGAGCACCTCCAAGGCTTGCGGCCCCTCGGCCTTCACCGTGATCGAGGTCCCTTGCGCGGCGGCGAGCGTCAACAACCCCATGATCGAGCGCCCGCCGACCGTCTCACCGAGCCGGGTGACGCTCACCTTTGCATCGAAGCGCTCGACGCATTTGACGAATTTGGCCGATGCCCGAGCATGAAGCCCGCGCTTGTTGACGATCTCCAACTCGCGCGACAGCGGCACCGCCTCGGTCGCGGCCTTGAGATTGGTCATGAAAGGGAAGGTCCTCGCGCCTCGAAGAAGTTCAAAGCTTCATGGCCAAGCTGCGAAGGAAAATCAAATGAAGGGCAGGCGCTGAAGACGCTTCGCCGTCGCCGAGGCCTCGGCGACGGCCGGCCGGTCTCGAAGCGATCACGGGGGAAAGGGAGAGGAGGCGCAAGCCCGCCCGCCAAAAGGACGACGCTTCGGCGCGAACCGATATCCTTAATGGCCGGCCAGGACCTCGCTTGCCACATTGATATATTTGCGCCCGGCATCCTTGGCGCAGAGCACGGCGTCGGCCAATTGCCGCTCACAGCGCACGCTCGCGAGCTTGATGAGCATGGGCAGGTTGATGCCGGCGATCACCTCCACCTCGCGCCCGTTCATCGCCGAGATCGCGAGGTTGGACGGCGTGCCGCCGAACATGTCCGTCAGCACGGCGACGCCTTGCCCGCTATCGACCTCGGCGATCTTCTCGAGGATTTCACGCCGGCGCAATTCCATATCGTCGTCGGGAGCGATCGCGATAGTCGCGATCTGAACCTGAGGTCCCACAACATGCTCGAGCGCCGCTCGAAATTCCACGGCGAGACGCCCATGCGTCACGAGAAGGATGCCGATCATCACGTTTCCGTCAAATACCTACCGTTCCGACCCGGGAAGCCGAGGTCGGGCGGCTCTCATTATCTTGACGCATTCTTATAAGGCTCACGACAAGAGAGGCTTCATACAATCCAATGCGCCCGGCAACAAGCGGCAAGCGCGGCAATGCGACACCATCGACCATAGTTGTGAGCTCGTCCTGCTGCGGCAGGCGTTCGGTGTAATCCTTAAGATCGACCAGGAGACGCAAGACCGCGCTCGGCTCATGCGGCTCGCTCAAGATGCCAAGCCCACGCGCCTCGAACCGTCCGGCAATCGCCGGATGGGGAGCGCCGAGCAGGCGATTTCCGTGGCGCGTCACAAGCACGCGGTCATCGGCGACCCAGGCGGCGAACTCGCCCGCGGCGCGCGCTTGCGCCAACAGAACCGAGGCAAAGCTCGACTTGCCGGAGCCCGAAGCGCCTCGAATCAAGATGCCGCTCTCGCGGATGACGACGCAGCTCGCGTGCAGGCTTTGGGAGGTGGCGGAACGCGAGCCCTTGCCGCCAGGATGAAGCCGAAGCTTCGTTCCAGCTCTGGGTTCCGGAAGAGTTTCTTCCGGAAAAGCCCGCCGTGCTTTGCCGGAAGGCGTCTCAGCGGTGTCGGGCTCTTCAGCGCTCATGCGTCACGGCCGCCGGCAGGCGCACGGTGAAACGCGCGCCCGCGCTGGCGGTTGCGTCCGCCTCCGCCCCGGCAGGGCGGCGGTTCTCGGCCCAGATCCGGCCGCCATGCGCCTCGACGATTTGCCGCGAAATCGAAAGACCAAGGCCCGAATTCTGCCCGAAGCCCTGATTCGGCCGATCCGTGTAAAAGCGTTCGAAAATGCGCTCGAGCGCGTGCTCGGAGATTCCCGGGCCTGCATCCTCGACGATGACCTCGATGAAGTCGCCCGCCCGCTTGAGCTCGACGCGCACGCTCTTCTCCGGCGGCGAGAAGGAGCGCGCGTTGTCGATGAGATTGGTGATCACCTGGCCGATGCGGCTGTCGTGCCCCACCGTCAAGGACGCGTTCTTGCCGCGCGCGTTCGGTGCGACGACGAGCTCGACGGCCGCCTGGCCCTCGTGACGCACGTCATTCGCCACCGAGACGATCGCCTTCAGCAAGGCCGAAAGCTCGAAGGGTTCGGCATCCTCGCGCGCGAGCTCGGCATCGAGCCGCGAAGCGTCCGAGATGTCGCTGATGAGCCGATCGAGGCGACGCACGTCATGCTGGATCACGCTCGTGAGACGCGCCTGCGAATCGGGAGTGCGCGCGAGCGGCAGCGTCTCGACCGCGCTGCGCAAGGAGGTGAGCGGGTTCTTCAGCTCATGGGCGACATCCGCCGCGAAGCTTTCGATGGCGTCCATGCGCTTATAAAGCGCGCGCGTCATGTCGCGCAGCGCGCCGGAAAGATGCCCGATCTCGTCGGGGCGATTGCTGAAATCGGGGATCTCCTGGCGCGACTTGATGCCGCGCCGCACGCGCTCCGCCGCCTCGGCGAGACGCCGCACCGGCCCGGCGATGGTGCCGGCGAGGAGAAAGGAGAGCACCGTCATCACGATCGCGGCGACGAGGAAGACACGCAAGAGGCCGATGCGTTCGTTCCAGATCAGCGCGTCGATGTCGCCGCCCTGCGTCGACAGCAGGAGCACGCCGCGCACCGTGCGGAAGCGCTGGATCGGCACGCCGACCGAGACGATGGTCTCGCCGGCGCGGTCGAGCCCGACCGAGCTCGAGATCGCTCCCGAAAGCGCGGTCGTCACCTCGCGACCGACTTTTCCGGGCGTTCCCGCATCGTCCTCCGTGCCGCGCACCTCGGGCTTGACGAGCCAGCCGGTGAGAGCGGTCCACAACCGCGCCAGGAAATGCGGCTTCGCCTCGCGCGGCGGGGGAAGATTCGCGTGCAAGATGCCGCTCAACCCCACGAGCGTGCGCGTGTCGAGGAGAAGCGAGCCGTCACGGTCATAGATCCGGGCGCGCGTGTGGAATTGCGTCACGACGCGGCGCAGCAAGGGCGCCACCTGCTCGGGGTTGATGGAGAACTGCAAGGAGGAGGCGTCATCCTCCTCGCTGTCGGTGCTCTGGCCCGCATGAAGCTGCAGGAGCTTGTCGGGATCGAGCGTGATCGCGTCGTTCTCGACGGTCGCCGAGGTCGCGATGGCCCAGGAGATGACGTCGCCTTGCGTGCTCAACGCCTGCACCTGCGCGTCGATGAGGCCGGCGCGCAGCTGGTTGAGATACATGAAGCCGAACAGCATCACCGCGAGGCCGGCAAGGTTCAGGAACACGATGCGCCGTGTCAGGCTCGACGACATGCGCCGCGCCGTGCCCGTCGCGAAGCGCGAGAGGCGCGCGCGCAGCCGCCAGAGCGGGCCATGCCTCGCCTGGCTCTGCCTTGCGGTCGCCGGAATGGGGTCGGTCGCTGCCGTCATCACGGTCTAGGGCGCGGCCACGGAAGCCTTCGCATGGTCAACCGGTCTTGCGATCGAGCGTCGCCGAGCCGGCTTCTTGGCCAGGTTCTTAGCCAGATCCTTGGCCAGATCCTTGGCAAATTCCGCTGCCGCTCATGCCTCCTTGAAGCGATAGCCCACGCCATAGAGGGTTTCGATCATCTCGAAGGAATCCTCGACCACCTTGAACTTCTTGCGCAGCCGCTTGATGTGGCTGTCGATGGTGCGGTCGTCCACATATACCTCGTCGTCATAGGCCGCATCCATCAAGGCGTTGCGGCTTTTCACCACGCCCGGGCGCTGCGCCAGCGCCTGCAGGATGAGGAACTCGGTCACCGTGAGCGTGACCGGCTGGCCCTTCCAGGTGCAGGTGTGTCGCTCGGGGTCCATGCGCAGATTGCCGCGCTCGATCACCTTGGCGTCATTCTCGCGAGGCGCCGAGCCGTCCTTCGGCTGGGCGCGCCGCAGGACGGCGCGCACACGCTCGACGAGGAGGCGTTGGGAGAAAGGTTTGCGGATGAAATCATCCGCGCCCATCTTCAGGCCGAAGAGCTCGTCGATCTCCTCATCCTTGGAGGTGAGGAAGATCACCGGCATGTCCGTCTTCTGCCGCAAGCGGCGCAACAGCTCCATGCCGTCCATGCGCGGCATCTTGATGTCGAGGATGGCGAGATCGGGCTGGTTTTGCTTCAGTCCCTCGAGCGCCGTGGCGCCGTCCGTGAAGGTCTGGATGCGGTAACCCTCGGCCTCGAGCGCGATGGACACGGAGGTGAGGATGTTGCGGTCGTCATCGACCAGGGCAATGGTGGGCATGAGCGAATGTCATCCATTTCCGGTGTGGCAAATGTTTCTCTTCGAGTCTTTCCTCAGCCAGGTCTTCTCTCGAGCCAGGTCTTTTCTTCAACGAGGTCTTTTCTTCAGCAAGCTCTTTTCTTCAGCATGTCTCTGACGCGGCAATCCCGGTTGCAGCGGGTCTCGTTATTGCGGCGGGCACGCAGCGCGCAAATCGGGGCGAGATCAAGGCTGGCTCTCGGCTCTGCCTGTCCCCTTGCTTCAATCACCTAACTATCATAGCGCTCAAAGCCCGAAGGGACAAATCCGCGCCGTAGGCTCGCCGGAACATGGGGGGAACAAAGATGGGTATATCCCAGGGCGAACCGGGCTCGCAGGGCTTCAGCGCCCGATTTTTCAGCGGGCAGGCCTGGGGTCGGCGCGTGCTCGTGGTTGCCGGGCTCGCGGGGCTGAGTCTCCTCCAGCCGTTCACCCACCCGCGCGAAGCGAAGCCCTTGGGCAACGGCGCTGTCGAAATCCGCTACGCGCCTGCCGCCGATCTCGAGCGCATCGATCTTGCGCTCTTGCGCCAGGCCACGCGCTCGATCGACATCGCGGCCTATCTCTTCGTCGACCAGGCGCTCATCGAGGCCTTGGCCGATGCGGCAAGGCGCGGCGTGCGCGTGCGCCTTTACCTCGACGGCGGACAGGAGGCTTTGCGCGAGGGTTTCGGCGGCCGGGCCCGCGGCTTGCGGGGCATCGATCGCATCGAGCTGCGCCTGAAGCCGCCGGGGTCCGACATCATGCATCTGAAATCCTACAGCGTGGACAGGAAGCTTTTGCGCACCGGCTCGGCCAATTTCACCTATTCGGGGTTGAAGCGCGAGGACGACGACCTCGTCGTCATCCGCGATCCGGCGGCGATCGCCGCCTTCGCCGAGAGCTTCGAGGCGATGTGGCGGCGCGCGGGCA
>DASZIL010000125.1:0-1564 GCA_035949255.1 Beijerinckiaceae bacterium | reverse complement strand
ACTTCGGGATCGACGGGCGTGATGCCGAGATCGGCCGAATACGCCACCCGCTTCGGCTTCGAGCCGGAACGCGCGAGCGAGACGAAGCTTTGTGCCTCGCGCGGCAACGACAAAGGTGCGCGCGGGTGAAAGCCCGACATCGCGTCGAGGAAAAGCGCGAGATCATCGACCGTGCGCGCCATCGGGCCTTGCACGCCGAGGTTCTGGTCGATCTTCGTCTTGGCATCGCTCGCGCAGCGCCCGACGCTTCCCCGCATGCCGACAACGCCGCAAAAGCTCGCGGGGTTGCGCAAGCTGCCGCCCATGTCCGAGCCATGCGCGAGCCAGGCCGTGCCCGAGGCGAGCGCTGCCGCCGCCCCGCCCGAGGAGCCGGCGGCCGAACGCGTCACGTCATGCGGGTTCTTCGTGGCGCCGAAGACCTCGTTGAAAGTGCTCGCGCCCGCGCCGAATTCCGGCGTGTTCGATTTGGCATAGACGATCCCGCCCTGCGCCTCGATCACCTCGACGACGATGTCCGAGCGCTCGGGCACGAAATTCGCGAAGATCGGCGAGCCTTGGGTCGAGCGCACGCCCGCGACATTCGAGAGGTCCTTGATCGGCACCGGCAAGCCGGCAAGAAGGCCGCGCTTCTCCGGGGATAAACGAAGCAAGGCATCGGCCCGCTCACGCGCCCGCTCCATGCACAAGGTCGGAAGCGCATTCACCGCGCCATCGACCTCGCCGATGCGCTTCTCGAGCGCGTCGAGAAGATCATGCGGCGAAACCTCACCGCGCCGCAGCTTCGCGACGAGGCTCGTCGCCGTCTCGCCGATCAATTCAGAACTCATGCCTTCCCTGCCCTATCTTTGTTGTGGCAGGCCTTGTCTGGCCTGCCTTGAACCCACTTATGATGGAAACCGCCTCACCCGCCTCGCTTGAGGCTTGGTCGCGAGGCGTGATGAGAACGCCTCTATCGTGGGGCACCCTCCTCCACGCGTCCAGCCTCCCCGCGAGCACGCCCACCACGCTTGCGATCTCGGCTCTGCCGACCCCGCGCCCTTGCCCGCACGCGCCGCCATGCCCATCTTGCAGCAGCGGCGCATCATGGTATAGGGGGCGACGGCATTCCCCGATAGCTCAGTTGGTAGAGCGCGCGGCTGTTAACCGCTAGGTCGTAGGTTCGAGTCCTACTCGGGGAGCCAAATCTCATTTTTCGCCGATGTGCGAGCCGCCGAAGACCATCTGCCGCATCCGGAAATTGTGTCCGCCGAGACGTGCCTCAGATGTCGTATCCAGAGGGCTCCCCATAAATGGAACAGGGACGCGCGGCCTAAGCTTGCCAACGCCTTCGCGGCCTGTCGAGTTCATGGGCCAAGTTGGTCATAGCCAAGCTGGACCGTCTCCCTCGAGATACTCATTTTCTCCTAGGCCTCGAGAAGCAGAGGTAGACTTCGTTGCTGCGGACATGCCCCACGCAAACCGTCTCGCTGTGGGCATCATGGCCAGGGCGTGAGCGTCCAACGAAGTATTTAGCCGCCTCTCATATACCCAACTGCGATGGGCGCGGCCGCATTCTCCAAAACAG
>DASZIL010000124.1:0-5102 GCA_035949255.1 Beijerinckiaceae bacterium | reverse complement strand
CGGTTGGATCGCGCCCGACCTCAACCCGCAAGGGGCGGTGGGCGATGCTTCGCTCGCGACCGCCGAGAAGGGCCGCGTCACCGCCGCGCATCAGGTCGAAGGCTTCATCGCGCTCTTGCGGGATGTGGCGAAATTCGACCTTGCACGATTGGCATAGCGGGATGGTATCATCCTGTCCGAGCGGTTCCTCGACGCTTTACGCTTAAGCCGGCATGTCCGCCATTTGGGCAAAGTCGGCGTGAGGGGCGTGGGACGGCAGGCGCTGCGATACGATCGACCCGTCAGGACTTGCAAAAACCCGAGATTTATCTCTTCGCCGCGAGCGCCGGCGTGCCTGGCACCGGAAGCGCCGTCGTCTGCTTGATGCGCTCCATGGCGAAGCGCGAGGTGACGTTCTTCAAGGGCATCGCCGAGATCAATCGCTTGTAGAAATGGTCGTAAGCCGTCATGTCGGCGACCACGACGCGCAATTGATAATCGACCTCGCCGGCCATGCGATAGAGCTCCATCACCTCGGGCATGGCCGACACCGTCTCGGCGAAACGCGCGAGCCATTCGGACGAATGATCATTGGTCTCGACGGCGACGAAAACGGTGAGGCCAAGCCCGATCTTCTCGGGCGACACGAGCGCGACGCGCCGCGTGATGATGCCTTTCTGCTCCAGCCTCTGGACGCGTTTCCAGCAGGGCGTCTGGGACAGATGCACCAGCTCGGCCAGCTCCGCGATCGAGAGGCTGGCATCCGCCTGGAGCAATGTCAGGATTTTGCGGTCGGTCGCGTCCATCGAGCGAGGCTTCGAGGTCAGAGCGTGATCGGGAGAAGCTACAATCGGTCTTGCGAGAAGCTCATGCTCGATCAGGAGCGTGATGGCAACTCGGTATGAAGGCTCCCCTGAGGACAGGCAATCCCCGATGTGCGGCCGAGTGGGGGACGGGAGAGTGCTTATGTGTTGCGTCCGCGAAAGGTGATCCGAGCGACACAAGAAGTGTCGCGGCCGGCGGGGACACAGGAGTGTTCAGGCCGTGCTCCCAGCCACGAACCGCCGCTCAGGCTCCTCGGCCGGTATCCTGTCCGCATCCGTCTTCGTCTCCAATCCGCGCCCGATGAGGACGAGCAAGGGCCCATCGGGTTCAAGCTGCGCGACGAGATCGGGCAGCTCGGAAATCGTGCCGAAGACCTTGCGTTCGTCCTTGCGCGTCGCGCGCGATATCGCGGCGGCCGGCGTCTCGGGCGAGAGGCCGTTCTCGATCGCCTTGTCGCGAAAACCCCCGAGCGTGCGCCTCGGCATATAAAGGGCCGTTGTCGCCGACGGATCGGCGATCGCCCGCCAATCGATATCGGCCGGCAGCTTCCCATCCTTCGCGTGGCCCGTGACGAACTGCAGCCGTCGCGCGCGCTCGCGCTGCGTCAACGAGATGCCGAGCGATGCCGCGGCGCCTTGTGCCGCCGTGATCCCCGGCACGATCGCGACCTCGATCCCGGCGCGGCGGCAAGCCTCGATCTCCTCCGAGGCGCGCCCGAAGATGAGCGGATCGCCGCCCTTGAGGCGCACCACATGTTTCCCTTGCCCGGCGAGGCGAAGCATCAAAGCGTTGATCTCGCCCTGTTGGCACGAAGGCCCATGGCCGGTCTTGCCGACCATGACGCGCTTTGCCTCACGCCGGGCGAAGTCGAGCACCTCGGCCGAGACAAGCTGGTCGTAAAGAATGACCTCGGCGGATTGCAGGGCGCGCACTGCCTTGAGCGTGAGGAGATCGGGATCGCCCGGTCCCGCGCCGACAAGCGTAACGCGGCCTTTGGGCGCGCCGCCCCGAACCGAAAGCGCCGCCCTTGCGAGCAAGCTCTCGCGCAGCCCCGGCTGCGGCTCGAGCCCCGGTTCGGCGAGCGCCCGATCGGAGAAGCGCTCCCAGAAGGCGCGCCGCTCGGCAAAGCCGATGCCGAGGCGCGCGAGGGCCGGGCGCCAATCGCGCGCGACTTCCGCCCAACGCTTGAGCCCTTGCGGCAGGAGCGCCTCGATCTTGGCGCGGATCGCCTGGGCGAAGACAGGCGCCGCGCCATCCGTCGAGATCGCGACGAGGAGCGGAGATCGGTTGACGATCGCACCGAACTGCAGGTCGCAAAAACGCGGCTTGTCGACGACGTTGAAGGGAACGCCCGCATGGCGCGCCGCGTCGGCAAAGCGTTCCGCCTCCGCGTCGGTCGCAAGGTCGGCGATGGCGATCGCCGCGCCGGCAAGATCGCTTTGGCGCCAATCTCGTGCGAGCAGCCGAACCGACCCCGCCGGAGGGTCCGCCGAGAGCGCCCGAAAGCGCGAGCCGTCTCGCCCGGCGAAGACCTCGACATCGGCGCCACAAGCCGCGACGAGCTCGGCCTTCCACAGCGCGGCCTCGCTGTCGCCCACGATCACGGCGCGTCGGCCGGCGAGCTTCAGGAAGACGGGCAAGCTCGAAAGCACGTCGATGCGGCGCGCAGGGGCTGCTTCGCGTGCCCGCTCCTTTTCGACCCCAACGAGATGCAGCGGGGAGGCGTTCATGACGGAGGTGCCCGGTTGCGAGTGCGGACGCAAGCGCCGCGAGGCTTCAGCGACGCAAGTCGCTCGCCAGGCCGCCTTGCGCCAGCAGGGTTCCGGCGGCCGGCGCACTCGACAATTGCGCCGGCGGGAACGCGAGCCAGAGTGCGGCGAGGATCAAGACGACCGTCAGAAGCCCAAGGTTGGCGAAGCGGCCGAATTCTTCTGGCGGGACACCATGTCCGGCCGAGGCGCCGGAGCGCCTTTCATGCCGGTAGCGCATGTGCAAGCCTTCGCTCATGAGAAGCCTCCCGTGACGCGCGACGGTGATCCAGAATGCTCAAGCCCTTGCCGGCGCCTCGCTGGTAGTGAAGCGTGATCGCTTGAAGCGCGGCGGACCATTGCGAGATCGGCTGGCGGGCGATCACGGTTTCGGGCGCCTCGACCTCGTCGAAGCCGCACCCCAACGCGTGGCGCATCTGATCGGCGATCAAGGGGCCGAAGGCACGCAAGATGCCGCGATAGCCGCGCCGACGAAGCCCCCTGGCGAGGCTGAAGCCTCGCCCATCCGCGAAGGAAGGGAACTCGATCGAGACGAGCGCCACGTCGTCGAGAACGGGCCAAACCTCGTCGAGCTTCGCGGTGTTCGGCAGGTGCGCGCCGAGAAGGTCGCCCCGCGCCAGCACCTCGCGGCCTTCGGCCAAAAGCCGTCCGAGCGGCAAGATCACATCGCCTCGCGGCAAGGAGGCGCCTTCCGCCACACGCGTGAAGCCGTCAGCCTTGAGGCCGGACTCATCAAGCAACGCCACGCTGCGCTCCTTCCAAGACAGGTTCGAAAGCTTGGCGGAAGGGCGCGATGCCGATCCGCCGATAGGTCGCGATGAATTCCTCGCCGGGTGCGCGCTTTTCGAGATAAACGCCGACGATCTTCTCGACCGCATCCGGCACTTCCTCGGCCGCAAGTCCCGGACCGAGCCGCTCACCGAGCGCGGCCTTCTCGGTCGCGTCCCCGCCGAGCGTAAGCTGGTAATATTCGGCGCCGTTCTTCTCGAGGCCGAGAATCCCGATATTGCCGATGTGGTGGTGACCGCAGGCGTTGATGCAGCCCGAAATCTTGATGCCGAGCGGGCCGATCTCGCGTTGCCTTGCGCCATCGGCGAAGCGCCGCGAGAGCGATTGGGCGATCGGGATCGAGCGCGCCGTGGCGAGCGAGCAATAATCGAGGCCGGGGCAAGAGATGATGTCGGTGACGAGGCCCGCATTCGCGGTCGCGAGCTCGGCCGCGTCGAGCGCTTCCCAGAGTGCGAAGAGCTCGTCCTTGCGCACATGGGGAAGGACGAGGTTCTGCATATGAGTGACGCGGATCTCGCCGAAGCTGTGACGTTCGGCGAGCTCGGCGATGATGCGCATCTGCTCGGATGTGGCGTCTCCCGGAACGCCCCCGATGGGCTTGAGCGAGATGGTGACCGCCACATATCCCGGTACGCGATGGCCTGAGACATTCGTCTCGACGAAGCGCTCGAAATCGCGATGCGCGGCTCGCGCGATTGAAAGCTTCACCGATTGCTCGGGCAACTCCTCATAAGGGGGCGGCGCGAAATAGTCCGCGATCCGCTTCACCTCTTCAGGATCGGCATTGACGCTCGGCCCGTCGAGCGCGGCAAATTCGGCCTCGACACGGCGGCGGAACTCTTGCTCGCCGATCTCATGGACGAGGATCTTCACGCGCGCCTTGAACTTGTTGTCGCGGCGCCCTTCGAGATTGTAGACGCGCATGATCGCCTCGAGATAGGCGAGGAGATCGGCTTTCGGCAGGAACTCGCGCGCCACCTTGCCGATCATCGGCGTGCGGCCGAGGCCGCCGCCGACGATCACCTCATAGCCGGTCTCGCCGGTCGCCGGATGGCGACGGATGCGAAGCCCAATGTCATGCGCCTTGATGGCGGCGCGGTCATGCTCCGCGCCCGTGACCGCGATCTTGAACTTGCGCGGCAGAAAGCTGAACTCGGGATGCAAGCTCGACCATTGCCGGATGAGCTCCGCGGTCGGGCGCGGGTCCTCGACCTCGTCGGCGGCGACGCCGGCGAAATGATCGGCCGTGACATTGCGGATGCAATTGCCGGAAGTCTGGATCGCATGCATCTCGACATCGGCGAGGAGGTCGAGGATGTCGGGCACGTCCTTGAGCTTGGGCCAGTTGAACTGGAGATTTTGCCGCGTGGTGAAATGGCCGTAGCCGCGGTCGTAACGGTCGCCGATCAGGGCGAGCTGCCGGAGCTGGCGCGAGGAGAGCGTGCCATACGGAATGGCGATGCGCAGCATATAGGCGTGCAATTGCAGGTAGAGGCCGTTCTGCAGGCGCAGCGGCTTGAACTCGTCCTCGGTGAGCGAGCCGTCGAGCCGCCGCTCCACCTGCGCCCGGAACTCGCGCACGCGCTCGCGCACGAAGCGGGCGTCGAACTCGTCATAGCGATACATGCGGCACGCCTTGGGTCTTCGTCACGCTTTGCGCCTGCTTCCCGAGATCGCGCCTGATACTCGGGCCGAGCGTGCGCAGCCGCTCGCGGAAATGGCGTGGCTGAGGGCCGTTCT
>DASZIL010000123.1:0-11072 GCA_035949255.1 Beijerinckiaceae bacterium | reverse complement strand
GCGCAAGGCGCCGAAGCGCCGGGCGACGGGCGTGCCGAGGGCGGAAAGGACGACCACGTTCAGGCCGAGATGAAGCCACCCGTCATGCAGGAGCGCATAGGTCAGGAGGCTCCACGGGTGAGGGCCGCTTTCGGCGAGGAGATAACGCGCGAGCTGATATTGCGCGACGGCTCCTTCATCGATCCCCTGCGGGCCACGCTCGACGAGCCCCTCGAGAATTGAAGGCGCGATCCAAGACAGTTCGCGGGCCGGAATGAAGGCGAGGTCGATGAGCCAACGGAAATCGGCCTCCTCGGAAAGAAAGCCGCGCCCGATTTGAATGGCGGTGAGCACCATCGAGACGGCGAGCACGACGGCTGGCACATTGAAGATCGGCTCGCGAGCGCGTGTCACGGAAAGCTCCTTCGACCGCGTCCGGCCCGGTCCTCGTCTCGCATAGCAAGCATCACTGGGCAAAAAAAGAGCCGGTCCCGGCTGGCGAGACGGCGCGCCAGCCGGGCCGACGAAGATACGGGCCCTGACCTCGAGGCCTCATCCTTGTGGCACGGGCCCTGCTCAGGGAGCCTTCATGGGGATGCGCGCGCGTTGAGCGTGTCGCGAGGGCACGAAGTCGTCCCTTAACGAAACGTAAACGGGACGGCTCTGCCGCTGGAAAGGCGAGGGACGAAGGTGAGACTGGCAACGACAAGGTTGCTCTTTGCGCATTGGGACCGGCTGCGCGGCGAGCGGGCCGCGCCCATCCGCGGCGATATCGATCCCGCTCATCTGCGCAATTTTCTGGCCGATGTGTTCATGCTCGATGCGCAGCCTTGGCAGGAGGGGCGCATCCGGCTCGCGGGAACGCGCGTCTGCGCGCTCTTCGGCCATGAGCTCAAGGGCCAACGCCTCCCCGAGCTGTGGTTCGAGAAGGAGCGCGCCGAGGTCGCGCGCCTCGTCGGCGCGGTGACGGGCGGCATGCATGGGCTCGTTGCCAGCTTGACCGGCGAGACGGGCCAGGGACGCGAGCTCGATCTCGAGATGCTCCTCTTGCCCGTGCGTCCGAACGCGACCTCTCAATGCGGCGCCATCGGCTCGTTCGCGGCGCACGCCCTTCCCCCTTGGTTCGGCGTCGACGCCATCACCTCATTGAGCACGCGAACCATCCGCATGATCGAGCGAAGGACGCGCACGCAATCGCGCTTCGGGCACTTCATGCCCGTGCCGGAACCCAAGGCCAAGCCGGGCGAGCATCTGATCGTTCTTCCCGGCGGCAAGAGCTGATCAAGGGCGCAAAGGGCCGATCTTTGCCGTTCACCTCTCTTCTTTCTTTCAATCTTTTGTTCATCAAGGACGTATAAAATTATTCAAGCAGTTTTGTGAATTCTGTAAGTTGGAACGCATCGTTTGATGTTCAGCGTCGAGCCCGTCAATGAGGTGGCGCCTGTACCGCAAGAGCGAAGGCGCTTTCGGCGGGTGAAGCTCTCGGTCCTTGGGCGCTACATGCTCGAGGACCGGCGCGAATATCCTTGCCAGACGATCGACATCAGCCCGGGAGGTGTCGGCCTCGTCGCTCCCGTCCAAGGTCCGATCGGGTCGCGCGTGATCGTTTATCTCGAGCAAATCGGGCGCATCGAAGGGGTGGTCGTGCGCGAGCTCGAGAATGGCTTTGCCATGACGATCGTCGCCCCTCCGCGCAAGCAGGACAAGCTGACGGCCCAGCTCACTTGGCTCGTCAATCGCCAGGCCTTTGGCCTTCCCGAGGACCGCCGCCACGAGCGCCTCGAGCTTGCGAACACGAACAGCGTCATCGCCTTCAAGGACGGCAGGCGCCTTCCCGCCATCATCGTCGATTGCTCGATCTCCGGCGCCGCGCTCGATTGCGGTGAGATGGTGCCGCTCGGCACACAGGTGACCGTCGGCCACCGCGAGGCGCGCGTCGTGCGCCATTTCGAAGGCGGCATCGCGGTCGAGTTCGAGCAGCCGATCAGCGGCGAGCGCTTCAATAGCGATTTCAAACTCTGAGCCCGCAAGCGCCTTGACGCGCAGCCGCCGGCAAAGGCGCGACCCCGATCAGCCGTCGGGCACCGGCCCGCACCAGCCCGGGAGATAATTGGCGTCCATGCTCTTGGCGAGCTCCAAGGCTTCCTTCAAGGCCGTATCGAAGTCCCGATCCACGTCCTTGCGCTTCAGGCGCCGCCGCAGGAAATCGGCCCAGAGGAACTCGCTGAACGGCGTCGTGTCCTTGGCATAGCCCCCGGCGCGCCGCAGCTCGCCGGCAAGGCTGCGGAATGGATCATCGAGAAGTCCTTCCACGGTTTTGGGGATTTCGCCATGATCGCGCCGACGGCCATTCTCATCATAAGGATGGGTCCAGCCGCGGTGTTCGAGCACGATCCAAAACGCGTCCTTTTCGATCTTGCTGAGGTTCGCGACCACGGTGACCAGCACATTCTCGACGCCTTCGTCGTGAAGGGCCCGCGCAAGATGATGGTGATCGATCACGAAATGGCGCTGCTTGGGCCCAAGGACCACGGGAATCATGTGCTTGCCGAGAAAAGCACCTTCCTTGTTGCCTTCGATCTGGCGCCAGTGTTGGCGCTTGGCAAGCACCTCTCGCATGCCGACCGTGATCTGCGTCGGCCGAAGTTCCGTGATCGGCACAGGGACGAGGACCGGTTCGCGCGCGTTCGTCATGGTTTTCTCCTGATGAATGGCTTTCTCCTGATGATCGCGGGCCTCGACGCGAGAGGCGCTCAATTATCGGCAAAGTGCGGAAAGGTCATGCCGAGCTTTTAGCGCATGATCTCGGAAAGCTGGGAATCAGGTTTTTTATAGCATCATGTTCCCGCAGGTTTTTAGCGAAGCCAAGAATCCGGCTCCGCCGGCAAGGATCAATTTTGACCAGAGATGATTTCGTAGAGAACGCCATGCAAGGGCGGGATCAGCGCCGAGGTATCGAGAAGATCTCACAAAAATGTTTGTCGTGATCGACTGATGGAATTTTCAAACAACCTAGGCTTGGCATGGTTGTAATCCACCGACCGAAGCTCAACAATTGCCTCAACTTTTTTGGAAAATCTTGAACTCGCCTCAACCCGTGCTGGGCCAGGGTCACGAAGAGACGTGGCTAAACCTTCGAAATCGAGCCGCCTCGCGCCAGACGGTGCCCGGCGGCTCCCCAGAAACGCGGACTCGGTCGTCCCCACCCTCCCCGTCCCCAAAAGACCGGGTACGCGGCGAAGCCGGCTTTCCCCAAGGCCGGCTTCGCGCTTTTTAGGCCCCTCGACTTTCAAGCTCGATCGACACGCGCCGCATAGCAGCCCGGCTTCGCGTTGTGCAGGTGCAAATAGGATATCCTTGCATTCGCGAGTAGGCGCTCGATCGCGGGCTCGATTTCGCGGCCATCGACGACATCGGCATCGATCATCATGCCTTTTTCGTCAAATCCACGCACGGAAAGAAGGCGCGAGCGCAACGCCCGCGGCACCTCGTCGACTTGGGGACGCGCCTCATGCGCATTTTCGCGCACGAAAATGGCATGCGCTGCCCGATAAGGAGAGCTTGCCGATTGGTGCTCATAATTGGTAAGCAGCACCACCTCTCCAACCTGCGCATCGACGAGGCTAACGCGACAGGGGAATCCGGGACATTTGTCGACGATCAGGCGCTTTGCGCCGCGCGCGGCTAGCTCCTCATCCGACAAGGCGAAGAGAGGCTTGAAACGGGCAGTTGGGAGTGCTGAAATCCTGAAGCTCATCACGGCCTCCTTTGCGGCTTGTAAGGGCTAATTTGGCCCTGATCTTGGCCGCAAACACTTCGGTTCTTGCGCCGCAATCCGAAGTCCCGCCCGGGAATAATTCAGGCTCTCGGACAATCTTTCATACAAGCGATGCCGTGCGCATCGCCCTGCAAGGAGAATGACATGCGATATGTGGTTTCCGCACTGGCCATCGCGGCAAGCCTCGCGGGCTTGAGCGCGGCGGTGGCGATCGCGGCGACGCCCAAGGAAAATCACGCCGCCTACGTCCACCGTGACAATGCGATGAAGGAGATCGGGCGTAATTTCTATGTCGGCATCGGCTGGGTGACGCAGGGCAAAGCGCCCTTCAGCCAAGACACGGTGGCCGCGGCGGAGAACACCGTGCGCCTCATTCCCAACATGGTCTCCCTCTTTCCGGTGGGTTCCGACGTGCCCGAGAGCCATTTGAAGCCTGGGCTGACGACCGACCCCAACAAGGTCAAGGAATTGGTGGAGAAGGTGCAAAAGAGCGCAGTCACCTTCGTCGACCAGGTGGAGACCGGCGACAAGGACAAGATCGCCGCCGCCTTCAAGACAGTCGACGATGCCTGTCAGCTTTGCCATAACGATTACCGCAAGCCCTACCCGCCCGCGCAATGAAAAGCTGCGACGTCCTTCCGCACCATCCTGATCTTGGAAAAGCCAGATCGCGAAAGGGACAATGAAGGTCGGCGGCATATCCATGCGAATTTGCACGCGATTTGATCACGTTCTTGGCTTAGCCTTCGCGTTCCTGATGGTGGCGAGCGCGGCCGCTCGCCCCGCCTTCGCGCAATCGCCGGATATCGTGGCGAGAGGCGAGTATCTGGTGCGGGCAGGCGAGTGCTTCTCCTGCCACACCGTGCCGGGCTCGACGCCTTTCGCCGGTGGCCGCGCCCTCACGACCCCCTTCGGCACCTTTTACAGCCCCAACATCACTCCCGACCGCGAGACCGGAATCGGCAAATGGACGGATGCCGATTTCGTGCGCGCGCTGCGCAAGGGAGTTCGCCCTGACGGGGCCAATTATTTTCCCGTCTTCCCCTATCCGAGCTTCACCGGCATCTCCAATGAGGATGCCTTGGCCATCAAGGCCTATCTTTTCTCCCTTGCGCCGGTGCATCAGCCGGACCGCCCGCATGAGGTCTCATTCCCCTTCTCCTGGCGCTTCCTCCAAAAGGGCTGGAAGATTCTCTTCTTCACCAAGGGGCCGTTCCGTCCAGACCCGCATGCGGATGAAGCGGCGAGCCGCGGCGCTTATCTCGTAACGGCGCTGGGCCATTGCGGGGAGTGCCACACGCCGCGCAATGCGCTCGGCGCGGTGCGCAAGAGCCTGTGGCTTGCCGGCACCGTCGACGGGCCTGACGACGACCCCGTCCCCAACATCACACCCGACGCCAAGACGGGCATCGGCGATTGGAGCGAGCAGGACATCGCCGAAACCTTGAAGACGGGAGCGACACCGCTCGACTCCAGGGTGAAGGGCGCCATGAAGGAGGTGGTGGCGGACAGCACCTCGCATCTGACCGACGCCGATCGCCAAGCGATCGCGACCTATCTCAAGAGGCAAGCGCCGATCGTGAACTCGGTCACTGACGAGCCCGAGGATCTCCCCTGGTACAAGCGCCTTTGGACCTGGGTCGTGAATCTCGTGAGCTTCACCTGAGACGTGAGCAGGATCTTGCCGGAAAGCCGCTTCCCGGTTTTCCGCGGTAGCTCCAATCGCCTGGAACGCGCCGCGAGCCTCGCCTCCCGGCTCAAGCGGCCCCCTTTTCGCGGACGGGGCCCGTGCGAGGCTTACCCCTCGATCTCGATTAGCCCCGCCGCGAAGCGGCGCCAATTGGCGAGGTAATTCTCGGTGGACCTGCGTAGCTCGGCAATCGCCGCGGCGTCGAGCTTGCGGATCGCACGGGCCGGCGCGCCGACGATCAGGGAACCGTCTTCGAAAATCCTCCCTTCGGTGACGAGCGCATTGGCGCCGACGAGGCAATCGGCGCCAATCCTTGCTCCGTTGAGTACCGTCGCGCCCATCCCGACGAGGGAACGATCCCCGATGCTGCAACCATGCACGATGGCGTGATGGCCGATGGTGCAGCCCTTGCCGATCGACACCGGGAACCCGGGGTCGACATGCACCATGGCATTGTCCTGGATATTGGAGCGCGCGCCGACCTCGATCGCGTCATTATCACCGCGCAAGACCGCGCCGAACCAGACGCTCACCTCATCATGCAAGGTCACCTTGCCGATGACACGCGCCCCCGGCGCGACCCAGAAACGGCCCTTCGGCGGAAGCTTCGGCGTGACGCCGCTCAGCGAATAGATCGGCATGAGGCCTCATCTTCTCCGGCGCGCCACTCGCCTTTACTCGTCGAGATCCTCGTTGAGAATCGCGATCTGGAGATTGAAGGAGCGCTCGCCCTCGTCATTGTCCTCGAAGAGAACGCCGATGAATTCCTCCCCGATGTAGAGTTCGGCAGAATCGGTCTTCCGGGCACGTGGCGTCACGCGGATTTCCGTGTTGCGAAACAGCCGGCGGAGATAGCGCTCGAGACGCGCGCAATCATTCTTGTCCATGAGCGCTTCCTGATTTTGAGTGGAACCGCGCTTGTGTGGCGCCATTGGCGGGGAAACGCAAGCGCCGAGCGCGTGACGGCCGGCGCCAAGATCGGCGATCAGGCGCCGAGCTCCTCGACCTTCTGCAGGAGCTGGTCCATGGTGAGGCCGGGCTCTGGGCAGCCGGCCTCGCCGACGATCTTCGCCGGGACGCCCGCGACCGTGGTGCGCGGCGGCACTTCATGCAGCACGACCGAGCCCGCGGCGATGCGCGCGCAAGAGCCGATCTCGATATTGCCGAGCACCTTGGCGCCTGCGCCAATGAGCACGCAATCGCGCACCTTCGGATGGCGGTCGCCGCCCGCTTTTCCCGTGCCGCCGAGCGTCACATCCTGGAGCATCGAGACATTGTCGCCGATCACCGCCGTCTCGCCGACGACCAGACCGGTCGCATGGTCGAGGAAAATGCCTTTGCCGATACGCGCCGCGGGGTTGATGTCGGTCTGGAACACTTCCGACGAACGCGACTGCAAGTAGAGCGCGAAATCCTTGCGCCCATGCGTCCACAGGAAATGCGCAAGACGATGCGTCTGGATGGCGTGGAACCCCTTGAAATACAAAAGCGGTTCGATCAGCCGGTTGCAGGCGGGGTCGCGATCGACAACGGCCACGAGATCGGCGCGAAAAGCTTCCGCGATCGAGGGATCGCTCGCGAGGGCTTCGGTGAAAGCTTGCGAGATGAGATCGGCGCCAAGGCCGCGATGGTCGAGCCGTGACGCCACACGCCCGATCACCGCCGTCTCGAAACTGTCGTGCCGGAAAATGGCGGAAAGCATGAAGCCCGCAAGCGCCGGCTCGCGTGTCATCACCGCTTCGGCTTCCGTGCAAATCCGCTGCCAAACGAGATCGGTCTCTCTCGCCGCGGCGAGCGACAGGCTTCTCTTGACCTCCGCGGGCATGGCAAACTCCTCTTCAGAACGGCTGCGATGTGACTTGAACAGGCGCCATCGGTCGCGTCTTTGCTCTATCATATCATCGCGTCGCACAATAAATCTCTTTTGCGCCGATGTTTCAATTCCGTCGGTGGCGGAAGAGATAAGCGCTCGCCGACGCGGTTGCGAGAGGGGCCGAGCCAAACAAGGGGCCAGATCACGGCCGGCGGCGCAGGAACTCCAGCACGCCTTGCTTATAAACCTTGTCGCCGACGGCGAGATTATGGTCCCGGTTAGGAATCTCGAGCAGTTGCGCGCCCGAAATGAGCTCTGCGAGCTCTCGGTAATCGCGCGCGAGCGGATCCCTGGTTCCCGCCGCGACCAGCACCGGCACGCGGATGGCGGCAGCCTCCTCGACCGTCAAGAGCTCGCGCGTGCCGCGCATGCAGGCAGCGAGCGCCGCAAGATCGCTCTTCGTCTGCTCGGCGAAAGCGCGGAAGGTTCGCTGGAGCGGATCGGTGAGCGCATCGAGCGAGGGCGCTTCCATCGCCTCGACGATCGCCAAATAATTCGGATCGCTCGTCAGAAGCCGCATGCCGAGCCCGCCGAAGATGGCCGAGCGCAGGCGTCCGGGATGATCGGCCGCGAGGAAGCTCGTGATTCGCGCCCCCATCGAATAACCCATCACATCCGCGCTCGCGACGCCGAGATGGTCCATGAGCGCAAGCACGTCGCCCGCCATCCTCAGAAGCGAATAGGAGGCGGCGTCATGGAACTTCTCGGATTGACCGTGCCCGCGGTTGTCGAGCGCGATGACGCGCCGCCCGTCGCGGGTGAGCGTCTGCGTCCACAGCGTGCTGCCCCAGTTCACCGCATGGTTCGAGGCAAAGCCGTGGATCAAAACGATCGGCTCGTCGCGATCCTCACCCGAGGGCGGAAGATCGACGAAGGCGATCCGCGCTCCTTGCGATTGAAAAAATTCCATGCTCCCTCCTCCGGCGCGGGCAATGTGCCGATGGCGCGCGCGAAGCGTCAATGGCGGGCTTGCAATCCATAGCATGCGCTCTCTAGCCAGCCCTTGCGAGAGAGGGTAGAGCGCTTGCGAAATAGCCCCCGGAAAGCTCGCCATGGCCCATGACGCTATCCCCCATTTCCACAACGAGGTCGGTGCGCGCAGCATCGGCATCGCGACGAAGAAGCTGATGTGCATCGGCGCCAAGCCGCCGCTCGATCATCCCCACGTCTTCCTCGACATGGGCGGCGAAGACGAGATCGTCTGCCCCTATTGCTCGACGCTTTATCGCTTCCGCCCCGATCTTAATGGGCAAGAGAGCGATCCGCCCGGTTGCGCCTGGATGCCCGATCCCGAAGACGCGATGGCCTGACGCGGTCGATTTCGCACCTTGGCGCCTCTTGACGCCACTTTGCGCCCCTTGCCGTGCAAAGCCGGGGCGTGGATGAGACGACGCCGGCGTTCACGCCCCGACAAGAGGCCGATGCGAGGATGAGTGCGCAGGCGAACCCGATCGCCGTGGTGGGTGCCGGCATCGGCGGCCTCGCGGCGGCGCTCTTCCTGTCGCGCGCCGGCTTTGAGGTGTCGCTCATCGAGAAGCGCACCCGTGTGGAGGAAGAAGGCGCGGGGTTGCAGCTTTCACCCAACGCGAGCCGCATCCTGATCGAGGCCGGGATGGGCCCTGCCTTGTCGCGGCGCGCCAGCGCGCCCGAGCGCGTCCGCATTCGCCGCGCCGCGGACGCGCGCGAGCTTGCCATGATCCCGCTCGGCCAAGACATTAAGCAGCGCCACGGCGCACCTTATTTCGTCATTCACAGGGCCGAGCTTGCGGGGCTTCTTCTCGACGCGGTGCGCGGCGAGCCCCGCATTCAACTGCTTTACGGACGTGAGGCGCAAGGCTTCATCGAGCATGACGGCGGTCTCACCCTCACCTCGCGGAGCGAGCGTGGAGTCGAGAACAAGCTCGACGCTTCGGCGCTCGTCGCAGCCGACGGCCTTTGGAGCCCGTATGCCGCAATGAAGGAGCCGCCCCGCTTTTCCGGTTTTTGCGCCTGGCGCGCCCTCGTGCCGTCCGCCGACGCGCCGCCATTCGCTCGGGCCGAAGAGGTCGGGCTCTGGCTCGGGCCTCGGGCACACCTCGTCCACTACCCGCTCAAGAACCGTGATGCCGTCAATCTCGTCGCCGTGATCGAGGACGAGCGCCCCCAAGAGGGATGGTCACGTTCGGGCGACGCCGAGGTGATCGGCGGCGCCTTCGCGGCTTGGAGCGAAACCGCCCGCGCTCTCATCGCCTCGGCACCCTCCTGGAGATGCTGGTCGCTCTTCGACCGCAAGCCGGCGCGCCGCTGGGGAAAAGGTCTTATCACGCTCCTCGGCGATGCGGCCCATCCGATGCTGCCCTTCCTCGCACAAGGGGCCGCCATGGCGATCGAGGATGCGGCAGTGCTCGCCTTAGCGCTTGCCCCGCTGGCAAAGGTCTCAACGGGCCGAAAGGGCGGCGTGCCGGAAACGGTGAGGTCGGATGCCGACCGCCGTCGCGAAACGACAAAGGCCCTGCGCCGCTACGAGCGTGCGCGTGCGGCACGCACCGCCCGTGCGCAGCGCGAGGCGCGGCGCAATATTTTCGCCTACCACACCGGGTTTCCGCTTTGCGCGGCGCGCGACCTCATCTTGTCACGCTCCTCTGGCGAAAGCCTTCTCGCGCGCTACGACTGGCTTTACGGCTGGCGCGCCGAATAAGAGTTGCGCGAGCGCTGAGCGCTCGCCGGGGCGCCAGCCGAGCGAGATCAAGCCGCCGCAAGCTCCCGCCGCTTGCCCAAGAGAGCATCGAGGCTGAAAGCGCCGGCGCCGAGAAGCACGACATAGGCGAAGCCGCCAGCCATGGTCAGGTTTTTCATGAAATGAATTTCCATGTTGCGGTCGCCGAAGTCGCTGTGGCCAACGATCGCGGTCGCGATGCACCACAATCCCAAAACAACGGCCGCCGGGCGTGTGAAGAGGCCAACGAGCATCAGAATTCCTCCACCAAGCTCGACGGCGACTGCGAGGAGATACACGAGGCTCGGCATCGGAAGTCCGATTTTGGTGAAATAAGCCGTAGTGCCCGCCGCTGCCGTGAGCTTCCCGAATCCGGCCCAGATGAAGATCGCGCTCATCAGCACGCGGCGCAAGAGCGCCACGACGCTAACAGAAGAGCTTTTGTCGAATTCGCTGTTTGTCATCGTCTCGATCCATGAGTGAGAGCGGCGGTCGCCGTTGGACGAAATGTCGCTTGCCGCATGGGAATCATCCCAAACTCGCGAAAGATCACAACAAAAGCTTTCGTGAGGTGGCGGCGTGGGAACGCTGACGATGCGCTCAGCCCCCGCTAACATGCTCTCTTTCTCTGCGCCCCCGTTACCGATTGATTAACCCGGTTCATCAAGACTGCGCCTTCGCGGGAAACATCGCCTTTGCCCGAGGCTCGGGCATTGCTGGCGAATTGTTCGGGAAGGAAAATGAGATGCAAAAGAAGCTTGCTGGCGCGATTGGGGTTATATCCGCCGTCGCGGCCTTGGACTATGCGCAAGCGGCAGCGCCGAGCGCCACGAGTGTGAGTGAATTCCTGAAGCCCCAATCCTTCGCGGAGCTGCTCGAGCCCGTCCCCAACGCGCTCGCCCTCCTCGAGGAGGTAGACAAAACCCAAGCGGCGCAACGACAAGCCAATCCGCAAGTCGCGCAATATTTCGACGATCATCACCACCATCATCACCATCATCACCATCATCACCATCACCACTCTCATTTCCAGCCCGCGTGGGGAGCTCCCGTGTTC
>DASZIL010000122.1:0-7789 GCA_035949255.1 Beijerinckiaceae bacterium | reverse complement strand
CCCATCGTCCGGCGAGGCGCCGGCCTCGAGCTTTCCTTCCGCGCCGATGCGCGCTTGCGCCTTCTCCTCCCGCCGAAGCGATGGCGGCCTCCTCGCCGCCGCGGCCTCGCTCGCGGCCCACGCGCTCGTGATCGCTGGTTTGCTCCTTTACGCTCCCTGGGACGGCAGGGGCTCGCTTCAAGATGAAGACGAGATCTCGGTGGAGATCGTCGATAGCTTGCCGCAACCCGCCTCTTCCCCGGAGCCGGCGGCAAGCACGGAGCAGGCACAGCCCGCGGCTCCAGAGGCGAAGGCGAGCCAGATAGAGCCCGCGCCCGCCCAGCCGTCCCCTCCGGCTCCCGAGGCTGAATCGAATCCGCCCCCCGCCGAGGCAACGCCTCCGCCGGTCGAGGCGCAGGCGCCGCCGCCTGTGGTTCCGGCTCCCGCTGCCGAGAGCGAGTTGCAAACGCCACCTCCAACGCCAACGCCGACGCCTCCTGAGCCTCCGGTTCGGCAGGCGGAGCCCGCGAAGCCCGTGCCGCCAGCCGTGGACCTCGCGCAGCGTGAACGCGCGGAACGCCTCGAGAGGGAAAAGCGCGAGGAGGCGGAAAGGGCGGTCCGGGAACGGGCCGCGCGGGCGGCGGAAAACGCGAAGCGTCAAGAGGCACAGCGTCAGGCCGCGCAACGTCAGGAGGCTGAGCGGCAAGCGCAGGCGAAGGCCGCCGAGGCCACTGCGGCGAATGCTGCCGCCGCTTCCGCGTATCGCAGCAGCGTGATCGGTCATCTTGCGAGCTTCAAACGCTATCCGCCGGCGGCGCGCGCGCGTGGCGCGCAGGGAAATCCGGCCGTCTCCTTCTCGATCGATGCCTCGGGGCGCGTCGACAGCGTGTCCTTGACGCGCGCCAGCGGCGACCCGGACATCGATGCCGAGATCGTGGCGATGGTGCGCAGGGCCTCCCCCTTTCCCGCTCCTCCGCCCGGCGCGCCGCACGTCTTTTCGGCGGGGGTGAATTTCCGGCTTCAATAGTCGTCATCGCCGCGCGGAGCCTCGCGTCTCGCGGCGGCGCTTTCGCCGCACCGCTCTTCGGGAACGACCCGTTTCGCCATGCATCGTTCGCCATGCATCATTCGTGACTTGCCATGCGTTACGCGAGGGCATGGCCCCGCGAAAGCGAGTGTCATTGTGCGATAAGAACCTGCCGCCAAATTGCAAGGGCGGCGCCGATTCCATCGAACTCGTCCTCTTCTTGAAAGAGTGCCATGCCTTCCCGAACACCCCGCACGCGACGCCCGCTCGTCGTCGCCTCGCTCATGCTCGCGACTTTCATGGCGGCGATCGAAGCGACGATCGTGGCGACCGCGATGCCGCGCATCGTCGGCGAGCTCGGCGGCTTCGCCTTTTACAGCTGGGTGTTCGCGGCCTTCCTTCTGGCGCAAACCACGACCACGGTGATCTACGGCAAGCTCGCCGATATGTTCGGGCGCAAGCCGAGCCTGATCCTCGGCATCTCGCTTTTCCTTTTCGGATCGTTACTCTGCGGCCTTGCCTGGTCGATGCCGTCGCTCATTTTCTTCCGTTTGCTCCAAGGCCTCGGGGCCGGCGCCATCCAGCCGATCACCTCGACCGTCGTGGGCGACCTCTACAAGCTCGAGGAGCGCGGCAAGGCGCAGGGGTTGATCTCGAGCGTTTGGGCGACCTCCGCGGTCGTGGGTCCGCTTGCCGGCGGCATCATCGTCGACAACCTCTCCTGGGCCTGGATCTTCTGGATCAACATCCCGATCGGATTCATCGCCATTGCGGGCTTCACCCACTTTCTCAAGGAGACGGTGGAGCACAAGAAGAGGAACATCGACTATCTCGGCGCCGCTCTATTCTCGATCGCCATCGTCTCCTTGCTCACGCTCTTGACCGAGACGAAAGGCGCAGCCTCGACGCTTCTCGGGCTCGGCCTCGTCTTCCTCGTGAGCGCCTTCCTGTTCCTGCGCCAGGAAGCGCGCGCGGCCGAGCCGATGATCTCGCTTCGGCTCTGGAGCCGACGCCTCGTCGCAAGCTGCAACATGGCGACGTTGCTCGCCGGCATGACGCTGATCGGGCTCACCACCGTGCTGCCGCTCTATGTGCAGGGCGTGCTCGGGCGCTCCCCCGTCGTCGCGGGCTTCACCTTGACCGCCCTCGTCGTCGGCTGGCCCTTGGCGGTAAGCCTCTCCGGCCGATTCTTCCGCCGCTTCAGCATCCGCAACAGCTTGCGCGGCGGCGGCCTCTTGTTTCCGCTCGGCGCGACCCTGCTTTTGCTGCTGACCCCACAAAGCTCGCCGATGCTCGCGGCCGTCGGTTCCTTCGTCATGGGATTCGGCATGGGGCTCTTGAGCATTACCTCGATCGTCCTCATCCAGGACAGCGTCGAATGGTCGATGCGCGGCAGCGCCACCGCCTCGAATATCTTTGCCCGCAGCCTCGGCAACACATTGGGCGCGACGGTGCTCGGCGCCATTCTCAACATCGGCATCGCCCGCTTCGCGACCGGCTCGACCGCGAGCCGCGTTCACGACGTGCTGGAGAGTCCATCAGGCTTGATGCAGGCCGCCGGCGATCCGCTCGTGCAGGACGTCCTTGCGCGCGCGCTTCACCTCACCTACTGGGGCGTGCTGACGCTCGCGCTTCTCGCCTCCGCCATGAGCTGGCTCATTCCGATCGAGCGGCGCTTGAGCGAGCCCGCCACGCGTCGCTGATCTTGCTTCCCTTCCGAAACTGTTTGCCGGGTCGGATCATGCTTCTCGGCAAACGCGCTGGCGCCCGCGAAGCGTGCACCCCTCCCTCGAAGGGTGTCGACGTGTCGCGGGAACCGGTCGACGCATTTCCATGAAGCATTTTTTCGGCGCGCGCGCCTGATGCACCTTTTGGAACTAAACGCTGACGACGCGCGTAAGCCATCGGTGCAACCAACAAATAAAGTGCCCCGATGAAAATCGCCCAAATCGCCCCCCTTATGGAAAGCGTTCCCCCAAAGCTCTACGGCGGCACCGAGCGTGTCGTCTCCTATCTTTGCGAAGAGCTCGTTCGGCAAGGTCATGAGGTGACTCTCTTTGCGAGCGGGGATAGCGTCACCAAGGCCGAGCTCGTGCCTTGCGGTCATATGGCCATCCGGCTCAACCCGCGCGTGCGCGATTATGTGCCCCATTACATGATCATGCTCGATGAGGTGCGCCGGCGCGCGCCTTCTTTCGACGTGCTGCATTTCCACATCGACGCGTTTCAATTGCCGCTCTTCAGCGCCATGGCGGATCGGACGGTTTCCACCTTGCATGGTCGCCAGGACCTGCCCGATCTGGCGCCGCTCTATCGCGCCTTCTCGAACATGTCCTTCGTCTCGATCTCGAACGCGCAGCGCGACCCGATACCGGACGCGAATTTCGTCGCCACCGTCTATCACGGCTTGCCGCTCGACCTGCACGCGCCGAATTACGATCCGCGCGGCGGATATGTCGCCTTCCTCGGCCGCATCTCGCCCGAGAAAGGCCCAGATCGTGCGATAGCGATTGCGCGCTCGCTCGGCTTGCCGCTCAAGATCGCGGCCAAGATAGACAAGGTAGATGAAGCCTATTTTCGCGAGGTTGTCGCACCCTTGCTCAACCAACCCGGCGTTGAATTCATCGGCGAGATCGACGATCACGGCAAGGCGCAGTTCCTCGGAAACGCGCGCGCCCTGCTCTTCCCGATCGATTGGCCAGAGCCCTTCGGCCTCGTGATGATAGAGGCGATGGCTTGCGGCACGCCCGTCCTCGGCTTCCGCAGCGGCTCGGTCGGCGAGATCATCGATGAACATGTCACGGGTCGAATCGTGACCTGCCTCGACGAGGCGAGCTGGGCGCTGCGCGACGTGATCGCGCTCGATCGTCGTTCGGTGCGTCGGCGCTTCGAGGAGCGGTTCTCCGTCACCCGGATGGCCGATGACTATCTCGCGGTTTATCGCTCGATGCTCGCGAAGATCCCGAGCTTCGCTGCCGAAGGCGCGCCGCGCGCCAACGTCATTCCGCTGACACGCAAGAGCGCCAGCGAGCGTCATGCGGGCTGAGGCACCGCGTCCTCAACCCCAAACCGTCGCTCCCGCCGTCGATGCGCTTGCGGAAGCGCCGTTCTATATTCCCTCCACAAGCCCTTCGGCGCGGCCGAGGCGGACGCTCAAGCACGCCGACACCTTCGCCATCTTCGACAGCCACGGCGACATGGGCGCTTCCGCCGGCGGGCCGGACGGCTTGTTCGACCACGACACGCGCTTTCTTTCGCGCCTCGAGCTGCTGATCGGCGGCACGCAGCCGCTGCTTCTCGGCTCAAGCGTGCGCGACGACAATGTGATGCTCTCCGTCGATCTCACCAATGCCGACATTTTCGAAGGCGGTCATATCGTCTTGCCGCGTGACACCATCCATGTGGTGCGCACGGTATATCTGTGGCGCGGCGTCGCTTACCAAAGGATCGCCGTCTCGAACCATGGCGACTCGTTCCTCTCCTTCACCCTCACCTTGCTGTTCGGCAACGATTTCGCCGACATCTTCGAGGTGCGCGGCCAGCTTCGCCCGAAACGGGGAGAGACGCGTGAGGAGCTTCGCGGCGACAACGGCGCTTCGCTCATTTACCGCGGATTGGACGGAGCGGCGCGGCGCACGGAGCTTACTTTCGAGCCCGCTCCGACACGGCGCTCGACGAGCACCGCGACCTATGAGCTCAGCCTCGCGGCCGGCCGATCCCTCTCCTTGTTCTTCACCGTGGAATGCCATGGCGCGCAATTGCCGACGCGAGTGGGCTTCTTCAAGGGGTTGAAGGCCGCGAACCGCGAGCGCAAGGCGGGTGCTGCCACCACCATCGAGACTTCGAACGAAATCCTGAATGAGGCGCTGCGCCGCGCCATGGCCGATCTGCACATGCTGACGACGAGCACGCCGGAGGGTCCCTACCCTTACGCCGGCACGCCTTGGTTCTCGACCACCTTCGGGCGCGACGGGCTCATCACCGCCTTGCAGACGCTTTGGTTCGATCCCTCGGTCGCCAAGGGGGTGCTGTTGCGCCTTGCGGCTTATCAGGCGAGCACGACCGATGACGCCTCGGACGCCCAGCCGGGCAAGATCCTGCATGAGATGCGCGGCGGCGAAATGGCCGCGCTCAAGGAAGTGCCCTTCGGCCTCTACTACGGATCCGTCGATTCAACGCCGCTCTTCGTGCTTCTCGCGGGGCTCTATACGGAACGCACGGGCGATGAGGCCACGCTGCGGCGTCTGTGGCCTGCCATCAAGCGCGCGCTCGCTTGGATGGACACGCAAGGGGATGCGGACGGCGACGGCTTCCTCGAATACGGCGAGAAGGGAACTCACAGCCTGAAGACCGGGCTTCAGCATCAAGGCTGGAAGGATTCCTTCGATGCCATCTTCCACGCCGACGGACGCCTGGCGCAAGGACCGATCGCTCTCGCGGAAGTGCAAGGTTACGCCTATGCGGCCAAGCGCGTCGCCGCCCTCTGCGCGCGCCGCCTCGGCGAGGCTGATCTCGCCGAGGCGCTCGAAAGCTCCGCGAGCGCGCTCGCCGAGCGCTTCGATGAATATTTCTGGTCCGACAAGATCGGGCTCTATGTGCTCGGCCTCGACGGCGAAAAGGCACCCTTGCAAGTGCGCGCATCGAACGCGGGCCACCTTTTGTGGACCGGAATCGCGCGGCCCGCGCGAGCGAGGAAGGTTGCCGACGCCATGGTCTCGCCGGCCTTCTTCTCGGGTTGGGGCGTGAGAACCGTGGCGAAGGGGGAGGCGCGCTACAACCCCATGTCCTACCACAACGGCTCGGTCTGGCCCCACGACAACTCGCTCATCGCCTTGGGCCTCGCGCGCTACGGCCTGACGAGCCAGGCGCAGCGCATCTTCGAAGCGAATTTCGCGGCGGCGAGCTATATGGATTTGCGCCGCTTGCCGGAATTGTTCTGCGGCTTTCGGCGACGGCGCGGCGGGGGGCCGACCCTCTATCCCGTCGCTTGCACGCCGCAGGCGTGGGCGAGCGGTGCGCTGTTCCTCATGATCCAGGCTTCGCTCGGGCTCGAATTCGATCCTGCCGCGAAGGAGATCCGTTTCAGGAACCCGACCTTGCCCGCTTTCGTCGACCAGATCGTGCTCCGCCGAGCCGGATTCGCGGGAGCCGAGGTGGATGTGGCGCTGCGCCGAATAGCGGGCCACGTGTCCTTGCGCGTGCTGCGCGATACGGGCCAGGCGAAGGTGACGATGATCCTCGCCGATCGCCCGGCCTGAACAAAAGACACCAGGAAAGCGAAGCGCAATGCCGTGCGGCTCCCGACTGACGGGAGCGGTAAGAAGGCTTCGCTGGAAAAAAAGGCGCTCCGAGCCAATCCGCCGAGGAGAGCTGGAGCGCCAGTGGCTTCTGCCAACCCGTCTGGAGGGGCTAGGATTGGCCCCATCTCAACACCGGGCAAGGCGTAATGTTCCCTTGGGAATACTGCCCCGCGAAGCCTCGGAGCGGCTGCCCCGTGAGCCGCCTCAGGCTGACGCAGCTTCCTTCGGCACGGCGGCGCTCGCTTCGCGCAGAGCCTGGGCGAGGCGCAAGGCGGTGTTGACGAGCGCGACATGGCTGAAGGCCTGGGGGAAATTGCCGAGCATGCGCCTGGCGCGCGGATCATATTCCTCCGCCAGGAGGCCGACATCGTTGCAAAGCCCGATCAGCCGATCGAAAAGCGCTTTTGCCTCTTCGACGCGTCCGAGAAGCAGGAGGTTGTCCGCATACCAGAAGCTGCACGGGAGAAAGGCGCCCTCGCCAACCGGCAATCCGTCCTTGGTGTCCTCGGTCCGGTAGCGAAGCACCAGCCCGTCGACCATGAGCTCGCGCTCGATCGCCGCGACCGTACCGCGCACGCGCTCGTCTTGCGGCGGCAGGAAGTCGACGACCGGAATGCGCAACAAGCTCGCGTCGAGCGTCTTCGACCCGTAGGCTTGGACGAAGCTGCCGAGCTCTCGATCGAAGCCTTGCTCGCAGACTTGCGCATGGATGGCGTCGCGAATTTTTCGCCATTCGGCGTAAGGGGCTTTTCGCTTCCGCGCCTCGCCGCGCTTGATGGTGCGGTCGAAGGCGAGCCAGGCCATCACCTTCGAATGCACGAATTGCTGGCGAGGGCCGCGCACCTCCCAAATGCCCTCGTCCGGGCCCTCCCAGATCCGGGCGAGATGGTTCATCAGGGAAAGCGTATGTTCCCATCCTCCCTCGACCGAGGGGAGGTCGCGCATTCTTGCCTGATACATGGCGTCGGCGACCTCACCGAAGATATCGAGCTGCAATTGATTGGACGCCGCGTTGCCGACGCGCACGGGGCGCGAATTTTGGTAACCCGAAAGCCAATCGAGCTCGATCTCGGGAATGAGGCGCTCGCCACCGATCCCGTAAAGGATCTGCGTCTGCTCGGGATTACCGGCGACGGCGCGCGCGAGCCAGCCTCGCCAGGCGAGCGCTTCCTCGACGTAACCCGCATCCATGAGGGCAACGAGGCAAAAGGTCGAGTCGCGCAGCCAGCAAAAGCGATAGTCCCAATTGCGCACGCCGCCGATCTTCTCTGGCAGCGAGGTGGTGGGCGCGGCGACGATGCCGCCTGTCGGAAGATAGGTCAGCGCCTTGAGTGTCGCGAGCGAACGGCGCACGACCCCCGGCGAAGGGCCGTCATAACGGCACTTCTCTGCCCAGCCGGTCCAGAAATGATCGGTTTCGCTGAGCGCAATCTTGGGGTCGACCGGCCTTGGATCGATTTCATGCGATGGTCCCCAGGCGAGC
>DASZIL010000121.1:0-24961 GCA_035949255.1 Beijerinckiaceae bacterium | reverse complement strand
GAACCCTGGCCGTGAGTGACGACGAGGTCGTGTCCGCCATGCGCACCGCCGCTCGCGAGTTTGGGCTTGTTGTCGAGCCGGGAGGCGCCGTCGCCTTGGCGGCGGTTCTGTCGTGCCGACATGATGTTGAGGGGAGGACCGTTGCGGTCACTTTGACCGGCCGCAATATCGGCCTGGAGGCCGTGGCTCGCCACTATGGCGAATAGGCATTCTGGCGAGCATCCACCCCCACCCGAAAGCACCCGAAAGGGGATGCTTTCCCGTCAGGTCCCGCGCCTCCGCGCCCGACGCGTCAGGACTTCGCCGGAAGCGGCCCTGCCTTGACGAGGCCGAGGTAGATTTCGACGCGCTGGCGCAGGCCTGCGGGCGCCTCGGGATCGGTGATGATCTCGTCGAAATAGCGTCCCGCCGCCTCATAATCGCCGGCCTTCAGCTCGGCCAGGCCAAGCAGCTCGCGCGCGAGGTTGCGCCACGGGCTCGAGGCTTGGGCGAGCGGGTCGAGCCGCTTCTTGAGATCGGCCGGTGAAAGCGTATCGCTCAGCAGCATGGCGGCGCGCAGCTCGGCCAGCCCTTGCAGCGCCGGGCCGAGGCCGCCGTCCGACGCCAAGCTGTCGTAGAGCGCGGCGCCGGCGGCCGGATCGCGCTTGCCGTTCTCGGCCGCTTCGCGAAAGCGCGCGAGCGCCGTGTAGCCGGAAGGGCCTTTCTTGGCGATGCTGGCGAGCAGCTTTTCCGCTTCGGCATCCTTGCCGGCTTGCGACAACTCGATCGCCGTCTGGAATTTGGCGGAGGCGCGCTGCTCCTGCTGCAGGCGAAAATGCCCGTAGACTTGCCAGCCGCCGACCGCGGCGACCATGACCAGCGCCGCCGAGATGATGAGATTGCCGTATTGCTTCCAGATCTGCTCGAAGCGGTCGCGCCGGACATCCTCATCGACTTCGCGAAAAATATCGCTCATGCGGCTTTGGTCTCGCGTTTGCGGGCGTGGGGCAACCGCGTCGCGGCCGCCCCCCATGGGAGATCGGCACGCAGTAGCGGATTTCGCTCCCGCGCGCCAACGGAAAACGCCTTCCCTCAAGGCTCGCCGAGGGTCGAGCGCTTGGCCCCGTGTCATTCTCCGCCGCCGAGCGCGAGCGTCGCGATGCGGATGAGCACCAGCCCGCCCGCGATCACGAGATAGAGGCGAAGCACCCCCATCCAGAGCTTCGCGGCAAGCGACAATTGCGCGGGCGCAAGCTCCTCGAGCGGGGGCATGCGCCAGCTCGCGCGCGAGCCTCCCAAGCCGCCCCCGCGCTTCACGGCATTCGCCGGCTCACCACGGCGGCCGAGCGTCATCGCCGCGAGGGTGATGAGAAGCCCCACCCCGCCACCGCCGAGGAGGATGCCGAGGATCACCTGTTCATTCGTGGCGTCCGGAAAGAGAACCGAGGCGGTGAGGATGATCGACAAGAGCACGAGCCCGGCGATGACGACGCCGGTGAAATAATTGAGCCAGCGCGGATTGACCCAAGGGCCGAGCACGGCCTTGTCGTTGCACAAGAGCAGCAGGAACACGGTGGCGCTCGGCAAGAGCACGCCGGCTAGCGTCTGCACGGCGTTGGTGAGAAGGCCGAGCGGGGCGCCGGGCGTGAGCACGATCGCGGCCGCGAGCGCGATCAGGAAGGCGTAGACGGCGTAGAAGCCTTTCGCCTCGCCGACCTTGCGATGCAGCGAGTGGCGCAGCGAAAACACATCCCCGATCGCATAGGCCGTCGAGAGCGAAACCGCGGCGGCGCCGATCAAGGACGCATCGATGAGGGCGATGGCGAACATTACACCCGCCGCCTGACCCGCATATTTTTCGAGGCCCGCGGCAACACCGCCCGCATCGGTGAAATTGCCGAACTCCGGCTTTCCTGCGAAAGCGGCGGCCGTGAAGGCCATCATCGCGACCGCGCCGATGATGACGAGCGCGATGCCGATCCACAGATCGAGACGCTCATAGCGGATAAAGCGCGGCGTGATGCGCTTGTCGACCACATAGCTTTGCTGAAAGAACAGCTGCCAGGGCGCCACGGTGGTGCCGACGATGGCGATGATCAAGAGCATCACGTCGGAGAGCTTGCCCTCCTTCGGCAGTTGCGGAACGACGAAATCGCGCGCCACCTCGGCCAAGGGCGGATGCGCCATGAAATAGATTGGCACGAGCAGCAGGCTCGCGAAGACGAGCACCATGGCGAAGCGCTCGAAGCGGCGGAAATTGCCGGTGCTCACGGCCGCCACGATGAGGAGGGCCGAAAGCGCGACGCCAAGCGCCTTGGGCATCCCGAGGTAATCGAGCGCGAGCGCGATGCCGATGAACTCGGTGACGATGGTGAGCGCGTTGAGCAGGAAGAGATCGATGACGCTGAACGCGCCCCAGAACTTGCCGAAGCGCTCGAAGATGAGCCGCGCATGCCCAACGCCGGTCACCGCGCCAAGCCGCAGCACCATCTCCTGATTCACATAGAGCACCGGGATCAGGAGCGCGAGCGTCCACAACAGCGCGGTGCCGTAATTCTGGCCCGCCTGGGTGTAGGTCCCGAACGCGCCCGCGTCATTGTCGCCGACCATGACGATCAGGCCGGGGCCGAGGATCGCGAGCAGCGTCCGCAGCCGGTGCTTCCAGTGAAGACGGTGCGTCGTGTCGTTCCTCGCGATGGTGCCGAACGCACCGATGATGTCGCCGAGATGCGCGTCATCGAGATGCGCAGTCTTGACGAGCGCTGCCTCGGCGGAGCTATCGATGTCGGTCGCGTAGGCCATGGCGATCACCTGATCCCTGAAAGGAAGCGTTGAGCTCATTCGCATTCCGGAGGTGGCCGCAGGACGGCCGTATCGGCGGTGGCCGGGAGGGTTAATTTTCTCGGCCGCTTCGGCAGCTTTTCGGCGATACCGAGCGTTTGCGCGCGTTCGCGCATCTCGTCCCAAACCTCGCTCGGCATGACGCCGCATTCGCGCCAGAGCACGACGAGGTGGTAGACGAGATCGGCGCTCTCGCGCACGACGCCGCGGGCGCGGTGGCGCAAGCCCTCGAACGCGACCTCGCTTGCCTCCTCGATGAGCTTCTGGCCCATTTTCCGCTTGCCGCTTTCAAGAAGCTGCGCGGTGCGCGGATGGGTGTCCGAACGGACCTGATCGAGAGCCGCGTAAAGCCGCTCGATCTCGTCGATGGTGGCGGATGCGCAAAGCTCGGCGGCGGCAGTCGCCGCAGGCCCGGCGTCGTTGGCCGAGGCAAGCTTCAAGCGATGCAGTTCGTCGGCGCCGCGCAGCAGCGTCGACGAAACCTCGCGATCATGCTGTTTGAGAGCAGTCATGGCTCCGGTCTCCTGACTCAGGCGGTGGTTCGTCACCGAGCCGAGCGAGGCAGAGCCACTTCGATAGCCTGGAAGGAGGAAGCTCCGTCTAGGCTATCGAGATATCCCTGATCCTTGACTCGGGCCGGTGTGCCCGCGGAGAGCCGGCCGCTTTCGGGCGGCGAACGACTTCCGGGGCCGTGCTTCTAGGTCGAGGGCCCATGGTCCTTAACGTTGGTTGCGATCAATGATCTCCAAGGAATTTTGGAGATACCCCGGCAGGTATGCCGCCCCGCGGGGCTTGTCAACCCGTCTCGACGGGTTCGCGGGTGAAAAACGCGAGCCCCGGATGGCGAGGGTCAAAATGCGGCGAGGCTTGACGTGTGGCGCTTCCCCGAAGCTTCATTCGGAATATATGATCGCGCCGTTCGGCGAGGCGCGATGTAGTGAGAGGCATGAAGGGCAAGATCAACTCGAAGAGCGGCGAGCCTTCTGGCCGGCCCCCACATGTGCTGCGTGATAAGCGTGGCCTCGTCAATCGCACGCGCCGCTTGCGCGGCCAGGTCGATGCCATCGAGCGCGCGCTCGATGGAGAGGCAAGCTGCTCGGACTTGCTGCAGCGGATCACCGCCGCGCGCGGCGCGATCAACGGGCTGATGGCCGAGGTGCTTGAGGAGCATGTGCGCGAATATCTCATCGAGGCCGAGGGCTCGGTTTCGCGCGAGGATGCGGCCGAGGAGCTGATCGAGATCATCCACTCCTATCTGACCTGAGCGGCCTCCCGGCTTGCCGCCTCGATGGCTCGGGATATCGCTTCAGCGCCGCGTCGCCGTGAAGGATGAGACGACGATGAGGAGGCCGCCCGCGATCGTCGTCCAGGCCGGGATCTCGCCGAAGAAGAGATAGCCGAAGGCCGCGCCGTAGACGAGCGTCGTGTAATCGGCGGGCGCCATGCGCCCGGCCGGCGCCAGCGAATAGGCCTTGGCGAGCACGAGGTGGCCGCAGACGCCGAGCGTGCCGATGCCGGCGAAATTCAGGAGGTCGGCGGCGCCGGTCGGCACCCAAAGGCCGGCGGGTCCAAGCGGGATGAGCGCGCTCAAGATCAGCATCGGGCCGATGTTCTGCACCGCGACGATGATGAGGGGATGGTCGCGCGTGGCGCGCGAGCGCAAGAGCACGAGCGACAGCGAATAGGTGACCGTCGAGATGAGCACGGCGAGCGTCCCCTCGAGCGCCGCGATCGAGGCGTGCCCCGGCCTGAAATTCGGCGCGACGATCAGCAGCATGCCGAGAAAGCCGATGCCGAGCGCGATGACGAGCGGGCGGCTCACGCTCTCGCGCAGCATCAGCATGCCGAAGAGTACGGTGACGCAAGGCGAGAGAAGCGAGAGCGCCAGCGTCTCGGCGAGCGGCAAGCGGCCGAGCGCGAAATAGAAGGTGATCGAGGTCGAGACGCCGAGCACGGCGCGCCAGCTATTGGCGATCACCGTCTCGAGGCGAGGCCGTGGCGGGCGCGCGATCGCGATGGCGATGAGAATGGCGACCGAGCCGAAGACGAAGCGCAAGCAGGCGATCTGCGCCACCGGGAATTGCGCCGCCTGTGCCTTGACCAGCGCATCCATGCCGGACAGCAGGCCGACCGAGGTGACGGCGAGCGCGAAGGGCCCGCTCATATCGCAGCGTCAGGCGATTGCGGCAGGGCGTCGAAGGGCCGCCGCGAACGGCGGCCTCGATCGATGTTCGGCCCGGAAAGATAAGCGTTCATGGCGGCGAGAGCGGGTTATCGCACCGCCGCCTGCCGGACAAATGCTTCTCCATTCTCCGGCAAGCCTAGCCACAGCTTTCTCGAGGGCGCGAACAAAAGCGCAAGCCTCGATAGCGCCGCTCGGTTTTTGCGCAGCGCGGCTTTTGCGCTTTCGCTCGCGCGCCGAGCCCGCGCTCACGGTGGCGGTCAAGATGCGGAGCTGTGGCCTCTTCGACTCAGTTGTTGAGAATTCAGCCTGTTCACTCTTTAGACTCTTGCGGGCGATTCAAGCACTAGTGTAGCGTCCCCTCACTCAGCCACGAGATGTCGTGGGTGTTCGTGGTCAACCGAAATCGTCACGTCAGTGACGGCCGCTTCGTCGCGGCCGACGCGAAGGGGATTCCGATTGAAGGAGACGGGTATGTCCTGGGACGGCGAACGCGTCGAGCTGCTCAGTAAACTCTGGCAGGAAGGCATCAGCGCCAGCCGCATCGCCGCGCAGCTCGGCGCCGGCATCACGCGCAACGCGGTGATCGGCAAGGTGCACCGGCTGGGTCTCGCAGGCCGCGCCAAGCCCGCCTCTTCCTCGGGCGCGCCCCGTCCGAGACGCGTGGCCTCCGTGCCCACGACGCAAAAGACCGTGGCGCTGCGCGGCAATACGATGATGCTCAGGGAAGTCGTCGTCGCGGAGGAATATGAGCCGGCGGTGTTGCCGCGAGCCGTGGTCATCCCGATCTCGGAGCGCGTCACCATCACCGAATTGCGCGAGAACATGTGTCGCTGGCCGCTCGGCGATCCGCTGACGCCGGAGTTCCGCTATTGCGGCACGAAGTGCGATCCCTCGGCATCCTACTGCATGCCGCATGGGCGCATGGCTTATCAGCCAGTGCCCGATCGCAAGCGCGGCTGACGCTTCGTCTCACCGGCTCATTCCCGCGAAAAGCGGGAATCTAGAATCACGAACGCAGATCGTCGCGGAAAAGTCTGGGTCCCAGTTTCCGATGGGGACGGGCGGATGATGAGCGACGATCACGCTCCCTTGGCGCTGAAGGTTTCGTCGAAACCATAGCCCCCGCCGCGCACGGTGCGGATCGGGTCGCGCAAGCCGCCCCGATTGAGCACCTTGCGCAGACGTCCGACATGCACATCGACGGTGCGTTCGTCGATATAGGCGTCCTCGCCCCAGACCGCGTTCAGCAATTGCTGGCGGCTGTAGATGCGGCCGGGCACGCTCATCAGGAAGGCCAAGAGATTGAACTCGGTGGGGCCGAGGTGGATCTCCCCGCCCGAGCGGAACACGCGACGCCTCTCACGATCGAGCTCGAGATCGGCCGCCTTGAAATGGTTGATCGAGGGGTGAGGCAGCGAGCGGCGCAGCAAGGCCTTGACGCGCGCGACAAGCTCGCCGACCGAGAAGGGCTTCACCACATAATCGTCGGCGCCGACCACGAGGCCGCGCACACGTTCGGATTCCTCACCGCGCGCCGTCAGCATGATGATCGGCAGCTTGGCCGATTGCTCGCGCAGCCTGAGGCGCCGGCATAATTCGATGCCGGACAAGCCGGGCAGCATCCAATCGAGGATGAGGAGGTCGGGCACCCGCTCCTTGAGCCGCAGATCGGCCTCGTCGCCTCGGTCGACCGCTTCGACCTCGAACCCTTCCGCTTCCATATTATAGGTCAAGAGCACGACGATCGCCTCGTCGTCCTCCACGATCATGACCCGCGGTTTCATGAAAGGCTCCGCCAATCGAGGAAAAGTGCAGCGCCTGCGTTCATGGGGCGCTCACGGGTTTCTCGAGGCTCGTCGTGTCGGCCTTGACGCGCTCGGCTTGGAGCTTGGCGCCGGTCACGAGGTAATGGACGTTCTCGGCGACATTCGTCGCATGGTCGCCCATGCGCTCGATGTTCTTGGCGCAGAAGAGGAGATGGGCGCACACTCCGATGTTGCGCGGGTCTTCCATCATATAGGTGAGGAGCTCACGGAAGAGCGAAGTGTAGAGCGCGTCGATGTTCTCGTCATGCTCCCAAACCGCGAGCGCCTTCTCGGCGTTGCGTTCGACATAGGCGTCGAGCACGTCCTTCAATTGCGTGAGCACGAGTTGCGAAAGATGCTCGACGCCCTTGACGAGCTTGGGTACCTGCACGAGGCCGGTGATCGCGAGCACGCGTTTGCAGATGTTCTTGGCGAGATCGCCGATGCGCTCGAGGTCATGCGTCACGCGGATCGCCGCGATCACGGCGCGAAGATCGACCGCCATCGGCTGGCGGCGCGCGATCGTGAGCACGGCTTTTTCCTCGAGCTCCTCCTGCAGGGCGTCGAGCCTCGCATCGAGCGCGATCACCTCGTTCGCCATGGTGGGCGATTGGCGCACGAGCGCTTCGATGGCGCGTGCGGTCATCGATTCGGCAAGCCCGCCGAGCTCGGCGACGCCGCGGCTCAAGGTATCGAGATCGGCATCGAAGGCGCGAACGATGTGATCCGCCATCTTAAGTCTCCGCATCATGCCCTTCGAGACCCGTCCCAGAAGGTCGGCCTGCGAACCAAAGGACGAGCGCGAATGCCTTCGCATCCGTTGCGACGGTCCTGATTATAACGCAGCCGTGACGTTAAGATGACACACCCGAGCGGCTAGCGCGAGATCGCCCTGACATCGCCTTGGCGCGAGGCCGCCCTTGGCACGAGGCCGCCCTTGGCGCGAGGCCTCCCTTGGCGCGAGATCACGCCTGGGTGTCGGGCACAGGTTTCGGGAACACCACCTCGAAGCTCGCCCCGGCGCCGAGCTCGCTGCGCACCAAGAGCCGCGCCTTATGCCGGTTGAGGATGTGCTTCACCAGCGCAAGGCCAAGACCCGTTCCCCCTTTCTGGCGGCTTTCCACGACGTCGACCCGGTAAAAGCGCTCCGTCAGGCGGGGCAGGTGCTCGGGGGCGATTCCGGGCCCGTAGTCGCGCACCGTCACGCTGACGCCACGTTCGCCATCCACGAGCGAGACCTCCACGCGACCTCCCGACTGGCCGTATTTGACCGCGTTCTCGATGAGGTTTTCGAAGACGCGGATGAGCTCGTCGCGATCGCCCGTGACCAGCACGCGGCTCAAGCCTTCGGTCTCGATCTTGGTGCGGCATTCGAGCGCCAGCGGTGTCAAGGTGTCGATGACTTCGCTGAGCACGCTATCGAGGCGCACGTCCTCGGTCGGCTGGACGTGCTCCTTGAGCTCGATGCGCGAAAGCGAAAGCAGGTCGTCGATGAGGCGCGACATGCGCCGCGCCTGCTCGCGCATGATGGCAAGGAAGCGCGCCTGCGCCGCCGGATCATTCTTCGCCGGCCCCTCGATCGTCTCGATGAAGCCGTAGAGCGAGGCGAGCGGCGTGCGCAATTCATGACTGGCATTGGCGACGAAATCGACGCGCATGCGCTCGAGCCGCCGCGCGGCCGTGACGTCGCGAAACAACATCACGATCTCGATCGCTCCGCTCGCACCGCCGGCCGGCTCGGCATCGATCCGCACCGGCGTCGCGCGCACCTCGAAGCTGCGCTCGACCGGCACCTTCTCGTGGAATTCGGTTTCCGCGACCGTGCCTTCGCGCAGCACGCGCTCGACGGCGCTCACCACCTCGGGCGAGCGTACGGCGAAGCTCAAGGAGCGCCCGATAATGAGCTGGGGCAGGGCGGCCTTCGCTTGCGCGTTGAACATGATCACATTGCCATGCGAATCCAGCACGACGACGGGATCGGCGATGCCGGACATGATCGCCTGGATGCCGGTCCGCGCCGTTTCCTGGGAACGTGCCATCTCGGCGGCCACGGCATGCTCGGCGCGCGGCCGCATCAGCGCCAAGACCGCGGTGACGACCGCGCCAATGAGCGCCGGCAAGAGGAAGGGCGCCCCGCTGAAGGCGAGAACACCCGTGATGAGCAAGGTCGCGACAAGGGCGCCGGCCGCGGCGCTCCCGCGCCAGCGGCGCGCGGGCGGGGCCTGCATTTCCTGATCTGTTGCCGCGACCATGGCGAGTGTTGCTCTTGCGGATACTGCCCTTGCGGAGGGTGCCGCGATTCTAACCCTTTGCGCTACGCTGCGTCACCCTTCCGGTTGTGCTCATCAACGGCAAAGTTTCGAACCCTTGGACTTTCAGGGCTCGAGCTTCGGCTCACAGCTTCACCGTATAGCCGACCTCGAGCGTGCGCCGGCGCGGCAGCTCGAAACGATCGACGGCCCGCTCGGCATTGCGGGCGAGGAAAGCGAACACATGGGCCGTGAGATCGCGGAAGCCGCTGATCCCTTCGGGTGCGAGAATCCGCTCATGACCGATGATGTAGACGGCCTCCTCCGGCTCGAGCCCCGCGCGGCGCAACGCCGGCGCCAGGATCGAGGGTACGTTGACCACCTGCATATAGCCGTAGCGCAGATCGACCCGGATCAGCCGCTCGTCGAGCGTGGTGAGCACGACGCGCTCGCTTGCAGGCACGCGCGGCCGCGACGCGATCCAGACCGAGGCGATGACGACCTTGTCGAAGCTCATGTCGAGGAGTTCGTAGAGCCGGGCGAGCGCGACCGGCGCCATGGCGCCGGCTCGCGACAGAAAGATCGCCGGCCGTGACGAGCGGAAATTCACGGCGCGCGCCTCGCGCCGGGCGAAGGCGTCGAGCGGCTCGGAGAGCCGCATCTGCTCCTCGACGACCCGCGCGACGCCGCGCCGCCAGCTCGCCATCAGGAAGATGATCAAAAAGCCGATCGAGAGCGGCAGCCAGCCGCCATCCCGGATCTTGCTCAAATTGGCGACGAAGAAGGGAACATCGACCGAGAGCAGTCCGGCGCCGAGCGCATAGACGAGGGGCGGGCTCCATTTCCAGGAGCGGCGCACCTCCGCGACCAGAAGGATCGTGGTGGTGATCATGGCGATCGAGACCGCGATGCCATAGGCGGAGGCAAGGCTGTCCGAGGAGCCGAAGCCGACGACGATGCTGAGCGTGCCGATGCCGAGGAAGAGGTTGACGCGCGGCACGACCACATGCGCCTGGGTGTGCTGGGAGGTGTAGCGCATGCCCATCGGCGGCAGGTAACCGATCTCGACCGCCTGTTTCGCCAGGCTGAAGGAGCCGGTGATGATGGCCTGGCTTGCGATGATGGTGGCCGCCGTCGCCAGCAGCACGGTCGCATTGCCCGCGAATTTCGGCGCGAGCTCGTAAAACGGGTTGGAAATGGCATGCGGATCGGAGAGCACGAGCGCGCCCTGGCCGAAATAATTGAGCATGATGGCCGGCATCGCGACGTAGAGCCAGGCACGCGAGATGGCCTTGCGCCCGAAATGGCCGAGGTCGGCGTAGAGCGCTTCTCCGCCCGTGAGCACGAGGAACACGGCGCCGAGAATGGCGCCGGAAAGCACCGGGTAATGAATCAGGAGCGCGATGCCGTAGATGGGATCGAGCGCCCGAAGCACGCTCGGATTGCGGGCGACCTCCACGATGCCGAAGGCGCCGATGGTCCCGAACCAAAGCAGCATGACGGGGCCGAAAAAGCGCCCGATGCCTTCGGTGCCGAAGCGCTGGCTCACGAACAGGGCGAGCAAAATGACGACGGTCAGCGGCACCACGAGCGTCTGCATCGACGGCGTGAACACTTCGAGGCCCTCGACGGCGGACAAGACGGAGATCGCCGGCGTCAACATGCCGTCGCCGAACAGCATGGCGGCGCCGAAGAGGCCGATGCCGAGAAGGACGCGCCTCGTGCCGACGGGCGAGCGATGCAGGTTGAGGAGGGTGATGAGCGCCAATATGCCGCCTTCGCCATCATTGTCGGCGCGCAGGACGACGGTGACGTATTTCAAGGTGACCGAGAGCGTCAGCGCCCAGACGACGAGCGAGAGCAGGCCGAGCACATCCGCGACGGAAGGCTGCGATGTGCCGAGCGCGCCGAGCGCGGTCTTGAAGGCATAGAGCGGCGAAGTGCCGATGTCGCCGAATACCACGCCGAGCGCGCCGATTTCGGCCGCGAGCCACGCCGGCCTTGTGGAGGCTTGCACGCTCATCCGAGGGTGTCGGCGGGGTTAGGAAACGTCACGGGCGTCGCAAAATGGGAAATTGCCGGAACTCCATCGGCATGAACTCGTCTCCAATCGCCCGACAAGCATGCCCATCCCATCGCTTCCGCGGACGCCGCCCGCCCGATCCTCGACCGGACGCGCAAGCTTATAGACGGTTCCGGCGGATGAAGCGAGCGTCTGGATGCGCATCACTGCCGGGTTCACGGCAATGATGGCGGCGCCCCTTTTGGACGTCCGCCCGATACGATAGGCTCGGGCGCGGCGCGGCGCCCCTCTCGGCGAGCAAGAGAAGCGCGGCCCGCCGTTCCGAGCCCGGAGCGCGGCGCCCAAGGCCCCACGACGCGAAAGCCTCACGACGCGAAAGGACGCACGATGCCCAAAGGTTATTGGATCGCACGGGTCGATGTGCATGATGCCGAGGCTTACAAGAAATATATCGCCGCGAACGCCGCGCCGCTCGCGCAATTCGGGGCGCGCTTTTTGGTGCGCGGCGGCAAGACCGAATGCGTCGGCGGCGCGATGCGCGCCCGCAATGTCGTGATCGAGTTCGAAAGCTACGAGAAGGCGCTCGCCTGCTGGAATTCACCCGAGTATCGGCGCGCCGCAAGCTTCCGCCAGCCGCCGATCGCCGATGGCGATTTCATCATCTGCGAAGGCTATGACGGCCCTCACGGAGCGTCGTCGAGCGGGTGACGCTTCCCCGCTCGTGCTTCAGTTCAGCAACCGATAGGCCGGGAGCGTCAGGAACTCCTCGAACTCCTTGGCGAGGGACATGTCGGCGAAGAGCTTCTCGGCCTCGGCGAAGCGGCCCTTGTCATAGACATTGGCGCCAAGCGCCGCCCGCACCTTGCCCATCTCATCGGCCATCACGCTCTTGAACAGATCGGGCGTGACCTCGCGCCCGTCCTCGAGCTTCGCCTTGTGGAAAAGCCATTGCCAGATCTGGGCGCGGCTGATCTCGGCGGTCGCCGCATCCTCCATGAGATTGTAGAGCGGCACCGCGCCGCGCCCGCGCAGCCAGGCCTCGATATATTGCACCCCGACGCGGATGTTTTCGCGCAAGCCCGCCTCGGTGCGCTGGCCCCGATGCACCTCGAGCATCTCGTCGCGCGTGATCTTCGCCTCGACCCCCGCTTTGTCGAGCTGGTTCTTTTTGGGCATCAGCCTGTCGAAAACCTCCGTGGCGACCGGCACGAGATCGGGATGGGCGACCCAGGTTCCGTCGTGCCCGTCCTTCGCTTCACGCTCCTTGTCGGCCCGTACCTTGACGAAGGCGGCTTCATTGGCGGCGGGATCGTTTTTCACCGGAATCTGCGCCGCCATTCCGCCCATGGCGAAGGCGCCGCGGCGATGGCAGGTCTTGATCACGAGGAGCGAATAGGCGCGCAAGAACGCCGCCCCCATGGTCATGGCGGCGCGATCGGGCGTGAGGAAGCGCTTGTTCTTTCCGACCCGCTTGATGAAGGAGAAGATATAGTCCCAGCGGCCGCAGTTCAGCCCGACGATATGGTCGCGCATCTCGTGCAGGATTTCGTCGAGCTCGAAAGCGGCCGGCAAGGTCTCGATCAGCACGGTCGCCTTGAAGGTGCCGCGCTTGACGCCGAGGTCGGCTTCGGCATGCGCGAACACCTCCTCCCAAAGGCGCGCCTCGAGATGGCTCTCGATCTTCGGCAAATAGAAGTAGGGCGCCGTGCCTTTCGCGAGCGTCGCCTTGGTGTTGTGGAAGACGTACAGGCCGAAGTCGACGAGCGAGCCCGACATCGGGGCGCCGCCGACCGTGATGTGGTTTTCCGGCAGATGCCAGCCGCGCGGACGCACCAGGAGCACGGCCGGCTGCTTCGAGAGCGCATAGGCCTTGCCCGAGCTCGCATCGGTGAAGTCGATCTTGCCTTCCCAGCGATCCTTGAGGTTGAGCTGGCCCTCGATGATGTTCGCCCACACCGGAGATGTCGCGTCCTCGAAATCGCCCATGAACACCTTGGCGCCCGAGTTCAAGGCGTTGACGATCATCTTGCGGTCGACCGGACCCGTGATCTCGACGCGCCGGTCGAGGAGATCGGCCGGAATCGGCGCGACCTTCCAATCACCGTCGCGAACCGCCTTGGTTTCGGGAAGGAAGTCCGGCAGCTCGCCGGCATCGAAGCGCGCCTGGCGCGCCTTGCGGGCCGCAAGCAGCTCCTTGCGCCGCGCGTCGAATTTCCGGTGCAGCCCGGCCAGAAAGGCGAGAGCCTCGGGCGTCAAGATTTCCGCGAAGCGCGGCCCCATGGATCCGGTGACGGTGGCGGTTTCGGCGGAGAGGGTCATGACTTGGCAGCTCCTTGGCGGCTCCTCGCATGCGCTTCGGGCTTGTCATGCCGCAAACCGGGCCGCGTGAAAAGAGCGCGGGCGTGCCCCGTCTCGATCGGCGGAAGTCACCGGGGTCGCGCCGCGATGGCGCGCCTTATCTCGGTCGGCGGCCGCCGATAAACTTCGGCAAAGACGGCGTTGAAGCGCCGAAGGCTGCCGAAACCGGCACGCATGGCGATCTGCGCCATCGATAGAGGGGTCTCGTCGAGGAGCCGTTTGGCTCTTTGCACACGGGCCGTCTGGGCCACCTCGATCGGGCTTGCATTCAAATGTCGCTTGAAGAGACGGCTGAGATGGCGCGTTCCGATCCCGAGACGCTCCGCGAGCGCCTCGACGCTACCGTCGTCGAGCGCACCGCCTTCGATCAGGCGAAGCGCGCGTTCGACGGTTGTGCGCGATCCCTTCCAGGCCGGCGAAAACGGCGCGGCTTCGGGCCGGCACCTCAGGCATGGCCGAAAGCCTGCCGCCTCCGCGGCCGCCGCCGACGGATAAAAGCTCACATTGCTCGCCTTCGCCAGCCGAACGGGGCAGACGGGCCGGCAATAGATCTTGGTCGTCCTGACGCCCGTGAAGAACCGACCGTCATAGCGCCGGTCTCTCGCCACGCGGGCGCGCTCGCACTCTTCGGGATCAAGCACGCTGACCCTCCGCGTCGAGCCGGGCGACGGAGTCCGATTCCGGCGAGCCCGGAATTAGCGCCGATGCTATGCAAAATGCAATCGGGTCGGGACGAAGGGGTGGAAGATGTCGAGGAGAGACATGTTCAAGCCGGCCTTGGAACGCGCCCTCGCGCACGCGCTCGGACGATTGGCGAGTGAAGAGAATCGGCCGGTCGGCGCCACGGCCGACCTCGAGGAGCTTCGAGAGCGGTTCGAGCGCCCATTACCTCAATCCGGCACCGATCCGGCCCAAGTGATCGATGACTTGGTGCGTGATGTCGAGGGCGGGATCATCGGCAGCACGGGCGGCCGCTTTTTCGGATGGGTGATCGGCGGAACGCTGCCGGCGGCGCTCGCGGCCGACTGGCTGGTGTCGGCTTGGGATCAGAACGCGGCCATCCATGCTTGCGGACCCGCCGAGGCCGTCATTGAAGAGGTGGCCGGTTGCTGGCTCAAGGAGCTGTTCGGCCTGCCGCAGACAGCGAGCTTTGCCTTCGTCACGGGCACCCAGATGGCGCATCTGACCTGTCTCGGGGCGGCCCGTCATCGGCTGCTCGACCGAGCCGGATGGGACGTCGAGGAGCAAGGATTCGCGGGCGCCCCCGCGATTCGCATCATCACGAGCAGCGAGCGTCACGGCTCGGTCGAGCGCGCCATTCGCATTCTCGGCTTCGGAAAGCGTGCCGTGACGTCATTGCCGTGCAACGACCTGGGTCAGCTCGAACCGAGCGCGCTCGAACGCGCCCTTGAGAGCGGCGGGCGACAACCCGCCATCGTGTTGCTGCAGGGGGGCGATCTCAACATTGGGGCGTTCGATCCCTTTGCCGATCTGATCCCGATCGCACGCCGTCACGGCGCTTGGGTGCATGTCGATGGCGCGTTCGGCCTGTGGGCCGCCGCGAGCCCCAAGCACCGCCATCTTCTCCATGGCGTGGAGCTCGCCGATTCATGGACCAATGACGGCCACAAATGGCTCAACACGCCCTTCGACTGCGGTTACGCGTTCGTGGCCGATGCCGAGGCGCATCGTGGCGCCTTCTCGCATCGGGCGAGCTACACCACCTTCGTCGATGGCGCGCGCGACCAGATCGACTGGAATCCCGAATGGTCGCGGCGCGGCCGTGGGGTCCCGACCTACGCGGCGCTGCGCCAATTGGGACGCGCCGGCATTGCCGACCTCGTCGAGCGTACATGTGCCCATGCCCATGCGCTGACGACGCGCATCGGCCGTCTGCCCGGCGCGCAAATGCTGTGGGAGCCGACGATCAATCAGGGCCTTGTGCGCTTTCTCGATCCACGGCCCGGCGCCACCGACGAGGATCACGATCGCCGGACCGACGAGACGATCGCACGCATCGTGGCGAGCGGCGAGGCGTTCTTCGGCGGCACGACCTGGCGCAGAATGCGCTGCATGAGGGTTTCGGTCTGCAACTGGCAGACAAGCGAGGCCGATGTCGACCGCGCCGTGAGCGCCGTTCGGCGCGTCCTCGGCAATTTATCGCCCTGACCACGGATTGCCGAGCGCTTGCTCATGGCCGCGCTCGGCCGAACCGCGCCTTCTCTCCCTCTCAGTCCTGCGTCTTATCGGCGCCCGAGGGCGCGCTCGGCAGCTCGAGCGATTTCTTGTTCTCGAGGGCTGCTTCCCGCGCCTGCTTGTCGAGCTCGAGGCAGGTGAGGAGCTCGACATAGCTCGGCGCGCCGCCGATCTTCGTCTCCTCGACGCAATCCTTTTGCGCGCCAGCCTTGAAGCTCGACCAGCTCATTGCGAGCTCTTTTTGCGCCTGGAGCTCGTCATCGAGACAGCCCTGATAAGCGCTCTTCTCCCCGCCCGAGAGCGGTTGCGCGCGTTGGCACGTCGCCTTGATGTCCAGCTTGGGCGGCGATCCCGTGGTCGCCGCGCTCGCCGCGGTCGCGACGAACAGGGATGCGACGATGGCAGCAAATCTCATTTCAGGAATTCTCCGCTTCGAGGGAAGGGCACCTTGCCGAGGTCGTGGAAGCGCGGATCGAGGTTCGGACCGCGCCGACACGAAGCCAAGCGATTCATGGGTGTCTAGTTTGGCGGGCGGATGGGCTCAAATCACATATTGCTTGAGCGGCGCAAAGCCGTTGAAGCCGACCGAGGAATAGGTCGTCGTATAGGCGCCGGTGCCTTCGATCAGCACCTTGTCGCCGACCGCGAGGCTGATCGGGAGCAAGTAAGGCTCCCTCTCGTAAAGCACGTCGAGGCTGTCGCAAGTCGGCCCGGCGAGCGCGCAGGCGACCTTGCGGTCGCCATCCCGCTCGGTGCGGATGACGTAACGGATCGCCTCGTCGGCGGTCTCGGCAAGGCCGCCGAACTTGCCGATGTCGAGATAGACCCAGCGCAGCGCGTCGCCCTTCGACTTCCGGGAGACGAGCACGACCTCGGCCTCGATGATGCCGGCGTCGCCGACGAGGCCGCGACCAGGTTCGATCACGGTCTCGGGCAAGGCGTTGCCGAAATGCTTCTTCAACGAGCGGAAGATGGTGTCGCCATAGAGGCGGACGGAGGGTCCCTTCTTTACGTATTTCGCCGGAAAGCCGCCGCCGAGATTGACCATCGCGAGGTTGATGCCGCGCTCGGCGCAGGCGCGAAACACCCGGGCCGAGATGGCGAGCGCGCCATCCCACATTTTCGGATCGCGCTGTTGCGAGCCCACATGGAAGGAAACGCCATGCGGCTCGAGGCCGCGGCGCTTGGCGTGCTCGAGCACCTCGACCGCCATCTCGCCGTCGCAACCGAATTTGCGCGAAAGCGGCCAATCGGCTCCCGCATTGTCGACGAGCAGCCGGCAGAAGACGCGCGATCCCGGCGCGGCCCGCGCGATCTTCTCGACCTCGGTCTCGCAATCCACGGCGAACAGCCGCACGCCGAGCTCGAAGGCGCGCGCCACGTCGCGCTCCTTCTTGATCGTATTGCCGAAGGAGATGCGGTTGGGCGCGGCACCCGCCGCGAGCACCGCCTCGATCTCCGTGACCGAGGCCGCGTCGAAGCACGAGCCGAGGTCGGCGAGGAGGCGCAGGATCTCGGGCACGGGGTTGGCCTTCACGGCGTAGAACACCCGCGTGTCCGGCAGCGCATTGGCGAAGGCACGGTAATTCTCGGCGACCACGTCGCGGTCGATGACGAGGCAAGGAGCGTCCTCTCGGCGCTCGCGTAGAAAGGCACGAATCCGTTCGGTCATCTTGAGCACCCATCGACCTTGCGCGATCCCGGCGAGGGAGATCGCTTGGTGGACCCACTCGTCCAAGGCAACGCCTTCCGAAGAAAGCCCTTCCGAAGAAAGCCTTCCCAAAGGAAAGCCTTCCAAAAGGAAAGCCTTGGACAACGATCGCTTGCGGTTCTTGGTTGCCTTCCCCCGCGCGGTGGAGACGCGGGGGGCGGTAGAGCCTCGAAACCGCGCCGGGTATGGCGGCGACCCGAAAGGTCGACGACAATCCGGCTGGTGCGCCGTAACGACTACCGATGCGGGTCCAAGAACCGAAAGTTCAGGAACCCTTTCGAGTAGCCTACGTAACGGATGAGGAAACCTCGTCCGCACGCCCGGCAAGAAGGACAAGCCTCTTCGGTAACCCGACCTTTGGAGGGTCGGCTGGAGACCAAAAAAGCCCGCTCCGTCGTTGCTTCAAGCCGCGTCCACTCGTGGAGAACGAGTGTAAGCCGGTCGCCTCCGACCGCCGGTCTGGGTGTGGGGTCTTCGACCCCGGCGGCTGTCCGGCCTCTTGTCCGGATGCCCACCGACCGGCACGCAGCCACAGGCACGTGCGAATTAGGCAAGAGAACACTTACGCAATCAAGACCGAAGATACAAGATCCGAATTTGCCGGCCCGTGAAATTCCGTTCGGTTTTTTTGCACGACATCGGCGCGTACGCGTCGCCCGGCAAATTTGCGCGCAAGCTCTGCCGCCGGACGGCTGTTTCGCGCGCTGGATTGCTGATAAGAAAATGCCTCGTCGCCAACCTCTTTGCTCGAGCGAGCCGGAAGAATGTCAGTTAAGGTCACGCGCCGCCGCGTCGTTGGGGCGGGGCTCGCTTCCACCCTCATGCCGCTCGCGCCGCGGCTTGCCGGCTCGGCCTTCGCGCAAACCGCGGATGCGACAAAACCGCCCAATCCGCGCTTCGGCTATGAGGACGTTGTGCAGCGCGCCCGCGACATCGCCTCGGTGCCCTTCGATGCGACGCCGCCGCAGCTTCCGTCGCCGATCGCCAATCTCGACTTCGACACATGGCGCGACATTCGCTTCCGGCCGGACAAAGCCTTCTTCCAGGCGCCCGGAAGCCTCTTCCAGCTTCAGCTCTTACACCTCGGCTTCAATTTCAAGCGGCCGGTGGTCGTGAACATCGTGCGCGACGGCATGCCGGCGCCCATCCCCTATTCGCCGAGCCTCTTCGATTTCGGGCGCACCAAGATCGACAAGCCCTTGCCGGTCAGCACCGGCTTCGCCGGCTTCCGGCTGCATTATCCGGTGAATGACCCGAAGGTGATGGACGAGCTCATCGCCTTTCTCGGCGCGAGCTATTTCCGCTTTCTCGGGCGCCGCCAGCTTTACGGCTTGTCGGCGCGCGGCCTTGCGATCAACGCCGGCGTGGGGCGCACGGAGGAGTTTCCGTTCTTCCGCGAGTTCTGGGTCGAGCAACCGGCGCCCGATGCCGACCGCATCACCGTGCACGCGTTGCTCGACGGAGAATCGGTGACGGGCGCCTTTCGCTTCATCATCTTTCCGGGGCAGGACACGGCGATCGAGACGCAAGTGACGCTCATCGCGCGCCGGCAGATCGCCAATCTCGGCCTGGCGCCTCTCACCTCGATGTTCCTCACCGCCGAGAGCGACCCGCGGGTGCGGGACGATTACCGCATGCAGGTGCATGATTCGGATGGGCTCCTGATGCAGGCGGGCTCCGGTGAATGGATCTGGCGTCCGCTCCTCAATCCGGCCGAAGCCTCGACCTCGGTATTTCTCGACAAGGACATCCGTGGCTTCGGCCTCATGCAGCGCGACCGCGTCTTCGACCATTACGAGGATATCGACCTCCATTACGAGCGTCGCCCGAGCTATTGGGTCGAGCCCTTCGCCGGCTGGGGCGAAGGCGCCGTCGAATTGACCGAGGCTCCGGCGCAGAACGAGGCGACCGACAACATCGTCGCCGTCTGGCGGCCCAAGGCGCCGCTCGAACCCGGCCAGACGCTCATCTATGGCTACAGGCTTCGCGCGCTTCTCGAGGCGCACGCCATGCCGCCCGGCGGCAAGGTGCACGCCACTTTCCAGACGGTCGCGAAGGCCCTGGGCTCGAGCGAGGCCGAGACGCCGAGGAGCCGGCGCTTCCTCATCGATTTTGCCGGTGGCGAGCTTGCCTATTACCTTGCGGCCCCGGAGATGGTCGAGATCGTTGCCTCCGTCTCGACCGGAAGGGTGCTGCGCACATTCCTTTCGCCGAACCCGGACATCAAGGGCTTCAGGGCCGGCATCGATGTCGCGCTCGAAGCCGGGCAATCGGCGGACATCCGCGCTTTCTTGAGGGCGCGCACCCGCGCGCTCACCGAAACCTGGACGCGTCCGTGGAAGGCTCCATGAGCAAGTGGCGCATCCGGCGGCATCCTTCCCTGCTTTCTCTGGCTTGAGCGGACCCGTCGGCGCGCATGTCGCATCCTGCCATCATCCGCCCCGCGACGCTTGCCGATCTCGATGGGCTCGAGAAGCTCGAGAATCGCGTCTTCGATTCCGATCGCCTGTCGCGGCGCTCGCTGCGCCATTTCATCTTGAGCCCCAAGGCCGCGTTCATCGTCGCCGACCGAGGTGATCATCTCGGCGGCTACGCCCTCCTGACCTTTCGCTCGGGCACGGCTCTCGCGCGGCTTTACTCGATTGCGGTCAAGCCGGAAACCGGGCGCATCGGCATCGGGCGCGCTCTGATGCAGGCCGCCGAGAAGACGGCGATCGAACGCGACTGCATCGCCTTGCGTCTCGAGGTGCGCGCCGACAATCATGGTGCCATCGCGCTTTACGACAAGCTCGGCTACAAGCAGTTCGGGACCTATGAGCATTATTATGAAGATGATCAGACGGCGCTTCGCCTCGAGAAGCTGCTGGTCGCTCAAATCGCGCCGCCTTCGCGGCCTCCGCCATATTATCGCCAAACCCTCGAATTCACTTGCGGCCCCGCATGCCTTCTCATGGCACTCGGCTGGGCCGATCCCGACTTCCACCCAAGCCGCGTCGCGGAAGTCCAGTTATGGCGCGAGTCGACGACGATCTTCATGACTTCGGGGCTTGGCGGTTGCGAGCCCTATGGGCTTGCCGTGACGCTCGCCAAGCGCGGGCTCTTGCCCTCGCTGCATCTCTCGCATGAGGGGCCCTTTTTTCTCGACACGGTGCGCAATGCCGAAAAGCGCGAGGTCATGCGCCTGACGCAGGAAGAGTTCCGTCGCGAAGCGGAGGAATGCGGCATTTCGGTCAGCCTGCAGCCGCTCGACGCACCGGCATTGCAAACCATCCTCGATGAGGGCGCCATCGCCGTGGTGCTCGTCTCCGGGTACCGGATGTTCCGTGAAAAATTCCCGCATTGGCTTCTCGCCTATGCGGGTGACCAGCGCCATGTCTTCGTGCACGATCCGTATGTCGCAACCAATGACGAGGAGACCCTCGTCTCGGCCGCGAACCTGCCGATCCCAACCGACGAGTTTCAGCGCATGGCGAGATTTGGAAAAGGCAATCTGCGCGCCGCCATCGTGGTGCGGAAGGGGCTTACCCGATGAGCTGGGTGATCGTCGTCGACAATCTCAAGGACTTCCCCAACGCCGATACGCCGCACAAGGTGATCACCACCTCCGAATACATCGCGCGCCCGAAGCTCTTCGAGACGGAGCGCGCCAAGGTGGTGAATCTTTCCCGCTCCTACGCCTATCAGTCGAAGGGCTATTACGCCTCCCTCCTCGGCGAGGCGCGCGGCCATCGGGTGCTGCCCGAGGTGCAGACGATGCTCGAGCTGCGCGAGGCGAAGCTCTATGAGCACGCCATCCCCGAGCTCGAGGACGCGCTCAACCGCTGTTACGCCAAGACCCGGATGCAAAAGGCCGAGGGTCGAATTCTCGTCTGCTTCGGCGTCGTGCGCGAGGCCGGCTTCGAGAGCTTCGGCAAGCTTTTGTTCGATTGGTATCGCTGTCCCGCGATCGAGGTCTCGGTCGAGGTCGATGCCGTGCCCTCAGGCGCCTGGGCCTCAATCGAGAAGATCAGGCCGCGGCCGATCGTCAAGCTCGACCCTGAGGAAACGCAGTTCTTCCGCGACGCGCTGCACACCCATACGAAGCGCGAATGGCGCGATCCGAAGGCGCGGCTGCCGGCGCGCTATTCGCTCGCGGTGCTGCACGATCCCGAGGAGGTGCTGCCGCCCTCGAACATCGAGACGCTCAAATACCTCGGCAAGGTCGCCGAACGATTATCCGTCGATGTCGAGCCGATCACCAAGAAGGATCTGTCCGATCTCGCCGAGTTCGACGCGCTCTTCATTCGCGAGACGACCTCGATCGACAACCACACCTACCGATTCGCTCGCCGCGCTGCCCAGGAGGGCATGCCGGTCATCGATGATCCGATCTCGATGATCCGCTGCACCAACAAGGTTTATCTCATGGAGCGCATGGCGGCGAACAATGTGCCGACGCCGCCGACCGTGATGCTCGCCGCCGAGGAGGATTTGCCGAGGGCCATCGCCGAGCTCGGCTTGCCGCTCGTCGTCAAGATCCCTGACGGCTCTTTCTCGCGCGGGGTGCACAAGGTCGAGACGGAACGGGATCTGCGCAAGCTGTTCGACGAGCTCTATGAGGACACCGACCTTCTGATCGCGCAAAAATACATGCCGACGAACTTCGATTGGCGCGTCGGCATCCTCGAGGGCGAGCCGCTCTTCGTCTGCCAATACATGATGTTCAAGGGGCATTGGCAGATCGTCAAGCACGAGAACGGCTCGGCGCCGAAGGAGGGCCGGTTCAAGACGGTGCCGCTCACCGAGGCGCCGCCGAAGGTGATCGAGATCGCGGTCAATGCCGCGCGCACCATCGGGGACGGGCTCTATGGCGTCGATCTCAAGGAGACGCCCGAAGGCGTGTTCGTGATCGAGATCAACGACAATCCCAATCTCGAGCACGGGGTCGAGGACATCTGCGGCAAGGACGAGATCTGGGAGAAGGTGCTCAAATGGTTCATCAAGCGCATCGATGCGTGAGAGGAGCGAGTAGCGAGTGGTGAGTAGCGAGAAGTGAAAAGTGAAAAGTGAAAAGTGAGTAGGAAGAGAAAGTAGCGACCATCACCGGCTCGCCGACGTCTCAAACCACGAACTCCCCTCACCCTCTCTTACTATTCGCCACTCGCTACTCACTATTCGCCATTCACTCCTCACTCCTCACTCCTCACTCTTCACTTCTCCCAACACCGAGAGCCCATCGCAAATGCCGTCCCACACGCCCCGCCTCACGCGACCGGCATCGAAGCCCGCGCGCCAGCGTTCCCGCACCATTTATGACGGGGTGATCCGCGCCACGACGCGAAGCTTCCTTTTGGCGCTCGGCCAATCGGATGCGGAGATCGCGCGTCCCCACATCGGAGTTTTCCACACCGGGGGCGAGATGAGCCCTTGCAACCTCAACCTCGCCGATCAGGCGCTGCACGCCAAGACCGGCATCTATGCCGGCGGCGGCATGCCCCATGAATGCCCCGTGGTCTCCGTCTCGGACGGCCTCTCCATGGCGCATTCGGGAATGCGCTTCTCCCTCGTCTCGCGCGAGCTCATCGCCGACAGCGTCGAAGCGAGCGTGCGCGGCCATCAGTTCGACGGTATCTTCGGCGTCGGCGGCTGTGACAAGAACCTGCCCGGCCTGATGATGGGCATGGTGAGATGCAATGTGCCCTCCGTCTTCATGCATGGCGGCGCCGCCTTGCCGGGACGCCTGCGCGGCGCGGACAAGACCGTGATCGACACTTATGAGGCGATCGGCGGCGTCATCGCCGGCGCGGTCTCGATGGCCGATCTCGAAGCCCTGAGCCACGCCTGCCTGCCGACCGCCGGCTCCTGCCCGGGTCAGTTCACCGCGAACACCATGGGCATGGTGTCCGAAGCGCTCGGCCTCGCCCCGCTCGGCTCCTCCATGATCCCGGCCGTCTTCGCCGAGCGCGCGCCGCTCCTGCGCGAGGCCGGCATGGCGCTGATGCGCGCCGTCGAATGGCAATGGCCGCTGCCGCGCGACATCGTCACGCGAGAGGCGCTCGAGAACGCGGCCGCGATCGTCGCCGCGACCGGAGGCTCGACCAATGCGGTGCTGCATATCCCGGCGCTCGCCAATGAAGCCGGCATCGCCTTCGACATGGATGATGTGGCCGCCGTTTTCGCCCGCACGCCGCTCATCGGCAATCTCCAGCCCGGCGGCAAATATCTCGCGCGCGATGTCTTCGAGATCGGCGGCGCGCCGGTGATCCTTGCCGAGCTGTTGCGCGGCGGCTTCATCCACGGCGGCGCCTTGACCTTCACGGGGCAAAGCCTCGCCGAGGCGCTCGCCTCGTCGAGAGCGGCGGATGGAGAGATCGTGAAGCCGCATGACGCGCCGATCGCGCCGACGGGCGGGCTCACCATCCTGAAGGGCAATCTTTGTCCGGATGGCGCCGTGCTCAAGACGGCGGGCCTGAAGTCCCTGACGCATCGCGGGCCGGCCCGCGTCTTCGATTGCGAGGAAGCTTGCCAGGAGGCGGTGCAGAAGCGCCTCTATAAGGAAGGCGATGTCATCATCATCCGCAACGAGGGGCCGCGCGGCGGCCCCGGCATGCGCGAGATGCTCGGGATCACCGCCCTCATCTACGGGCAGGGCATGGGCGAGAAGGTGGCGCTTCTCACCGACGGCCGCTTTTCCGGCGCGACGCGCGGCCTTTGCATCGGCTATGCGAGCCCCGAGGCCGCGGCGGTGGGCCCGATCGCGCTGGTGCGCGACGGGGATATGGTGTCGATCGACGCGCGCCCGGGCGAGGCCTGGATACGCCTCGAGATCGACGAGAAGGAGATGGAAAGACGCCGCAAGGCGATCGAAATGACAGGGCCACGGAAGCTCGGCGGTGTCCTCGAGAAATATGCGAATGCGGTCGGCCCGGCGAACAAGGGAGCGGTCACCCATTCGGGCAATGTCGACTGGCCGCTCGACGCTTGAGAGGCGATGAGCTCGGCTTGCGCGAACGGCTCGACCGATGAGCGCCGTGACACGGGAGGGTCGAATGGAACGAAGGCTTCGCGTCGCCTTGCTGTTCGGTGGCCGCTCCGCCGAGCACGACGTCTCCGTGCTCTCGGCCGGCAACGTGTTCCGGGCGCTCGACCCCTCGCGCTACGAGGTCGTGCCCATCGGTATCACGCGCGCCGGCACGTGGCTCCTTTGCTCCCTGACGGGTGAGGCCTTTCCCACCCGCGTTCCCGAACGGGGGCCGCATGTCGCCCTCGTTCCGGGCGGCGCCGGACGGCTCCTCGTTTTGCCCGAGGGCGGCGGTCCGGCCGAGCTGTCGCTCCCGATCGATGTCGTTTTTCCGGTGTTGCACGGCCCCTTTGGCGAGGATGGAACGCTCCAGGGAGCGGCCGAGCTCGCCGGCGTCCCTTATGTGGGCTCGGGCGTGCTGGGCTCGGCTGCCGCGATGGACAAGGATGCGGCGAAGCGCCTGATGCGCGAGCGCGGCCTTCCGATCCCGAGGTTCCAAAGCTTCACCTTCGGCGAGACGCCGTCCTTCGACGCGGTAATTGCGGAGCTCGGCCGCCCGGTCTTCGTGAAACCGGCGCGCCTCGGCTCCTCGGTCGGCGTCGGCAAGGCAGGGA
>DASZIL010000120.1:0-5419 GCA_035949255.1 Beijerinckiaceae bacterium | reverse complement strand
GCTTCGGGCGAATGGCGCGCCGAGCCTCCCTCGACGATGGCGAAAGGGCGGCGTCGGCGCGTCCCTTAGAGCATCATGGCTTTAAGTGGGATCGCCGTCATGCTCTAAGTTATTAGTGAAGCATAATCTTTTCGGAAAAATAGTTTCCATTTTTCCGGATCATGCTCTGATTCGCTCGACTAACTTCCCTTGTTGATGAGCGCCGCGCCGGCCTTCGCGCCGACCTCGTCTTGTGAGCCTGTTCCTCCCGAGCAGCCAATCGCTCCGACGATGGCCCCATTCTCGACAAGGGGAATGCCGCCGCGCGAGCCAATGACGCCGTCGAGGGTGGTGAGATAGGTGAGGCCGCTCTGAATGCCGGATTCGATGACTTTCGTCTCCCGGCGGTAATTGACGGCGGTACGGGCCTTGTGCTCGGAAATGGCGATGGAGGCGAGCTGCGCACCGTCCATGCGCTCGAACGCAACGAGATTACCCCCGGAATCGACTACCGCGATATTCAGCTTCCAGCCGTGCTTCTTGGCTTCGTCTGCCGCGGCCGTGATCACGGCCCTGGCGCGATCAACCCCGATCGGCGCACCGTAAGGAACGTCGAAGGGCATCTTGTCGGGGATCACGTCGAGGGGATTGGGCTGGGTCTGCGCGCTGGCGGCGCCGCCGCTCGCGATCAAGGCGGCCAAGCTGCTGGCCAAGACAAGGTAACGCATTCTCTCATTCTCCGCTTGCCACGCTGTCGTGGCTGAGATCGCGAGATTGCCGCAGGCAGGGCTTCGCGCCTAGCGGAGCGGACGAAGCTCGCGATTATGTGAATGCTTGCGCCCATGCGCTGCCGCGCAACGATGCCCGAAGGAGGACAGCTCAGCGGTTGCAATGATATGAAGCCCGCGATGAACAAGGATCCGCTTCTCCCCGTCTCCGAGGCGCTCGCGCGAATTCTCACGACCGCCAGGGAACCGCTGCCTTCCGAGCGGGTGCCGCTCGGCGAGGCCCATCGCCGCACGCTCGCTGAGAACGTCGTGGCTTCGCGAGACCAGCCGCCCTTTTCGGCATCCGCCATGGATGGCTATGCGGTAAGGGCAGCCGACGTCGCCACAACCCCCGTGACGCTCGCCCTCATCGGCATGAGCGCGGCAGGACATGCTTTCGAAGGCGAGCTCGGCCCCGGCCAAACGGTGCGCATCTTCACCGGCGCTCCGATCCCCAAGGGAGCCGATGCGATCGTGATCCAGGAGAACACGGCGCCGAGCCGGGATGGGAAGGTGACGGTGAACCTCGGCGCGGCCGCCGGCCGTTATGTGCGCCCCTCGGCGCTCGACTTCGCGGCCGGCGAAGTGCTGCTGAAAGCTTCACACCTCATCTCGGCGCGCGATCTCGCGCTCGCGGCCGCGGCCGGCTTCTCCCATGTGCTGGTGAGGCGCCGCCCACGGGTCGCCATCCTCGCCACAGGCGATGAATTGGCGCGTCCGGGCGAAGAGCTTCGTGCGGGCCAGATCATCGCCTCGAACAGCTATGCGGTCGCGGCCATGGCGCGCTCGGCCGGAGCCGAGGCGATCGACCTCGGCATCGCGCGCGACGACCTTGCCCAGACGCGTGCCGCGATCGACAAGGCGCGAGAGCTCAATGCCGACATTCTGGTGACGCTCGGCGGCGCCTCCGTCGGAGACCATGATCTCGTTCAGGAGGCCTTGACGAGTTCCGGGATGAAGCTCGGCTTCTGGCGCATCGCGATGCGGCCGGGAAAGCCGCTCATGCAGGGGGTCCTGGGCGGGATGAGGGTGCTTGGTTTTCCAGGAAATCCGGTCTCCTCAATGGTTTGTGCGTTGATCTTCCTTCGCCCTCTCATCCGCGGCCTCCTCGGCGATCCGGACGCAGGAGCCGATCCCACGCGCCCGGCCATCCTCGGCGCGGACGTGGCCAAAAACGATGAAAGGCAGGATTATCTGCGGTCCCGCGTCGAGAACGGCACCCCTTTGCCGAAGGTCACGCCCTTCGCACGTCAGGATTCCTCGATGATGGGTGTGTTCGCTCGCTCGGGCGCCTTGCTCCTGCGGCAAGCCCATGCGCCGGCCGCGAAGGCGGGCGACGCGTGCCGCGCCATTTTCCTCGACGAGTGGGAATGAACGGCCACCATTCAGGAGAAAGACGCCGCTCTACGCCGTTCGAATTCGTCCCACGTCTTTGAGAACATGCATCTGGCTTACGCTCAGCTGCTTTCGGTTTCCATCACCTTCTTTGCCGCATGGACGAGGAAGCCCGATCGGTTGAACCCGTGCGCGTCGGCGAACAGCATTGCGCCAATTTCTTGCGCCCCTTCGTCAACTCGACTACTCAGGGCTTCGTGCAAACGCTTCCTTGAGGAAGATGTGCAATGAATATGCAGTTGCGGTTGGGTGCCACGGCTGACCGCCAAGGGCGCAAATCCGATAAGATTTCATCGACATCGCTCGAGCTTGCGACGCGCATGCGGCGCAGTCGCCGCACGCCTTGGTCGCGCAGCCTCGTTCGAGAACATGTGCTGACCGTCAATGACCTGATCTGGCCCGTCTTCATCGTCGACGGCGAGGGCCGGCGCGAGCCCGTCGCTTCGATGCCGGGCGTCGAGCGCTTGTCGGTCGACGAGCTTCTTCGCGAAGTTGAGGAGGCGGCGAAGCTCGGGATTCCAGCGATTGCGCTATTTCCGAACGTCGAGGGTTCGTTGCGTGACGAAGAGGCTTCCGAAGCCTTGAAGGACGACAACCTCGTCTGCCGCGCCATCACCGCCATCAAGAAAAACATTCCTGAGATCGGCGTGATCACGGACGCGGCACTCGACCCCTACACGAGTCACGGACATGACGGCCTGCTGCGAGGCACGGAAATCGTCAATGACGAGACGGTTGCCATGCTCGCACGTCACGCCGTTTTGCAGGCGCAAGCCGGCTGCGATATCGTCGCGCCCTCCGACATGATGGATGGCCGTGTCGGCGCCATTCGCCGCGCGCTCGACGCCAACGGCTTCGAGCATGTCCAGATCATGGCCTATGCGGCGAAATACGCCTCCGCTTTCTATGGGCCGTTTCGAGACGCGCTCGGCTCCTCGAAGACGCTCGTCGGCGACAAGGCGACATACCAAATGGATCCCGCCAATGCCGATGAAGCGTTGCGCGAGGTCGCTCTCGACATCGAGGAAGGCGCCGACGCCGTCATGATCAAGCCCGGCATGCCCTATCTCGATGTCGTGCGGCGCGTGAAGGACGCATTCGGCGTGCCGACCTTCGCCTATCAAGTCTCGGGCGAGTACGCGATGCTGTCCGCCGCGGCGGCGAATGGCTGGCTCGACGGCGAGCGCGTGATGCTGGAAAGCCTCGTTGCCTTCAAGCGAGCCGGCGCCGATGGCGTGTTGAGCTATTTCGCCCCGCGCGCCGCAAGGGTCTTGCGAAACGGTTCATGAGCGCCGATTGCCCGCGCAATGTGATTTGAGGGTGAAGCCAGCATTTCCCTCTTCTCGGCTTCGCGCGCGGTTCGACGTCATTTCCCCTCACGGCTCGCGAGCGGCCCGCGCCCTCGTGGTTACGGTGGGCATGCTCGTGGCGGGTGCCTGCGCGACCCTCGTCGATGAGGAGCACGCGAGGGAGTGCCGCAGCGTGGTCGCGGCGCTCGAGGCGCCGGATGCGAAGATCACCATCCTGCGCAGCGCCGCTGGCGAGGCGATAAATTCCATTCGCGTCGACTACCGGGTCGACGGCGACGGCCATTCAGAATTGCGTCATGTGCTATGCCGCTTCGGCGGCGCGCAGGTGGAAGCCGGACGCGACACCCTCGTCGGCGTCGATACCGCGCAAGGCCCACTCGGCGAGGCACAGCTTCTCTTCCTGCGGCGCTTCTATCTCGAAGCACCCGGCGAGCCACCGCCCGATCCGGGAGCGACCGGAACGGCATCGCTCGTCACCCTCCCCCCTTCTTTCGCCTTGGCATTGCAACAGCTCGTCGCCGCCCTCCCCTCGGCGGCGATCTACGGCCTGCTCGCCTCTTCCTACGCCCTCATCCATGGGCTCGTCGGGCGCGTGGTGTTCGGCTTCGGCGATCTTGCCGCGCTCGGCGGCTATGCCACGTTGACCGGGCTTGCGCTCGGCGCGGTCGCGGGCTCGCCCTTCGCGCTTGGCGCGGGCTTCCTTCTCGCGCTCGGCGTCAGCGCCTCTTATGGGGTGGCTGCCGGCCGCTTCGCCGTCCTCCCGGCGCTGCGGGCCAAGGGGCAGGCTGTCGTCATCGCGACGGTTGGCCTCATGATCGCGCTTGCCGAATATTCGCGCCTGACGATGCCGCGCTCCCTCATCTGGGCGCCCCCTTTGCTCGCCTCGCCCATCGCACTCGCAAGAGCCCAGAACTTCATCGTCACGGTGACGCCGATGCAAATGCTTTCAGCCGCGATCGGGCTCGTCGGTGCCTTGTGCCTCCTCGCCTATCAACGCTGGTCGGCTTTCGGGCGTCAATGGCGAGCCGTCTCGCAAGACGAGATCGCCGCCTCCATGCTCGGCGTCGATCGCGACCGCGTGTTCACCCAGAGCTTCGCCATCGCGGCGGCACTTGCCGGGCTTTCGGGCTATGTACTGACGGTGCACTTCGGACAGACCGGCTATGCCTATGGCTTCACGCTCGGCCTCAAGGCGCTCGTCGGGGCCGTGCTCGGCGGCATCGGCTCGATCGGTGCGGCTTTCGCGGGCGGCGTGATCCTCGCCTTCAGCGAAGCGGGCTGGTCGGCGCTGTTCAGCGTCGACTCGCGCGACCTTGCGGTCTATTCCCTGCTCGCGATCTTGTTCATCTTCCGCCCCTATGGAATCTTCGGTCGGCGGCCCGATTCCCCGAGCCTCAGTTAGAGCGTCATGGGCCGCCCTTGCGGCGGTTCTAACGCGATCCGAGATCAGCTTGTCGAGCGTCGCAAAATGACGCATCAGGATCGCGTTCGGGGCGATCATCCTGAAATTCTCTTCGCTGGGACAGAGGGGCTTTCCATGCCTGCCGTCGGCTCGCTGCTTTTCTTGCTCGATATCCTTCTCATCGTGCACGCAGCGAAGTCCGGTCGGTTCTGGCCCTGGGCCTATGTGGTGCTGTTGCTGCCGGGCTTCGGAGCCGCCGCCTATGTTCTCGCCGAGCTCCTTCCGGCATGGCGAGGCAGCGTGAGCGGACAGAAGACCGAACGCCAAATCGCGAAGGCACTCGATCCGACGAAGCGATACCGGGCCTTGAAGGAGGCCGTCGAGGTCGCTGAAACGATCGCCAATCGCGTGGCGCTCGCCGAAGAGTGCCTCGCGATCGGCAAGCCTGATGAAGCCGCCTCTCTCTTCGGCGGGATTGTCGGTGAGCCCCATGGCGACGAGCCCATGTTCTTCGCCGGGAAGGCGCGCGCCGAGCTCGCGCTCGGCAGGCCCGACGAGGCGCTCGT
>DASZIL010000119.1:0-6568 GCA_035949255.1 Beijerinckiaceae bacterium | reverse complement strand
GCTCGCGACCGCGGCCGTGCATCATCACCTGATCCGCAAGGGTTTGCGCACTTCGGTGGGCCTCGTCGTCGAGACCGGCGAGCCGCGCGAAGTCCATCACTTCTGCTGCCTCGCGGGCTATGGCGCGGAAGCCATCAACCCCTATCTCGCTTTCGAGACGCTTACCGCGATGCGCCAGCAATTGCCGGAGGAGATCGACGAGGGCGAGATCATCAAGCGCTTCATCAAGTCGGTCGACAAGGGGCTGTTGAAGGTGATGTCCAAGATGGGCATCTCGACCTTCCAATCCTATTGCGGGGCGCAAATCTTCGATGCGGTCGGCCTCTCTTCATCCTTTGTCGAGCGTTTCTTCTTCGGCACCAAGACCACCATCGAAGGCGTCGGCCTCGCCGAGATCGCGGAGGAGAGCGTGCGTCGCCATCGCGACGCCTTCGGCGACGCGCCCGTCTACCGCAGCTCGCTCGATGTCGGGGGTGAATATGCGTTCCGCCTGCGCGGCGAAGCGCATGCCTGGACGCCGCAAGCGGTGTCGCTTCTTCAGCACGCGGTGCGCGGCGATCAGCAAGACCAGTATCGCGCCTTCGCCAAGCTTCTCAACGAGCAGGCCGAAAATCTCCTGACGATCCGCGGGCTCTTCCGCATCAAATCGGCCGAAGAGGACGGGCGCTCTCCGGTGCCGCAGGAGGAGGTCGAGCCGGCGAGCCAGATCGTGAAGCGTTTCTCGACGGGAGCGATGTCCTTCGGCTCGATCTCGCGCGAGGCGCACACCACGCTCGCGATCGCCATGAACCGCATCGGCGGCAAGTCCAACACGGGCGAGGGCGGTGAGGAGGTGGACCGGTTCCGTCCGCTCGCCAATGGCGATTCGATGCGCTCGGCGATCAAGCAAGTGGCTTCGGGGCGCTTCGGCGTCACGACGGAATATCTCGTCAATTCCGACGTGATGCAGATCAAGATGGCGCAAGGGGCAAAGCCCGGCGAGGGCGGCCAATTGCCGGGCCATAAGGTCGACGCGATCATCGCCAAGGTGCGTCACTCGACGCAAGGCGTCGGCCTGATCTCGCCGCCGCCGCACCACGACATCTACTGCATCGAGGATCTCGCCCAGCTCATCTACGACTTGAAGAACGTCAACCCGGCGGCCGACGTTTCGGTGAAGCTCGTTTCCGAGGTGGGCGTCGGAACGGTCGCCGCGGGGGTGTCGAAGGCGCGCGCCGACCATGTAACGATCTCGGGCTTCGAGGGCGGCACCGGGGCTTCCCCGCTCACCTCGATCAAGCACGCAGGCTCCCCTTGGGAGATCGGCCTTGCGGAAACTCACCAGACGCTCGTGATGAATCGCCTTCGCTCGCGCATCGCGGTGCAGGTGGACGGCGGCGTGCGCACGGGGCGCGATGTCGTCATCGGCGCGCTTTTGGGCGCCGACGAATTCGGCTGCGCGACCGCGCCACTCGTCGCGGCCGGCTGCATCATGATGCGAAAGTGTCACCTCAACACCTGCCCGGTCGGCGTGGCGACGCAAGATCCGGTGCTGCGCAAGCGCTTCACGGGCCTACCGGAGCATGTGATCAATTACTTCTTCTTCCTCGCCGAGGAGGTGCGTGAGATCATGGCGTCGCTCGGCTTCCGCCGCTTCGACGAGATGATCGGGCAAATGCAGATGCTCGACCAGGCGAAGGTCATCGAGCACTGGAAGGCGAGGGGGCTCGATTTCTCGCGCCTGTTCCACAAGCCGGAGCCTTTGCCCGGTACCGGCATTTTCCATTTCGAGCGGCAAGACCACAAGCTCGAAGCGGTGCTGGACCGAGAGTTGATCGCGCGCGCGGCGAACGCCATCGAGACGCGCCGCCCGGTGCTCATCGAAGCCTCGATCAACAACACGAACCGGGCGACGGGCGCGATGCTTTCCGGTGAGATCGCCAAGCGCTACGGTCATGCCGGGCTTCCGGACGAGACGGTGCATGTGAAGCTCGACGGCACGGCCGGCCAGAGCTTTGGCGCCTGGCTCGCGCATGGGGTGACGCTCGAGCTCGAAGGGGAGGCCAATGATTATGTCGGCAAGGGTCTCTCGGGCGGGCGCATCATCATCTATCCGTCACGCGAAGCGGTGAACATCACGCCCGAGGAGAGCATCATCATCGGCAACACCGTGCTTTACGGGGCGATTTCGGGGGAATGCTATTTCCGTGGGGTCGCGGGCGAACGTTTCGCGGTCCGCAATTCGGGCGCGATCGCGGTGGTCGAAGGCACGGGCGACCATGGCTGCGAATATATGACGGGCGGCGTCGTCGTCGTCATCGGCCAGACGGGGCGCAACTTCGCGGCCGGCATGTCGGGCGGCATCGCATATGTGATCGACGAGGACGGCTCCTTCGCCAAGCGTTGCAACCTCTCCATGGTCGATCTCGAGCCGGTCGAGGCCGAGGAAGTGATGATGCAGCGCCTGCATCATCACGGCGGCGATCTCGAAGGCCACGGCCTCGTCGATGTGATGGCCGATCTCGACCGTTTCGACGGGGAGCGCCTGCATCAGCTCATCGCCAAGCATGCAGCGTATACGGGCTCGGCGCGTGCCAAGCTCATTCTCGACAATTGGGAGGAGTATCTCCCGAAATTCCGCAAGGTGATGCCGGTGGAATACCGTCGCGCGCTCGCCGAGCTCAATGCGGAACGTGCGCAGCCCGTTTACGCGCTCGCGGGCCGCTGAGATGGGCAAGGTCACCGGATTTCTCGAGATCGATCGGCGGGAGCGTCGCTACGCGCTCGCTTCCGATCGCATCCGCAATTATCGCGAGTTCATGCTTCCCCTTTCGGAGGAGGCGACGCGCGATCAGGCCGCTCGCTGCATGGATTGCGGCATCCCGTATTGTCACAACGGCTGCCCGGTCAACAATCAAATCCCCGATTGGAACGACCTCGTCTATAGCGGCGAATGGCGCGCGGCGCTGGAGAACCTTCATTCCACCAACAACTTCCCGGAATTCACCGGGCGCGTCTGTCCCGCGCCGTGCGAAGCCTCCTGCACGCTCAACATCCAGGACGCGCCCGTCACCATCAAGACGATCGAATGCGCCATCGTCGATCGCGGCTGGGAGGAGGGTTGGATCGTTCCCGAGCCGCCGACGCGCCACACGGGCAAGACGATCGCCGTGGTGGGCTCAGGTCCCGCGGGGCTCGCCTGTGCCCAGCAGCTCGCACGCGCGGGCCATGAGGTGCATGTCTATGAGAAGAGCGCAAAGCCCGGCGGCTTGCTGCGTTACGGCATCCCCGACTTCAAGATGGAAAAGCACCATGTCGAGCGCCGCATCGCGCAGATGGAGGCGGAGGGCATCGTTTTCCATTGCGGCATCACCGTCGGCGCGGGGCTTGGCGCTTCAAAGCTCCTTGCGGAGCATGACGCGGTCGTGCTCGCGGGCGGCGCCGAGAAGCCGCGCGACTTGCCCATTCCGGGCCGCGAGCTCAACGGCGTGCATTTCGCCATGGACTTCCTGCCGCAGCAGAACCGGCGCGTCTCGCGCGAACCGATCATCGCCAATGATCAGCCGATCCTCGCTTCCGGCAAGCATGTGATCGTCGTCGGCGGCGGCGATACCGGTTCCGACTGCATCGGCACCTCGGTTCGCCAGGGCGCGCTTTCGGTGACGCAGCTCGAGATCATGCCGAGGCCGCCGGAGAAGGAGAACAAGCTTTTGACCTGGCCGGACTGGCCCTTGAAGCTGCGTACCTCTTCAAGCCACGAGGAGGGCGCCGAGCGGGACTTCGCCGTGATGACGCAGCGCCTGTCCGGCGAGAACGGCACGGTGAAGAACCTTCACTGCGTGCGGCTCGACACGGCGATGAAGCCCGCGCCCGGCACTGAATTCGACCTCAGGGCCGATCTCGTCCTGCTCGCCATGGGCTTCGTGTCGCCGGTGCATGAGGGCCTTGTGTCGGACCTCGGTATCGCGCTCGATGGGCGCGGCAATATCGCGGCGAATACGGTCGACTATCGTTCCTCAATCGACAAGGTGTTCGCTTGCGGCGATATGCGCCGCGGCCAATCGCTCGTGGTCTGGGCCATTCGCGAAGGGCGTCAGGCGGCCCGCGCCGTCGACCTCTTCCTCGAAGGAGAGAGCGCGCTGCCGCGCTAGGATTTTTGCGGTAAGATCGGCATGCGCTCAAGCCGCTCGCGCGGCGCGCGCCGCCATCATCTCCTCGAGGCCTTCCGCCATCTCATCCCAAACGCGGCCGAGGGCCGCGTCATTCTTTGCCGTGTCGGCATAGGCGGCGACGGCCTTGTGGTCATCGAGAAGGCCCGGCAGCTTCGCAAATCCCATGAGGCCGTCGAGCGAGAAGCGAACCGGCGTTAGCCAGAGATCGGCGGTGGTGAGCTGGCCCGGGAAGGCGTACTCGCCCTTGAGCAGCATGGCATCGAGATGCTTCAGCCCTTCCTGGAGCTTGGCGAGCTGGTTTGCGATCAAGGCGTCGTCCCTCTCCTTCCCGTCGAACATGTAGAAGAGCGGCATCATCGGTTGCATGACGTAGAGATCGGCGACTTGCGTGATGAGGCGCACCCGCGCGAGCGCCTCGGCCGTGTCGGGTCGAAGCGAGACCTGGGGATAGGCGTCCTCGAGATATTCGACGATCACGGCGGATTCGGCGATCACCGTTCCATCGTCGAGAAGGAGCACGGGGATGCGAACGAGCGGGTTGATTGCGCGGTATTCCGGGGATATCCGCCAGTCGGCGGGCGGGGCGGCGATCTCGATGCTCAGGCCCTTGGCATAGATCGCACCGCGCACGCGCGCCGCGTAAGGCGACAAGGGCAAGGAATAGAGCTTCACAGCGGTTCTCCCGGACGAATAAGCCTGATCATCTCCATGCCATTTCGTTTCGAACGAAGCAAGAACTTCAATAGATCCGGCGCGGAGGGGAAATGAATTGGCGTTTCTTCAAGGATGCCAGCTGAAATCGTCGGAGCGCCCGGCTTTCGCCGCGCGCCATTGATCGATCGCGAAAGAAGAGCCGAGCGGCCGTGGCGCGCGAGTCAAGGGCGGCGTGAGGAGGCCGTCCGCGGCGCGCTCGGGCGTCGTGAGGGAAATTACCGGCCCCACCGCCGGGCGTTCCGGGATTCTCGCGATCAGCGGCACGGCGTCGGCGGGAGGTGGCGTCCCGGCCATTTGATCGATCAGGCGTTCGATGTCACCCTTCGCGCCAGGTTGGCCGGGAGAGGCGAGGATCGTTTCGGGTGCTGCGGCCGGCTTTTCCGCGAGGATGCGCTTCACCTCGACATCGGCGAAATAGGCAGCCTTGAGCGCGCCTTGCTGGGTAAAGCTCACGCCGTCGCTGGTGCGCAGCTTCACGATCGCGCCGTTCAGCGCCGGGCCCGTATCTGTGTATTTGCCATCCTCTCCGATGAAGGCGTCGTGAAGATCGACGAAAGCTCCTCCTGACGCATGCACCGCCTCCCGCACGACGGCGTTGAGGCTTTGGAGCTCCTCGGAGAATTTGGGCGTCCCCATGACCGGCAGCCCGACCCAGACCACGGGAAGGTTTTTCTCCTTGAACACGCCGAGCATGGCGTCGACGCGCTTGCCATAAGCCTCGCGCCAGGCGTCCGAGCCCGGTTCGAGCGTGGTTCCGCCATTCGGCATCGGCTGCCAATCGTTGATGCCGATCAAGATCACCGCGACGTCGTAATGCTGCGGGCCCGAGAGCGCGGCGCGTGCGCCCTCGACCCAATCGAAGACATCGACGCGTGTGAGGCTCGACACGGGCTTCGTCTTGCGCACGACCTGCACATCGGGATTGTCGCCGAATTCCTGGTCGATGCCCTGGGCGAGCTTGTCGGCGAGCGCATCACCGATGACGAGGATCGCGGTCGAAGGATTGGTCTTCGTCTTGATCTGCACCTCCTGCTGGCCTTGCCCGCCCTGATGGTGAGCCGCGTGGGTTCCAGCCGCACCTGACGACGAGTGCCTGGGCGCGGGCTCGGCGGGGTTTTTCACGGGCGCGGGATTGCCGGCCCGGATGAACCTTTCGAGGAAAGATTCCTGGGCACCGGCAATGGGCGCAAAAAACGTGGGCGCCAAGGCCAGCGCGAGAAGCAAGGAAGCGTGTCGCAAAGCCCGATGCATGGCTCTCTCTACCGCCGGTTCATGGCGGGATATTGGCTATCGCGCGAGCAGGCGTTCGAGGCGCTATCGGTTCTCGCCTCTCATAGTCTCGTTATATCAATCCTTTACGAAAAAATCCTGTCCGCTTGCGCGAATGTTGTTTCGGCGGCCCGCCTCAATGCGCGGCGCGCAATTTTTCGAGGAGGAGCGGCGTTGGATACCCATCGGGAACGAGGCCGTTTTGGGCCTGGAAACGGCGCGTGGACTCGCGCAGCGAGGGGCCGAGATGGCCGTCGAGCTTGTCTTCATAAAGGCCGAGCTTGTGCAAAAGCTTTTGCGCCTCGAGCCTCTGGCCATGGTCGAGCCCCTCGATGACCGAAGGCCAGGGGGCATGAATGCCGCGCGAGCCGCGGATGCGCTCGGCGAGAAGGCTTGCGGCCAGCGCATAAGCATCGGAAGTGTTGTAATTCTTG
>DASZIL010000118.1:0-8674 GCA_035949255.1 Beijerinckiaceae bacterium | reverse complement strand
GATGCTCACATTCGACCACATCTCGAATGGCAGCGGGACCTTGTCGAGCTGCGGTTCGAACGAAGGGGTGACCGTCGTCGGCATTCGGCTCGGCTATACATTCTGATCGACTTCGCCCGTCAGGCGAGCGCAGCGCATCAAAGGCAATGTGAACCTGCGGTTTTGAATGAGTAGCGAGTAGCGAATGGGCGCCCCATCTCTCCCCTTGCGCGAGAGATGGGACTCATGAGCGAAGCGAATGAGCCGAGAGAGGGGGGACTTCAGGGCGCACGCTGGCACTCCCCCTCATCCGCCTCGCCAGGGCGAGGCACCCTCAAATAGAGTATGGTAGTCGGCTAGCGATCTTGGGTGGTGCAACGCCACCGGCGGTCGCCAAGGCAAGCCATTCGTGCGCGTCCCTCACCCCGCATAGCTCTTGCCGAGATAAGCCGCGACCACATCGGCGCGCGCCGCGACCTCGTCGAGCGAGCCTTCCGCCACGACGCGTCCGTCGATGAGCACTGTGATCTTGCGGCAGAGGCGGCGCATCACCGCCATCTCATGGCTCACGATGACGAAGGTCAGGCCGCGGGCGCGGCTCTCTTCCTCGATGAGCGCGATCAACTGGTCCTTGATCACCGGATTGACGCCGGCGAAGGGCTCATCGAGCAAATAGCAGGTGAGCGAGGGCATCATGAAGCCGGCGGCTGCCTGCAGCAGCACGCGCTGGCCCCCCGACAAGGTCTTCGCGGGCGCATCGGCGAGGCGCGTCAAGCCGGTGAGCTCGAGAAGGCGTCGGGCTTTCGCGGCGCCTTCCTGGCGCGCCTCGCGCGTCCTCACCCCCGCGAGAAGCGGCGCGACGAGATTGTCGAGGACAGAGAGGTTGCCGAAGATGCGGCTCACCTGGAAGGAACGCACCAGGCCCTTGCGCGCGATCTCGTGAGGCTTGCGTCCAACGAGGCTTTCGCCGGCGAGCAGCACATCGCCCGAGCTCGGCTGATGCACGCCCGTCATCAGATTGACGAGGGTCGACTTTCCCGCGCCGTTCGGCCCGATGATGCCGCGGATCTCGCCCGGCTCCACGGCAAGATCGATGCAATCATTGGCGAGGAAGCCGCCGAAATGCTTCGACAACTTGCGGGCCTCGAGGATCGGCGGGGCGCCGCTCATGCCTGGCGAAGCCGCTCGCCGAAGAGGCCGCTCGGGCGAAGCGCGAGCACGAGAAGAAGGAGCACGAAGCCGTAGGCGTTCTGATAGGCGGAGGCGATGAAGGTCGCGCCGAGCGATTCGGCGATGCCGAGCGCGACGCCCGCGATCAGCGCGCCGGGAACGGAGCCGAGCCCGCCGATCACGATGATCTCGAAGCCCTTGGTGGTGGTGACGACGCCATCGGTCGGATAGACCATGAAGACGGGCGCGAGCAGCGCGCCCGCGAGGCCGGCGAGCCCGACGCCGATGCCGAAGGCGAGCTTGTCGAGCGACAGCACGTCGACGCCGGAAGTCTGCGCGCCCACCCGGCTCTGCGACGCGGCCCTGAGCGCGAGCCCAAGCCAGGTGCGCTTCAAGAGGAAAGTGAAGAGCGCGATGGCGGCGAGCGCCGCGAGGAAAGCGGCAAAGCGCGCACCGCTCTCCGGCAAGGGGCCGAGCATCACGCCGGGCAATTTCGTGCCGGGCGTGCGCTGATAAGGGCCGGAGAGTGCCGTCGCGAGATTGCGTAACAGCAAGAGGAGCGCGATCGTGACGACGGTCGCATAATCGTCGCGGCGCTCGATGCCGCCGGTGAACATCGGCTTGATCAGAAGAGGCTCGATCAGCCAGCCGGCGAGGAACACCGCGGCGGCCGAAAGGATCGCGGCGACGTACCAGAGGTCGGGGCCGAGCCAATAGACGACGATCAGATACTGGGCGTAAGAGCCGAGCATGTAGAACTCGCCCATCGACCAGTTGATCATCTTCACGATCGAGTAGATGAAGGTGATGCCGAGTGCCATGAGCGCGTAGATCACGCCGATGACGACGCCGGCGATCAGCGCTTGGGTGAAAAGCTCAAAGGAAAACATCACGGAATTACGGAATTCGAATTACGGTGACAGTGCGCTTAATTCCAAGAATTCCCCCTCTATTTCCGGGAGTTGCCAGAATTAAGTGCACTGTCACCGTAATTCCCCTCACCGTAATTCCCCGCTCTCGAAGACGACCTCCGCCTCCTTCCAATCCTGGCCCGGCTTCTGGAACTGAAGGATGAGAACGGGCGGGGAAAAATTATGCCAGTAGACGCCATCAGCCTTCGGGAAGGTGACGTCGCCCGAGGACCAGAATTCGAATTTTCCGGTCTCGAGTGCCTGGATGATGGCTTTCGGGTCGGTGCTTTTCGCCTGCTCGACGGCTTGCGCGATGATCGCCACGTCGCCGAAGCCGTTCAAGGAGGAGTAGACGGGCGATTCCTTGTATTTCTCCTCATAGGCCTTGGTGAACCAGGAGCCGATCTCGGAGAGCTTTTGCTTGGGCGAGTAGTAGGCGATGAAATAGAGCTTGTCGCCGGTGTTCGGATGGAGCTGCCAGAATTGCGGCCGGATCGGCGCATCGTAGGAGACGAGCATTGGCACTTGCGGCGTGATGGCGAGCGTTGCCGCCTGCTCGATCATCAAATCCATCGGCGCGCCGACGCCGACATTCACCAGAAGATCGGGCTTGAACGCCTTCACCTGCAGAAGCTGCGGGGTGAGATCGGTCGAGGTGCGATCGAAGGTGAGGCTCCGCAGCTCGATCGGAAGCTTCTTCTCCTTGATCTGCCGATCAGTCTCGGTGACGAGGCCAACACCGTAATCGGAGGTCTCGGCGAGCATCGACACGCGCTTGAAGCCTTTCTTCTGCATGAATTCGAGCCAGGCCGCGACGCGCAGCGGGTCGATCAAATGGGTGCGGAAGGCGATCTCGTAGTGCTTCGCCGTGATGTCTGCCGCGGAGGTCTGTGTGCCGAGGGTGGGCACGCCCATCGTCTTCGCGACCTCGTTCGCCGCGATGTTCACCGAAGAGTGGAAGAAGCCGGTGACGGCGACCGCCTTGTCCTCGCCGACGACGCGCCGATAGGCGGCAACGCCGCCTTCCGGACGGCCCTGGCTGTCCTGCACCGATAATTGCAGCTTGCGCCCGCCGAGCACGCCGCCCTTGCCGTTGTAATAGTCGAGCGCGAGCTCCGCCCCTCTGCGGATGAGCTGGCCGGCGGTCGGATCGCCGGGGGGCGAAAGCGGCACGACGAGGCCGATCGTCACCGGCTCTTGCGCCACCACGGGCGAAGCCGCGAGGCCGGCAGCGAGAAGCGCCGCGGATGCGGCAACGCGGCTGATGGGATGCATACGGGCTCTCCCCGGCGGACGGTCCGACTTTTCGACCCGCGAAGAAGGATCGCCCGCCGCGTCGATGTCAATAGGAGGCGAAAGGACACGCGGCAGCAAGCGGGTCAGCCGGGCGAGCCGGGATCATTCGGCTCGCGGGAAACCAGCTCTCGAAGAGGCGAAGAAAGCCACCGTTGAATTCAGGCTCTTTACGCGCTCTTCTCGTCGACACCGGCCTGGGTGAAGGTCGCCATTCCGGAATGGCAGCGCGCCGCCGCCTTGACGAGACCGGCCGCAAGCGCCGCGCCCGAAGCTTCGCCGAGCCGCATGTCGAGGTCGAGGAGAGGCGCGAGCTTGAGCCGCTCGAGCACCTGCGCATGGGCGCCCTCGGCCGAGCGATGGCCCGCGACGCAATGATCGAGCGCCCGCGGGTCGAGCGCGTGGAGCACGGCCGCCGCCGCCGTCACGACGTAACCGTCGAGGATGACGGGGATGCGTTGCGTGCGCGCCGCGAGGATGGCGCCGGCGATCGCGGCGACCTCGCGCCCACCGACACGACGCAGCACTTCGAGCGGATCGGCGAGATGGCCTCGATGGCGAGCCATGGCGGCTTCGATCGCCGCTGCCTTCCGCGCGAGGCCCTCATCGTCGAGCCCGGTGCCGCGTCCCGTCCAGCGCGCCGCCGGCCCGCCGTAAAGCGCCGTGTAGATCGCCGCCGCGATCGTGGTGTTGCCGATGCCCATCTCGCCGAGCGCCAGAAGGTCGACGCCTCCCGCGATCGCCTCCATGCCGAACGCCATGGTGGCGGCGCAAGCGGCCTCCTCGAGCGCCGCCCCTTCGGTGATGTCGCCCGTGGGCACATCGAGCGCGAGGTCGAACACCTTGAGGCCAAGCTCGAATGTCGCGCAGATCTGGTTGATGGCGGCGCCGCCCGCCGCGAAATTCGCCACCATCTGCTGCGTGACGCTCGCCGGGAAGGCCGAGACGCCCTTCGCCACGACGCCGTGGTTGCCGGCGAACACCGCGACGAGCGGGCGTTCCACCTTCGGCGGCGAGCGCCCTTGCCAGGCGGCAAGCCATTCTGCGATGGTCTCGAGGCGCCCGAGGCTGCCGGGCGGTTTCGTCAACACGGCGTCGCGCGCCCGCGCGGCCGCGATCGCGGCCTCGTCGGGGCCAGGCATCGCCGCGACGAGCGCGCGAATATCGTCGAAAGGCAAGGTTCCGGGTTTCTTGTTCATGAAGGTTCTTTTGCGGTTGCGGCGGTCGTGGCTTCCAGCTGGCTTCTTGGCCGTCTCGCGACCTTTTGGCAATGCGGGGCGATGAGCGCTTCCGTGCCTCGTCCTCGTTTCCACATCGCGCTCGCGCAGGCGCTGCGCTTCTATTCGCGACTTCCGGTTCCGCGCCTCGCCGAAGAGACACTTGAGGGAGGTGCCTTCGATTTCCCCATGATCGCGCCGGCCGTTCCGGCCGCGGGCGCGCTCATCGGCCTCGTCATGGCGGTGACGCTTCTCGTGGCGCGCGGCCTCGGACTCGGCCCGATGGTTGCGGCGATCCTGGCGGTCACCTGCGGCGTTCTCGTCACCGGCGCCTTGCATGAGGACGGGCTCGCCGACACGGCGGACGGGTTTTTCGCGCAAGCCTCGATCGAGCGCCGCCTCGAGATCATGCGCGACGCCCGGCTCGGCAGCTTCGGCGTGCTCGCGCTCCTCGCCGTCATGCTGTTGCGCGTGGGACTCATCGCCGATCTCGCGCTCGACGGGCCACGCGCGGCCGGAGCGGCGCTGATCGCGGCGGCTGGCCTCTCGCGCGCGGCGGGGCTGATGCCGCTCGCGCTTCTTCATCCCGCGCGGCGGGACGGCGCCGGCGCGACGGCGGGACGCTTGCCCGTCCCCGCCTTCACCAATGCGGTGCTCATCGGCTGCGGCATCGCGCTCGTCCTTGTGCTCGCCGGCGGCTTCGGGGCCTTGCGCGCGCTTGGCGCCTGCGTCGCCGCGCTCCTTGGGGCGCGAGGCGTCTGCGCGCTTGCCGAACAGAAGATCGGCGGCCAGACCGGAGATGTCGCCGGCGCGGCGCAGATCCTCGCCGAGCTCGCCTTCCTTCTCGTTCTGGCGATGGGATAGGGAGCTTTTTTCTCGTTACGAGCTCAGCCGGGCTTGACCCTGGCGTTAGCTGCTCTATCGCTCAGCAGCGAGACTCCACCCTATCATGACGATCGCTCCATGGACCTGATCGAGACGCCCTGCCTCGGCATCTGCCTCATTTCGCCCGAAGACGGAATGTGCGTCGGTTGCGCGCGCACGGCTGACGAGGTCGCCAGCTGGAGCGCGATGGACGAAGCCGAGCGACGCGCCATCATGGAGGCCTTGCCAGATCGCCGACAGCGCTCCCGCCGAGGCGGGCGCAGGGCGCGCCTCGAAGAGCGGCGCCAATGATGACACTGGCGCGGAAAAAGATGCGCTTCCTTCTCCCGCGCTCTTCGCGCGGGAGAAGGTGCCCCTTGCCTTGGCAAGGGGCGGATGAGGGTGTTTGCGCAGCACGACAGGGTTACCGGCCATGGTCTCAAGAGGCATCCTGCCAATAAATGTTTGTCGTGATGGAAAGACCCTCATCCGCCGCTCGCTAACGCGAACGGCACCTTCTCCCGCCCCAAGAGGCGGGAGGAAGAGCTGGCCGCTACCCCAGATTCAGCGCCTTGAAGAAGTCGTTCCCCTTGTCGTCGATGACGATGAAGGCGGGGAAATTCTCGACCTCGATGCGCCACACGGCTTCCATGCCGAGCTCTGGATATTCGAGCGGCTCGACCTTGCGGATGCAATCTTGCGCGAGCCGCGCCGCCGCGCCGCCGATCGAGCCGAGATAAAAGCCGCCATGGGCCTTGCAAGCCTCGCGCACCACGGGTGAGCGGTTGCCCTTGGCGAGCATCACCATCGAGCCGCCCGCCGCCTGGAACTGATCGACGAAGGCGTCCATGCGGCCCGCGGTCGTGGGGCCGAAGGAGCCGGAGGCATAGCCGTTCGGTGTCTTGGCGGGGCCCGCGTAGTAGACCGGGTGGTCCTTGATGTAGCTCGGCAGGCCCTCGCCGCGATCGAGCCGCTCGCGGAGCTTCGCGTGAGCGAGGTCGCGCGCTACGATCATCGGGCCGGTGAGCGACAGCCGCGTCTTCACCGGATGCCGCGTCAGCTCGGCGAGGATTTCGCGCATCGGCCGCCTCAAATCGATCGGCACCACGTCGCCGCCGAGCTTCGCCTCGTCGACCTCGGGCATGAAACGCGCCGGATTGTGCTCGAGCTCCTCGAGGAACACGCCCTCCTTGGTGATCTTGCCGAGCGCCTGCCGGTCGGCGGAGCAGGAGACGCCGAGCCCGATCGGCAGGCTCGCGCCATGTCGCGGCAGCCGGATGACCCGCACATCGTGGCAGAAATATTTGCCGCCGAATTGCGCGCCGACGCCAAGCGATTGGGTGAGCTTGTGGATCTCGCCTTCGAGCGCGAGATCGCGGAAGGCATGCGCCTCTTCCGAGCCCTGCACGGGGAGCGCGTCGAGGTAGCGGGTGGAGGCGAGTTTCACCGTTTTCATCGTCTGCTCGGCCGAGAGCCCGCCGATGACGATCGCGAGGTGGTAGGGCGGGCAGGCGGCGGTGCCGAGCGTGAGGATCTTCTCCTTGAGGAAGGCGAGGAGCCGGTCATGCGTCAGGATCGAGGGCGTCGCCTGGAAGAGGAAGCTCTTGTTGGCGCTGCCGCCCCCCTTGGCGATGAACAGGAACTTATAGGCGTCCTCGCCCTCGGCGTAGATTTCGATCTGCGCCGGCAGGTTCGAGCGCGTGTTCTTCTCCTCGAACATGGAGAGGGGCGCGAGCTGCGAATAGCGCAAATTGCGCTTGAGATAGGCGTCGCGCACGCCCTCGGCGATCGCGCCTTCGTCATCGCCCTTGGTGAAGACGAGCCGGCCCTTCTTTCCCATGACGATCGCGGTGCCGGTGTCCTGGCACATGGGCAGCACGCCGCCCGCCGAGATATTGGCGTTCTTGAGAAGATCGTAGGCGACGAACTTATCATTCGAGGTCGCCTCGGGGTCGTCGAGGATGCGCGCGAGCTGGGCGAGATGGCCGGGGCGCAAAAGATGATTGATGTCGACGAAAGCCTGCTCGGAAAGCAGCCTTATGGCCTCGCGCTCGACCGCGAGGATCTCCTGGCCGTTGAAGGTCTCGACGCGCGCGCCCTCCTTCGTGAGCTTACGGTAAGGCGTCGTGTCGCCGACGAGCGGAAAAAGCTCCTGGAACTGGTAGGTCATCGCAAGGGGTCCTGTTTCACGTCGCGGCGCTCACGCGCTCATATTGCCTCGGACGCGGTCAGACGGAAACCGGCCTCACCTTCTGCTTCAGGCGGCCGCCGGCTGCTGGGTGAGGAGGGCGAAAATGCCGTCCGCGTCGCGCATGGCGCGAAGCTTCGCGGTGATCGCGGGGTCGCGCAACAGGCGCGCCATGCGGGCGAGCGCCTTGAGATGGTCCGCGCCCGCGGCTTCCGGCGCGACGAGGAGGAAGATGAGGTCGACCGGCTCGCCGTCGAGCGCATCGAAATCGATCGGCTTCTCGAGGCGCGCGAAGACACCGTGCAGCTTCGTCACCTTCTGGAGCTTGCAATGGGGGATCGCGATCCCGGAGCCGATGCCCGTGGACCCCAGGCGCTCGCGCTGCAGGACGGCATCGAACACGTCCCGCTCGGGCAGGCCGGTGACGGTGGCGGCGCGCGCGGAAAGCTCCTGCACGGCCTGCTTCTTGCCGTTCACCTTGAGCGCCGGCAAGACTGAGCCGGGAACGAGGAGATCATCGAGAGGCATAGGTTTTCAAAGCTCCAAAGGGAGGTGGTGACGCCGGCGCCGGATTGGCGCGAACGCGTCCCTCACGCCGATCCGTCAGGGTCGCCGGCCGGGTCCACCCAGCCGATGTGACCGTCGAGGCGGCGATAGACGACATTGATGCGTCCGCTGGTGGCGTGGCGGAAGACGAGGACGGGCGCGCCGCTGCAATCGAGCTCGGCGGCCGCGTCGCCCACCGAAAATCGTCGAAGCCGCGCTTTCTCCTCGGCGACGACTACCGGCTGAAACCCTTCCGCCCCCTCTGTCTCGGTCGTCGCGAGCGCGTCGTAACGGGCCTCCTCGGCTTGCGCGACGGCGGCCGCCGGGCGCCGCTCCTTGAGCTTGCGCTTGTAGCGGCGCAATCTTTTCTCGATGCGTTCGGAAGAGATGTCGGCGCTCGCATAGGGGTCGTGAGCAATCGCCGAGGCCTGAAGATCGACCCCCGTGTCGAGATGCAGGGAGCAATGGGTGCGAAACGCCGTACCCTCCCGTTCGACGACCGCATA
>DASZIL010000117.1:0-2343 GCA_035949255.1 Beijerinckiaceae bacterium | reverse complement strand
GCCGTGCCGGCCGATGCCTTCGTTGATCGCGACATCCTCGTCGCAAATCGCCTTGGCCTCCGCATAGGCAGCCTGGGCGCGAGATTTCGGCGCGAGCGGGCGAACCCGCGCGGCCACGCGGTCGAGCGCCCAGCGCAGATTGACCGCCGTCGGCCGCGCCCGCGCCAAAAGCTCATGAGCGGCGCCGAGGCTCGTATCCGACGGGTCGGCCGCGAGCGCGAGCGCGAGCCCATAGGCGCCGGCAGCCCCGATGAGGGGCGCGCCGCGCACCTGCATCGATGAGATGGCATGCGCGACCTCGCCCGGCGAGGTCAATCGCACCCGCTCGACGCGGAAGGGCAGTTTCGTCTGATCGAGAATGCCGATGCTTTCGCCGTCATCCTCGAGCCAGATGGTGCGGGTGTGGCGACCGTCGATGAGCATGGCGATTTTCCTTCGACCCTTCTTGTATCTATGCCGCCCGACAGGCGAAAGGAAGTCGCGAACGAGCGCCCCCCTACCGAAGGGCCGCGATGAGCGCCATCGCGGCGGCCGGGGCACGTACCTTGGCGCCGGAGATCATGTAGATGAACGCGTCGCGCTTGCCCTTCTTCGGCGAGCGCTCGTCGATGCGGGGAAGCCCTTTAGGCACCTCGCCCTTCTCCCAGGCGCGCGCGCAGGCGCTCCACGCCTCGATCTCCTCGGGCGTATAGCCGGTCGGCACCTCCTCGCGCGTGCCTTGCAGGCGTGCATAGACGAAATCGGCCGTCACATCGGCGATTGCCGGATATTTCTCCGAATGGGCAAAGACGATCGCGGCGCCATGCTGGCGCGCCAAGGCCACGAAGGCGGGGACGCAAAAGCTTTCGTGGCGGACCTCGAGCGCATGGCGAAGCTTCAGCCCGTCGAGCTCTCGTGGCAAGAGCGAGAGGAAGGCGCCGAAATCCTCCTCCTCGAAGCGCTTGGTCGGCGCGAATTGCCACAGGATCGGCCCGAGCTTCTGTTTGAGCTCCGTGAGCCCGCTGCCGATGAAGCGCTCGATCGAGGGGGCGGCTTCGGCGAGAACGCGTCGGTTCGTGGCGAAGCGGTTCGCCTTGAGCGAGAAGACGAAATCATCGGGCGTCTCTTGCGCCCAGCGCCTGAAGGTCTCGGGCTTCTGCGTGCTGTAATAAGTGCCGTTGATCTCGATCGAGGTGAGCTTGCGGCTCGCATGCTCGAGCTCGCGCGTCTTCGGCAACCCCTTCGGAAAGAAGCTGCCGCGCCAGGGCTCGAAGGTCCATCCGCCAACGCCGACCCTGATCATGAGCTGCCCTTTCCGGCTAAAGCTTCCCACCTCGACCCGTGACCAATTTTCGCCTCGCAAGGCTCTCTCGACCCTTGCGCTCGGAACTCCCCATCGGGGCTTGCGTTTCGAAGGCGCGGGCCGCCGGAATGGCACATCGCGCGACGGGAGCCGTGCGGAGACGGCCCTGAGCCTCGGAGGATCGCAAATGCCACGCGGGGATAAATCCAGTTACACCGACAAACAAAAACGCCAAGCCGAGCATATCGAAGAGAGCTATGAATCGCGAGGCCTTCCCGAGGAGGAGGCCGAGCGCCGCGCCTGGGCCACGGTGAACAAGGAGACGGGCGGCGGCAAGAAGAGCGGCTCGGGCCGGGGACAGCCGATGGACACTTCCCCTTCCCGCAAGGGCGGAAGGATCGGCGGCAAGGCCTCGGCCTCGCGGCCGGCTTCGGCGCGCTCGGCTTCCGCCAAGAAGGCGGCCGCCACGCGCAAGCGCAGAGCCTTGCGCTGAGCGGCATTCCCACCGGAAAACTCGAAGCGGCCGCCTCAACTCCGCTCTTTTCCGCGAAAGCGGGAAACCAGGCTTATATTGGAAGAAAGCCAATGGAACTGGATGTCCGCGTTCGCGGGCATGAGCGGGCGCGGCATCGCGGCTGATCGAGGTGCGGCTTGCGGAGGGAGAGGATCGTGGCGAGAGAGCGCATCGAGAAGGATTCGTTCGGCGAGATCGCCGTGCCGGCCGAGCATTATTGGGGCGCGCAAACGCAACGCTCCCTGGAGAATTTCCGCATCGGCGCGGAGACGATGCCGCGCGAGATCATTTCGGCGCTCGCGCTCATCAAGAAGATCGCGGCGCTGGTGAACGAGGAGCTCGGGCTCCTCGAGCCTCTCCTGGCGAAGGCGATCGTCACGGCCGCCGAGGAGGTGATCGCCGGACGCATGCACGCGGAGTTCCCGCTCGTCATCTGGCAGACGGGCTCGGGCACGCAGACCAATATGAATGTCAACGAGGTCATCGCGAACCGCGCCAACGAGATTTTGGGCAAGGGCCTCGGCGCGAAATCGCCGGTCCATCCCAA
>DASZIL010000116.1:0-4224 GCA_035949255.1 Beijerinckiaceae bacterium | reverse complement strand
GCCCGCGCGCGCCCGCGACGCGCGCCGCCTCGAGCCCCGCGGGCCCGGCGCCGACGACCACGACCTTCTTGCGTGGCCCCGAGGAGGGCGAAACCACATGCGGCATCGTGGCCTCGCGCCCCGTGGCGGCGTTGTGAATGCACAAGGCCTCCCCGCCGAAATAGATCCGGTCGATGCAATAGCCCATGCCGACGCAGGGGCGAATTTCATCCTCGCGCCCTTGCGCGACCTTGAGCGCGATATGCGGGTCGGCGATATGGGCGCGCGTCATGCCGACCATGTCGAGCTTTCCGGCCGCGATGGCATGGCGGGCGGTCGCGACGTCCTGGATGCGCGCCGCATGGAACACCGGGAGATGCGCCGCCGCCCGCACTTCGCCCGCGAAATCGAGATGCGGCGCCGAGCGCGCGCCCATGCCGGGGATCACATGCGAGAGCGCCTCATCCGTGTCGATATGGCCGCGGATCACATTGAGGAAATCGACCTTGCCGGTCTCGGCGAGCCGGCGCGCGATGGTGACGCCTTCCTCGCGCGAAAGCCCACGATCCCAATCCTCGTCGCAGACCAGCCGGCAGCCGATGATGAAATCTTCGCCGACGCGCTCGCGCACCCCATCCAGCACCTCGAGCGAGAAGCGCATCCGGTTCTCGATCGAGCCGCCGTAGCCGTCGTCACGGCGATTGGTGGCGGGCGACCAGAACTGATCGAGGAGATGGCCGTACATCTCGAATTCGAGCCCGTCGAGCCCGGCCGCCTTGCAGCGCTCCGCCGCGTCCGCGTAGTCGCGGCGGATGCGCGCAAGATCGAAATCCTCGGCCGCCTTCGGGAAGGCGCGATGCGCCGGCTCGCGAATGGGCGAAGGGGCAAGGACCGGCAGCCAATCCTCCTTACTCCAGCTCGTGCGTCGCCCGAGATGGGTGATCTGGATCATGACCGCCGCGCCCTCTTCATGGACGTCGTCGGCTAGCTCTCCAAGCCAGCGCACCACCTCGTCCCGGTAGAGGAGGATGTTGCCAAACGCCGGAGGGCTATCGGGCGCAACGATCGCCGAGCCGCCGATCATGGTGAGCGCGATGCCGCCCTTCGCCTTCTCGCGGTGATAAAGCCGGTAGCGCGCCTTCGGCATCCCATCCTCGGTATAGGCCGGCTCATGGGCTGTGGACATGATCCGGTTGCGCAGGGCGAGGTGCTTGAGTTGGAAGGGTGTCATCAGCGGGTCGGATGCGGTCATCGGTCAACCCTCGGCGCGAAGGCGGTCGCGGCAAAGCGCGGATAGACCTCGGCGATCTCGCCGCGGATGGGGCCGCGAATCAAGGCGAGCGTCTCGGGATCGGGCGACGGCGTTCGCGGCACCGTCTCGGGCCGCTCGAACGCAAAGCCCGTGTTGTCGAGCACTTCCTCGACGGAGTGGCCGGGATGCACGCTTCTGAGACGAAAGCGATGACGGACGCGGTCGTAGTCGAAGAGCGCCAAATTGGTCAAAAGCGCGTGCGGCCCGCCCGGCCGGTAGATTCCCTTCTCGCTCGTTCCCGGCGCGCTGATGAAATCCACCTTTTCCACGAGAACGCGCCGCGTGTGCTCCTCGCGAAAAAGGATGACGCGCGGCACGAGGAAGTAAAGATAGGCCGAGCCGAACGAGCCCGGCCAGCGAACCTCCGTCGCGGGGTAGGCGCCGGTGCCGACGAGGTTGACGTTCCCTTCGCCATCGATCTGCCCACCGCCCAGGAAGAAGGCGTCGACCCGCCCTTGCGCGGCGCAATCGAAAAGCTCGACGCCGCCATCGGTGAAGAAATTGTTGCGCGTCGAGCCGAGCAGGGAGACGCGCAAAGCGCCTCCCGAACGCGCGCGCTCCAAAAGCGCCGCCGCGCCCGGAATGGGTGAGGCGGCGCCGACAGCCACATGCCGGCAGCCGGTAAGCAGCCCGGCGATCGTGAAGATCAGCAATTCCTGGCGCGTGGGCGCCGACGTTTCGGAGATGAGCGCGGCGCTCATTCCGCCGCCATCGCGGGCTCGTCGAGCCAGCGCGCGAGCACCTCGGCGAACCCCTCTTCGGTCTTGGCGAGCGCCGCATAGCGACGCAGGAAGGCTTCATCCTCTCCATAGGCATTCCAAAGACCGAGCGGCCAGGCGCCCGACTTTGCCTCGACGACGGCCGAGATGTAGAGCGCCGGAATCACGCCCGCCGCGAGGCGCTCGTCCTCGAAGAGGTTGGCCTCGCTGATCTCTTCCACGGTGACGAAGCTTTGCTTTGCCGCATGCGCCATGGTCATCAGCTCACGATGCCGCCCGATGAAGACATTCCCCTCGCGATCGGCGAGCGGGGCGTGGAACAACGCGATGTCGGGCTTAATCGCGGGAAGCGCCACGATGCGGTCGCCGGTCTCGAAGGGGTTCTCGACCACCTTCCAATCCTTGCGATGCCGGAGGAGATCGCTTCCCAGAATGCCGCGCAGCGGCATGAAGGGGAGGCCCTTGACGGCCGCCTGAAGGGCGGCGTGGATCGCGGGGCAAGTCGCGTCCTTGAGCGTGATCTTGCCGCGACGCACCGCCTCGACGAAGCGCGGCGCCGGCCCAAATTCGCCGAGCGTCACCGCCGAGGTCTCGATGATGTCGACCGCGCCGGCGCCGATCAGCAATTCGGCCTGGAGCCCGCTCACCGGAACGCAGACGAGATGGAGATGTTTCACCCCACGCCGGACGAGGGCGCGCGTCGCCGCCATGGCCGGGCCCGAATAATCGGCCGGCACCGCGAGCTTGGCGCCATGGGGGATGGAGGCGGCGAGATCGTCCAGATCGCGGATATGATCCTGGCTCATGGCAATCTCTCCGGCGCAAGTGACTTGAAACGCGAGCCGAGACGATCTTCCCGTTCGGCAGCCGAAAGCACCAGCATCACTCATATATCGAGCGCGTGCTCATCGCAAAAGATATGCGGTCTTGCCATGATTGAGCTCGCCCTTCTCGCGAGGATCGCGGGGCGTGGCTCCTCGATCAAGAAACCAGCGTCTTCATCCAGCCGAGACCTTCGGCAGTGGTGGTGCGCGGCTTGTATTCGCAGCCGATGAAACCCGCCCAGCCGAGCCGATCGATCCCCGCAAGGACTTCGCGATGGTTCAATTCGCCGAAATCCGGCTCCGTCCGGCCAGGCACGCCGGAGATCTGGATATGGCCGATCCGCGAGAGGTTTGCGGCGATCCGGGCGAGGATGTCGCCTTCCATGATCTGGGCGTGATAGGTGTCGAACATCGCCCTGAGCCAGGGCGAGCCGAAACGATCGACGATGTCGAAGGCATCCTGCGAGCGCGACAGGAAATAACCCGGCCGGTCGCGCGAGTTCAGCCCTTCGATGACGAGCCTCACGCCCGCCTTCTCGGCCTTGCGGATCCCGGCTTCCATGTTGCGCATGAAGGCGGCTTCGGCGGCTTCGCGCGGGATGGCGTCGATCAAGCCCGAAAGCACATGGACGTGCCCGGCACCGGCGGTCGCCGCATAGGCGAGCGCCTCGTCGAGATTGCGGGTGAAAGCCTCCTCGCGCCCCGGCAGGGCGGCGAAGCCGAGGCGCTCGCCTTCCGCCTCGCCGGGCGTGGTGTTGATGCCGACGAGGGTGAGACCGAGATCGCCGACGCGCCGGCGCATCTCGACGGCCGCAATCTCCGGCACCGCGCATTCGACACCCGGAAAGCCCGCCTTCTCGGCCGCTCCGAGGCGATCCGCGAACGGCAGCTCCAGATAGAGAAAGCTCAGATGGGCGGAGAAGCGAAGCATGAGGCACCCTTCGTGAAGTTCGGCGTATCCTACCGATCGGGGTAGTCCACGCCGATCAGGCATAGTCCCGCCGCGGGCGCCATGTGGCCGCAACGCGAGCGATCGCGCGCTTCGAGCGCCGAGGTGACGTCGGCGAGCGTCCAGCGGCCGGCCCCTGCCATCTCGATCGTGCCCACGAGCGAACGCACCTGATGATGCAGGAAAGAGCGCGCCGAGGCATAGATCACGACCTCTTCCCCCTGTCGATTCACATCCAGGCGATCGAGCGTCTTCACCGGGCTGCGCGCCTGGCAATCGGCGGCGCGGAAGGTGGTGAAGTCGTGCCGGCCGATGAGGAGCTGCGCCGCCTCATGCATCAAATCGGCGTCGAGCGGGCGCGGCACGTGCCAGACCCGTCCGGCCTCGAGCGCCGGTGGAGCGCGCCGGTTCAAGATGCGGTAGCGATAATGGCGCTTGAGG
>DASZIL010000115.1:0-22168 GCA_035949255.1 Beijerinckiaceae bacterium | reverse complement strand
CGGCCAGGGCCATATTCGCCGCAGGCCATATCCCCATCGTCAGGTCCGACGAACAGAATTCCATCCTTGCGAAGCGTCTCGATATTGCGCTGCGTCGCCGGGTGAAGCCACATACGCAAATTCATCGCCGGCGCGACCAGGGTTTTCTTGTCAGTCGCCAACAATATTGTCGTCGCCATGTCATCTGCGAGGCCGCCCGCCATCCGCGCCAGCAGATTGGCGGTGGCGGGGGCGACGACGACAAGATCGGCTTCGCGCGACAATTCGATATGGCCCATCTCGGCTTCATCGGTGAGCGAGAACAGCTCCTCATACACCTTGTCGCCGCTCAGACTCGCGAGCGAGAGCGGAGTGATGAATTCCTTGCCGGCGCGCGTCAGGATGCAGCGCACCGCGAGGCCGCGTTTGCGCAAGAGGCGGATGAGCTCGAGCCCCTTATAGGCCGCGATCCCGCCGCCGATGATCAGAAGAACGCGCTTCGTCAAATCCCTATGACCCTCCGGCCGGCGCCCCTCGATTGGCGGGAGCATGGTCTAGACCGGCATCGAGCTCGATGACGAGATCATGCTCAACATCGTTAACGGGCGCATGATCACGCTCCGACGGGACCTCGCCTGCGCCGAGGCCGCTTGGCTGTCAAGGCGCGCCGCTCGTGCCGGGAGCACGGGCTCGCGGGCTCAAGCCGCCGCTCCCGTCCAAGGGACCACGTCCACCCCGACATCGATCTCCTGCTCGCCCGGGCCGAGGAGAATGCCGTGAATCGGCGAGATGTCGTCATAATCGCGGCCGATCGCCAGCACGACATGCTCATTGGCGACCTCCCTGTCGTTGGTCGGGTCGAAGCCGATCCAACGTTCCTCGGGGCCGCACCAGAGCGAGACCCAGGCATGGCTCGCATCGGCGCCCTCGAGGCGCTCCTTGCCGGGAGCCGGAACGCTGCGGATGTAGCCGCTGACATAGGCGGCCGGCAGGCCGAGCCCGCGCAAGCCAGCGATCATGACGTGGGCGAAGTCCTGGCAGACGCCGATCCGCCTCTCGAAAGCCTCGAGGATAGGCGTCGAGATCGCCGTCGCCTTGGGGTCGTAAAGGAAATCCGCTCGGATGCGGTGCATGAGATCGGCCGCGCCGTCGATGATCGCGATGCCTTCCGGAAAGCTCTCTTGCGCGTAAAGGGTGATCGGCTCGATGAGCGGGACGAGCCGGCTCGGATAGAGGAAATGCGAAGGCGAGGACGGCGCGAGCGTGTGCGACGCGAAGGCGCGACGGCTGACCTCCTCCCATGCCGGGCTCGTGCGCAACAGGGACGGCTCGTCGCGCCGGACCTCGACGCGCGAGCGCGCCTCGACGCGCAATTGCCGATGCGCTGTTTCGAGCGAGACATCGACCACCCGGTTGCCGAAGAAGTCCTGACGTTCGTTGCGGGAAACCGGCAACGGCTTGATGTCGAGGCGAGAGGAGAGCACGCGCTGGTGCTTCTCGTCGCGCGGCAGCAGGCGCAGTGCGCAGCGCGCGAAAGCGACCGGCGCGTCATAGGAATAGGTGGTGACGTGGCGGACGTCGTAGATCACGCAAGATCGGGCTGTTTGTCGGCGCGGGTGGCGCTCGGTCCTTGCAGGAAATAGCGCGAGGCCACCGCCTCGGCGAGCCGCATGATGCGCTGCTCGATGGCCAGAACCCGCGCGCCGTCGAGCTCTTCTGCCTCGGTCACCGCCAATTCGGAATTGAGGCTCGTGCTCATGCGCCGCGGCGTTTCGAGGATGCCGTCATTGCGCAGGATCGGGAGATCCGCGAGATGGGCATCGATCTGCGCCACCTGAAAAGCCACCGAGCGCGGATTATACGGGTCGAGCAGCACCATGTCGCGCGCCGGCGCGAGCGCGACACCGGCGCGGTAGCGCGAGCGATAAGTGATCTGTGAATCGACGAGGTCGAGCACCACGTCGAGATCGTCCGCCGTGGCGTCGGACGTGGCGAAGATACGCGCGAAGCGGCAGGTCGCAATGCCGCGCTCGATGCGCCGCCCCATGTCGAGAAAGCGCCAGCCGGCGACGCGGTTGATGTTCTCATGCATCAGGCCCGAAAGCGCGGCGAGCGCCCGCAAGGCCTGATCGGCACGATCGAAGGCCTCGACCTCCGAGGGCGGCGCGGCATCCGCGATGTCGAGCCGGGCTTCGAGCGCGACCACGAGCCGCCAGGCGTCCGGTGACAATCGTTCCCGGATCACGGAGGCGGTGCGAAGCGCCTCGCGCGAGAGCGCGACGGCGGAGCCGTAATTCTCACCCAGGTGCAAGGCCGTCGAGGCGAAAGCGGTCGCGGAGCGGTGCTTCTGCGATTTCGGCACGGCGCCCCAGGCGATCAAGAGGCGCTGCAGGCGTTCGACCGTCGGGCGCGTGCCGCGCGAGATCGAGTCGGTCTCGATCGAGCGGCCGCACAGGCAGCGGATCAGGCGAAGCGTCGCCTCGGCGCGCTCGAGATAGCGTCCGAGCCAGAAGAGATTGTCGGCGGCGCGGCTCGGCAGCGTGCCCATGAGCCGGCGCACCTTCACGGCCTCGCTCTGCGGGAGGAGCGTCACCATCTCGGCCGGCTTGTCGCCGAGCACCCAGACATCCGCCGAGCGCACGCCCTCGCCCATGGAGAAGGCGCGGGCATCGGGCGCGTCGGAAATGCGGCAGAAGCCGCCCGGCATGACGCGCCAGCCCTCGGGCGTCACGGCGGCGAAGACGCGCAAGGTGAAGGGACGCGGCGAAAGGCGGCCGTCTTCCCAGAAGGGTGTCGTCGAGAGCTTCACCACCTCCTGGCCGACATAATCGGCGCCGCGTTCCCGCATTGCCGCGATCAGGCGCGCGCGGTCTTTTGCGCCGAGCTCGCTGCCGAGCAAGGTCGCGGCGGGAGCGAAGCCTGGCACCCAGTCGCTGAAGGCGCCGCGGATCGCCATCTCGTCGAGGCGCTCGATGACCTCGTCGCGCTCGCGCTTCTGGCCGCACCACCAGGTCGCCGTGTTGGGAAGCTTCAGCTCCTCGCCGGCGAGGCGCCGGCTCAGCGAGGGCACGAAGCTCAAGAGGGCTGGCGCTTCGACGACGCCAGACCCGGGCATATTGGCGACGACTACATTGCCGTCGCGCATGGCTTGCGTCAGCCCCGGCACACCGAGCCGCGAGGCGGCGTTGAGATCGAGCGGATCGGTGAAGTCGCCGTCGACGCGGCGCCAAATGACGTCGGCGCGCTTGAGCCCCGCGATGGTGCGCACATGCACGCGACCCTCGCGCATGAGAAGGTCATCGCCCTCGACCAGAAGGAAGCCGAGATAACGCGCGAGATAGGCTTGCTCGAAATAGGTCTCGCTCAGAGGCCCGGGCGTCAAAAGGCAGATGCGCGGCTCGGAACGCCTTGCCGCACCGCGCAATCCGGCGCGAAAGGCCTGGAAGAAAGGAGCGAGACGCTCGACATTCATTTCGTTGTAGAGGAGCGGCAAGGCGCGCGAGAGCACGAGGCGGTTCTCGAGCGCGTAGCCCGCGCCTGACGGTGCCTGAGCGCGGTCGCCCAGCACCCACCATCGTCCATCGGGGCCGCGACCGAGATCGGCGGCGTAAAGATGGAGATGGCGCCCGCCGGGCGGCTTCACGCCCTGCAGCGGACGCAGGAAATTCGCGCTTCCCGTAACGGCCGCGGCCGGGAAGTCGCCGTCGCTCACGAGACGCCCTTCGCCATAGAGATCGCCGAGAAGCGTTTCGAGGAGTTGCGCGCGCTGCTCGACGCCCGCCGCGATCTCTCGCCACTCGCCTTCCCCGATGAGCAGCGGCAGGTGGCTCAGCGGCCAGGAGCGCTCGCCCGTCTCGCCATAGACGCGGTAGGAAATGCCCATGTCGCGGATGTGCCGGTCCGCGGAGGCGAAACGGCGCGCGATCTCCGCCGCATCGAGCTCGGCGAGCGCTTGCAGGAAATGCAGCCAATGCGGGCGCGGCTCGCCGTCCCCAGCAAGGAATTCATCATGCACGCCCGGCAAGCTCGAATAGCCTGTCGTCCAGCCGGCGAGGCGTCTCTCGGCACCGCGGCTACGGCTCGGTAAGGCGTTCGGGCGGTCAAGAGCCAAGCTACCCGGGCCTCCTCAAATCGAGCGTCAATGGAAATTCTCCCGGCGGGGCCTCTGTTGGCAAATCGATTCGGCCCGCAGTATGGCCGCGCTCCTCGAAACGGACGAGGCGGCGCGCCTCGGCTTCGCGCGAATTCACAGGAAAAACGCCAGGGTTGCGCCCGTCCGGATGGCCCGAATGATAAACGCACCCGCCGAGCGACAAGCCGTTCCAGGCATCGACGAGGTCGAAGATCAAGGGCGTATCGGCCGCAAGCGTCGGGTGTATTCCCGACACGGCCTGCCAAGCCTTGAAGCGAACGCCTCCGGCCGCCTCTCCCGCAATGCCGGTTGGTGCAAGCGGCACGCGCCGACCGTTGCAGAGCACGATGTGACGTGCAGGCGTCAGGCCCGTGACCTTCACCTGCAAGCGCTCGACCGATGAGTCGACGGGCCTTGCGGTGCCGCCGGCCGAGCTTTCCTCGGCGAGCACGGGCCATGGCTCGAGCGCCTGGCGAAGCTCGAGGCGCAAGCCCTCCCGCTCGATCGCGCCATAAAGCGGAAAGCGAAATTCGTGCTGCGCCTCGAACCAGGAGGCGTCGAGCGCGTAGCCCGCCTCCTTCAGCTCCGACAGCACGTCGCGGAGATCGGCCTTGATGAATTCCGGCAGCATGAAGCGGTCATGAAGCGTGGTGCCCCAGCGCACCGGATTGCCATGCCGAGGTTCGCGCCAGAACCAGGCGACAAGCGCGCGGATGAGAAGCTGTTGCGCCATGCTCATGCGAGCGTCGGGCGACATCTCGAAGGCGCGCAGCTCGACGAGACCGAGCCGGACGCCGGAGGCTTCGGGAGGGTAGAGCTTGTCGATGCAGATCTCGGCGCGGTGCGTGTTGCCGGTCACATCGACGAGAAGATGGCGGAAAAGCCGGTCCGAGAGCCAAGGCGGCGCCTCGCCTTCGCCTGGGCTCGGCACCTTCGCCATGGCGATCTCGAGCTCGTAGAGCGCGTCATGGCGCGCCTCGTCGACGCGCGGCGCCTGGCTTGTCGGCCCGATGAAGAGGCCGGCGAACAGATAGGAGAGCGCCGGATGGCGTTGCCAATAGATGAGCAGGCTTTTCAGAAGATCGGGACGCCGCAGGAAGGGCGAGTCGGTGGGCGTCGCGCCGCCGAGCACGATGTGATTGCCTCCCCCCGTGCCGACATGGCGCCCGTCCATCAGGAATTTCTCGGCGCAGAGTCTCGTCTGGCGCGCATCCTCATAGACGCCCAATGTCGTCGCGACGGACTCGCGCCAGCTCGAGGCCGGATGGATGTTCACCTCGATGACGCCTGGGTCAGGCGTGACCTTGATCACGCGAAGCCTAGGGTCGAAGGGCGGCGCGTAACCTTCGAGCCGAATCGGAAGCTTCGTGGCGCGCGCCGTCGCCTCGACCGCATTTGCGAGCTCGAGATAATCCTCGAGGCGGGCAACGGGCGGCATGAAGACGCGCAGCGCCCCGTCGCGCGGCTCGACCGTGATCGCGGTGCGTACCGCGTCCTCGGCGTCCTCCGGCGCAGCGCCCCCTGGCGCTTGCGGCTCTTGTTGCTCCGCGCCGCTTTCCAAGGCTTTGCTTCGATCGCAGCGAGGCGTTTCGGGCAAGGGGCCGCGTGCTTCGAGAGGGTCCTGCTCGACCACATAAGGGTAATCGGCAGGCGCGAGCCAGGGAAGAGAAGTGAGCGGCAGGCGCGAGCCGAGAGGTGAATCTCCGGGCGCGAGGATGAGGCGCTCGTCCCGAAGCCGCCAGCGCTCGCTCGCCCACCGCCCGACCACCTCGCCCTTTTCCCCGCTTTCCGCGCGCCGGATCGGCAGGACAAAGCCACGGGGGCTGTCGAGGCCATGCGCGAAGGCGCGTTCGAGACGCGCGCGCATCTCCTCATCCTGGATCTTCGAATCGGCCGGGCTCGTGTTGACCGGAAGCTCGCGTTCCTTCGCGCGCCAATAGGCCGCGTCCTCATAGGCGGGAACGACATGGTCTGGCGTGATGCCGAGGCGTTCGGCGAGCCGTTTCGCGAAGGCCTCGGTGTCAGCGAGACTCAAGCTGACGCCTGCGTCTTCTTCCGCGATCAGCGAGGCATCGCTCCAGATCGGCTTGCCGTCCTGTCGCCAAAAAAGCCCGAGGGCGAAGCGGGGCTGGCTTTCGCCAGGGTACCATTTGCCTTGTCCGTGATGCAGAAGGCCCCCTGGCGCGAAGCGCTGGTGCAGACGCCGAACGAGCTTGTCGGCGAGCATAGGCTTTGTCGGGCCGAGCGCGGCCGTCCGCCATTCGGCGGACTCGAAATCATCGACCGAGACGAAGGTCGGCTCTCCCCCGAGCGTGAGGCGGACATCTTGCGCGGCGAGATCGTTGTCGATCGCTTCGCCGAGCGCATCGAGCTTGCGCCAGCTCTCCTCCGAGAACGGCTTCGTGACGCGCGGCGTCTCGTTGATGCGCTCGACACCAAGGTCGAATGTGAAATCGACCTTTGCGGGCTCGACGGCGCCCGAGACCGGCGCGGCGGAGCCGTAATGAGCCGCCGCGGCAAGCGGCAAATGGCCTTCCGCGCACAGCAACCCCGAGGTCGCGTCGAACCCGATCCAGCCCGCGCCCGGCAAATAGGCCTCGGCCCAGGCGTGAAGATCGGCGACATCCTTCTCGGGACCCTGCGGCCCTTCGAGCGGATCGATATCGGCGCGAAGCTGGATAAGGTAACCGGAGACGAAGCGCGCCGCGATGCCGAGCCGGCGGAGAAGCTCGACCAAAAGCCAGGCCGAGTCGCGGCACGATCCCGAGCCGAGGGACAACGTCTCCTCGGGCTCTTGCACGCCGGGCTCCATGCGCACCACGTAGCGCACGGCACGATGCACGCGCTCGTTCAGCTCGACGAGGAGCTCGACGGTCGGCCGCCGCCCCTTCGGGAGCGTGGCCAGAAAGGCGCCGAGTTTGTCGCCCGCCGTGTGTTGCTTGAGGTAGGGCGCAAGCTCGACCCCGAGCTCTTCCGGATAAGCGAAGGGAAACTCCTCCGCGTAAGGCTCGATGAAGAAGTCGAAGGGGTTGATCGCCGCCATTTCGGCGGTGAGTCCGACCTCGACCTCGAAAACGCTCGTCTTTTCCGGAAGCACGATGCGCGCGAGCCAATTGCCGAACGGATCCTGCAGCCAGTTCACGAAATGCCGCGTCGGGCAGATCTTCAAGGAGTAGCTCGGCACGCGCGTGCGGCAACAGGGCGCCGGGCGCAACCTCACCGTCTGCGGGCCAAGCCCAATCGGACGATCATATCGGTAGCTCGTAACGTGCCGCAGCGCGACGAGGATTCCCACGAAACCATCCTTCCGCGCGTGACCCCGAGGGGCCCACGCCACGGATGAATAGTCGGCGCTGATGGCCGTGACAATCCTTGGGGCACTGGCCGCCGCTCCCGGCACCATCCTCACTTGCTTCTTAGCTATTTGATTACGCATTATTTTTTGCCGAAAGGACGTCCAATTTCGGATGCGGCTCCAATTGTCTCACAAAACGCGTGCATGCTAGCTTTCGGGGCTGTCGCGCTTTGCCGGGAGGCAGGTCATGCGATTGCGAGGGCCGTTAAGTATTCTGGGGGCGCTTCTATTTGGTGGCGCCGCGGCGATCTTTTCCGGTGAAGCTTCAGCGGATGATGCGAGCTTGCGCGATGCGGTCGAGCTCACGGCGGCCGCGATGTGGTACAACTACAAATCGCCGGGCCTGGTGCTCGCCGTTGTGCGTGGCGACGATACGGTCGTCCTCGGCTTCGGTGAGACCGCGAAAGGTTCGAAGCTCGAGCCGAACGGCCGCACGATGTTGCGTATCGGCTCGATCTCCAAGGCATTCGCCGGCGAGCTGCTGGCGAGCCTTGCGGCCGAGGGGAAGCTGAGGCTCGCCGATCCGGCGGCGAAATTCTTAAGCAACGTTGCCCTGCCCGAGGCCGGCGGTCGGCCGATCACCCTCATCGATCTCGCGACGCATTCGGCCGGCCTTCCGCGGGATTTGCCCGGTGAAGCCAAGCCTGGAACCAATCCTTACGATCGCTTCTCGTGGGAGAACGACAAAACTTATCTCGCCGCGGCAAAGCTTGCCTTCCCGCCCGGCAAAGCCGCCGCCTATTCCAACCTCGGCTTCGATTTGCTCGGCGCCGCGCTCGCGAGTGCCGGGGGAACCGGCTATGGAGAGCTTCTCAAAACCCGGATTACCGGCCCGCTCGGCATGGCCGACACCGCGCTTCGCCTCGACGAGGCGCAGAAGTCACGGCTGATGACAGGCTACGACTTCGACGGCAATCCAATGGAGCCGTTCGCGGCGCTCGAGGCGCAAGGCGCTTCAGGCGGCATCTATTCGACCGCCGACGACATGGTGCGCTTCATGCGCTGGCACCTCAACCGCAACGACCCCATGGGCGATCCCGTGCGCGTCATCGACCACGCGCTTTATCTTCAGCGAGACGGCCTCGAGATGGCGGTCGGCTTCGATGAAGCGGGCAAGATGGATGCGATCGGGCTCGCCTGGCTCGCCATGAGGCCCGAGGGCTCGCGGCCCTTCATCTTGCAGAAGGCCGGAGGGTTCCAGGGCTTCATGAGCTATGTGGCGCTCGCGCCGAGCCGAGGCGTCGGGGTCTTCGTCGCCGTGAATCAGTTCAACTTCGGCGCCTTCAGCCAGTTGGCGGACACGGCGAACGGCCTCATCGCCGAGCTCGCGCCGCGTTGATTATAGTAAGCTGTGCGCGGGCGCTTCTACAAGCGGAGCAAGCGCGTTCCCGGCGCATGAGTTTTTCGCCGTGTGTTACGGCCGCTCGATTGGCGCGGCAGTCGCTTGGCGAATTCCGCAAGGTTTCGGCGAATAGCGTCCATGGCGATGCGCGCCGGCAAGGTCGGCTCGCGGCCCCGCGGCACCAGGATGGCGATGGCGCTGTCGGCAAGGAGCGGCTCGGCGAGCGCTACGTGAACGAGCTCGCCGCGCTCGATCTCGTCGATGAAGCCGATAGGCGTGAAGAAGCCGATTCCGAGCCCGCGCTCTATGATCTGGCGCATGAACTCGATTGAGTTCGAGACGAGGCGCGCCACGAGCTTCTCGCCCGATTCGGCGAATTCGGTCGCCATGATGAGGTCGAGCAGCCAACGGTCGTAAAGCATCACGACCGGATAGGCCGCACAATCGGTGAAGGTGAGCGAGCGGCGCGCCGCGAGCGGATGATCCGGCCGCATCACCGCGCCGATCGAGGTGTGAAAAATTCCCGAGACTTCGACGCCGCGCAGCCGCCGATCGGCGAAGAGCACGCCGAAATCATTGCGGCCCGAGCGCATCTCCTCGGCCGTGTCGCCGGGATCGATGCCGACCACCGTGAGCGTCATTTGCGGGTGCGCCGCGGCAAGTTCCGCCACCACTTGCGGCATGAAGCGCAAGAGAAGCGATTCCAGGCAGACGATGCGCACATGGCCCGTGACGGTTCCGGCAAGGCCAGCGATCTCGAGGCGGGTGCGCTCGAAATCGGCGAGCGTTTCACGAGAATGGCGCAAGAGGAGCTCTCCAGCCGCGGTGAGCCGCACGCCGCTGCGCAGCCGCTCGAAGAGAGGCGTCCCGATTTCCGCCTCGAGCTTGATGATCTGGCGATTGACGGCCGAGGACGCGACATGGAGCGCCTCGGCCGCGCGTCTGATCGAGCCGAGCCGGGCCACCTGGTCGAAATAGCGCAACACCGCCGCGTGCATGGCCGGCCTCCGCTCGTCTCCCTGTGATGCCGAAAAAGCATCGCCACGAGCGAAACTATCTTCTTTTCAGCAGCGAGCGCAAAGCCCTATGCTTGCGCGATATGCTTCACTGGTGAGGCCATTGGCGCGAGACGCCACGCGCATGCTCGGGCCGGGGCGACAGCCAAAAGGCTTGGGCGCAGGCCGGGCGCGAACGGGGAGGAATGACAATCATGTTCATGAATCGGCGAAGCCTTCTTCTCGGCGGCGCGGCGCTCACGGGCGGCGCCTTCCTCGATTTCGGCGCCATTGGCGCGTCCCAGCCGGTCGTCAATCTGCAGCTTGGCTGGATTCTCGGCGGCAACCAGGTGGGCGAGGTCTGCGCCAAGGCGCTCGGCTATTACGCGCAAGAGGGCATCGAGCTCGCGATCCAGCCGGGCGGACCCAATATCGACGGCGTCGCGGTGGTGGCATCCGGCCGCTACGAGGTTGGACAAGTGTCGTCGAGCCCCTCGCTCATGCTCGCCGCCTCGCAGGACATTCCGGTCGTCTGCTTCGGCGTCGGGGCGCAGGAGCACCCCTACACCTTCTTCTCGCTTCCCCGGGCGCCGGTTCGCAAGCCGGCCGACATGGCCGGCAAGAAGGTCGGCATCCAGGCGACGGGCGTGATCTTGCTCAAGGCGTTGCTCGCCAAGAACAACGTGCCGCTCAAGGATGTCGAGATCGTCCCGATCGGCGCCGACATGTCGCCCTTGCTTACCGGACAGGTGGACGTGGTGACCGGCTGGCTCACCAACACCACGGCCCTGAAAGTGCTCGGCCCCGACCGCATCGATTTGCGGCTCTGGGACTCGGGCGTGCGGCTTTACGGCCTTCCCTATTACGCGACGAGCGAGACGCTCAAGACCAAGAGCGACATAGTCACCAAATTCATGCGCGCCACCGGCAAGGGCTGGGCCTTCGCCTACGACAATCGCGACAAGGCGATCGATTATCTCGTCAAGGAATACCCGAACCTCGTCTGGAAGGACGAGCGCGAGGCGATCGACGACATGATGAAATTCGCCTTCTCGCCGAAGACCAAGGCCGAAGGTTGGGGCACGATGGACCCGGCCGTGTGGCAAGAGCAGATCGACACCTACGCGGAGCTCGGGCAGTTCTCGAAGCGCACGCCCAAGCTCGACGAGGTGATGACGCTCGACATCCTCAAGGCCTCCGCCGACGCGCGTCCGAAGATCGGCTGACCATGGCGATGGCCGAGCCTCTCTCGCGCCTCTCGCCTGGCGAGGCGCCCGCCAAGCGGCCTCGCGCCGAGGCCGGGATCGCGGTCGACTGCCGTGACGTCTCGATGCGCTTCATCACCGAGCGGCGCACCGTGACGGCGCTCGAGGATGTTTCCTTCTCGGTCGAGAGCGGCGGTTTCATGAGCCTTCTCGGGCCATCGGGTTGCGGCAAGTCCACGCTCTTGCGCCTCGTCGCCGATCTTCTCGCGCCGACGAGCGGCACCATCACCGTCCTCGGACGCACGCCGCGCGAAGCAAGGCTCGACCGGGCGCTCGGCTTCGTCTTCCAGGACGCGGCGCTCCTGCCCTGGCGCACGGCGCTCGAGAATGTCGCGCTGCCGCTCGAGGTCGGCGGGCATCGCGGCTTGCCGGCGGGCGCGCCGACGCCGCGCGAGCTCTTGCGGCTCGTGGGCCTCGAAGGCTGGGAAGGAAGCTTCCCGCATGAGCTCTCGGGCGGCATGCGCCAGCGTGTCTCGATCGCGCGCGCCCTGCTCGGCGGCCCGCGCATCTTGCTCATGGACGAGCCGTTCGGCGCGCTCGACGAGATCACGCGCGACCGGCTCAACGAGGAATTGCGCCGCATCTGGCTTCAGACCGGCACAACCATCTTGTTCGTCACGCATTCGGTCTATGAGGCGATCTATCTCGGCGAGACGGTGCTCGTTCTCGCGGCCAATCCGGGGCGTGTGCGCGCCGCGGTCGAGATCGATTTGCCGCGCGAGCGCGCGCTCGCGATCCGCGAGACCGAGCCCTTCAACCGCATCGCCGCCAAGCTGCGCGGCCTCCTCGCTGGTGAAGCATGAGCGCTTCGGCCGATCTTGCCGGGCTCGAGACGCGGGTCGATCCCGCCGAGGCCGAATATCGCCGCGCCAAGCGGCGCGAGGCGATAAGGCGCAAGGTCCTGCCTTGCCTCGGCATCCTTATCGGAATCGCGGTCTGGGCGGCGCTCGTCGATCTCCTCAAGGTGCCGCCCTTCATCGCCCCCGCTCCGCTCGTCGTGCTCGAGACGCTGGTCGCGAAATCCGACGTACTCTTGAGCAATCTCTGGCCCACCATGGTCGAGGCGGTCGGCGGCTTCATCATCGGCAATGTTTTCGCCATCGCGCTCGCCACGCTCTTCGTGCATCGCAAGGCGCTCTCGGAAACCTTCTTTCCGCTCGTCGTGCTCATCAACTCGATTCCGGTGGTCGCCAAGGCGCCGATCCTGGTGCTGCTTCTCGGCAACGGCTTTGCGCCGAAGATCGCGATCGCGGCCGTGATCTCCTTCTTTCCGACGCTCGTGAACATGGTGCGCGGCCTCGAAGCCGTGAACCCGCAAGCCATGGAGCTGATGCGCGTGCTCTCCGCCTCGAAGCGCGAAATCTTCCTGAAGCTTCGCCTCTATAATTCGCTTCCCTATCTTTTCTCGGCGCTGCGCATCTCGGCCTCGAGCTCGGTGGTCGGTGCGATCGTCGGCGAGTGGATCGGCTCGAATTACGGCATCGGCGCGCTCATCATCCAGGCGACCTACGCTTTCGATTCGGCGCTGCTTTACGCGACGGTGCTCGTCGGCTCCGCCTTCTCGGTCGCGTTCTTCATGGCGATCGCGCTCGCCGAAAGGCTGATCGTGCGCTGGCAGCCGCCGGCGGCCGCTTGAGGGGCCGGCCCGCCATGTATTCAAGGAGAGGATCATGACGACGCAAGAAACCATCGCCGAACCCGCGGGCGAAGCGCGTGTCGTGGCGCGTTCGGACGTCGTCGTCGTGGGCGGCGGGCCCGCCGGCTTCGCGGCGGCGATCGCGGCCAAGCGCGAGGGCTGCTCGGTGACGCTCGTCGAGCGCTACCCTTATCTCGGCGGCCTCGCCTCCGGCGGCATGGTGCTCGTGCTCGACGACATGCACAATGGCGATGAGACAACGGTCACCGGCATCTGCATGGAAATGATCGAGCGGATGGCGAAGATTGGCCTTTGCGTCTTCCCGCCGCCCGAGGAGCGAAAGCAAAGCGCCGAGCTGCACCGCAAATGGGCCCGCTGGGGCGTTTTCGATTTCCGCGCCCGCATGAAACCCGCGCCGATCGTGATGGCGGCGGCTTTCGATCCGGACGGCTGGAAGCGGGTCTCGAACGAGATGATCGCCGAGGCCGGCGTCGGGCTTCGGCTCCACTCCTGGTTCTCGAAGGTGATCGTGAAGGACAATCGCGTCCAAGGCGTGATTTGCGACACGAAGGCCGGGCGCCAGGCGATCCTCGGCGATGTCGTGATCGACGCCTCGGGCGACCTTGACGTCGCGGCCGCGGCGGGCGCTGCCTTCACTGAGGGCGGTTATATGGTCACGACGGTGTTTCGTCTCGGCGGGGTCGACGCCGAGGAAGCCGAGGATTTCCGCATCGGCAATCCGGAGGAATTCGCCAGGATCGACAAGCAGGCGAAGCGCCTGATCGGCGGCTCCTGGGATTTCTGGTGGCTGAAGACGCCGCTTCCCGGGGTCGTCTGGTGCAACTGCCCGCATATGACGGGTTTTGATGCGCTCGCGGTCGAGGATCTGACGCGCGCCGATTTCGAGGGACGAAAGCGCATCGCTGCCCTCCTCGATTACGCGCGCTCGAGCGTGCCGGGCTTCAAGAATTGCTATGTCGTCGATGTCGCCCCGCAGCTCGGCGTGCGCCAGACGCGTATGCTCGAAGGCGAATATGTGGTCACCAAGGAGGATGTGCTCGAGCGCGTCCATTTCCACGACACGGTGGCGCGCGGCCGCGATTACTACACGCCCTACCGTGCCCTGTTGCCGAGGACCCTCGAGGGGTTGATCGTCGCCGGCCGCCATTACTCGGCGACCGAGAGCGCGCAGAAGATGTCGCGCGAGATTCCGCCCTGCATGTCGATGGGCCAATCGGCCGGGATCGCGGCGGCGCTCGCGCTCAAGAGCAATATCCCGCTGCGCCGCGTCGAGCCCTCGGCCATCTGCGCGCGTGTGCGTGCCCAAGGCGGCGATCCGGGCGATCGCCCTTCGGCCAACGCCAAGATCATGGAGAAAGCCGCGTGACCGCAACCGACCAACTTCCCCTCGCCGGCATCCGCATCATCGATTTCACGCAGGTGATGATGGGGCCGGTCGCGACGCAGGTGCTCGCCGATTATGGCGCCGACGTCATCAAGATCGAGCGACCCGGCACGGGCGACCTTTCGCGCACCTCCTTCCCGAACGATCCCGCCGGGTTGACCGGGCCCGTCTATTGCTCGCTCAACCGCAACAAGCGCTCGGTCGTGCTCGACATGCGCAAGGCCGAGGACAAGGCGGCGGTGCTTGCCCTCCTCGAGACGGCGGATGTCGTGGTCAATAATTTTCGTGCCGGCGTGATGGAGCGCATGGGCTTCGGCTATGAGGAGCTCTCGAAGCGCAATCCGCGCCTGATCTACGCGGTCGGCACGGGGTTTGGCCTCACCGGACCTTATTCGCACAAGGGCGGGCAGGACGTGCTCGCGCAGGCGATGTCGGGCGTGATGGCGCGGCGCGCCGATCCGAGCCTGCCGCTTTCGGTTTATTCGACGACCTTCGCGGATTATTCGGCCGGCATGCATCTCGTTCAAGGTGTCTTGCTCGCGCTTCTGCAGCGGCAGAAGACAGGGCGAGGCCAGCGGCTCAGCGTCTCGCTTCTCGATTCGATGCTCGCCGCGCAGACGCAAGAGGCGGCCGCGCAATTGATGCGCGGGCGCGAGGTGAATTGGGGTGCCATGCCGCTCACCGGCGTTTTCGAGACCTCCGATGGCGCGCTCGTCATGGTCGGCGCCTTCAAGGCCGATCCGATCGGAGACATCGGCAAGGCGCTGGGGCTACCCGCGCTCTCGGACGATGCGCGCTTCAAGACGCATGCGCTGCAGGCCGAGAACAAGGCGGCGCTGCATCGGATCTTCCGCGAGCGCTTCAAGAGCGACACGACGGCGAATTGGCTCGCGCGGCTCGAGGAACAGGATCTTCTCTGTGCGCCGGTGCGCACGCTCGCCGAGGCGCTCGCGGATGAGCAGGCGGCGATCAACGGCATGGTCATCGAGTGCGAGGGCCACGTCGAACGCGTGCGCGTCGTCGGCTCGCCGATCCATCTCGAGGATGCGCCGGTTTCCATTCGCATTCCGCCGGCCGATCTCGGCCAGCACACGGCCGAGGTGCTCGCCGAGATCGAAAGCCCGCGCATCCGGGCGGCGGGCTAGTCTCCTCATGCCGATCCGCTTCGCCGTCGCCGACCACGTAGCGCGCGTCACCATCGACCGGCCCGAGGTGCTGAACGCCATCGACGTGGCATCCGAGCGGGAGTTGCAGCGCATCTGGACCGCGATCGAGGCCGATCGCGAGGTGCGCGTCGTGGTGCTCACCGGCGCGGGAGAGCGCGCCTTCTCGGCCGGCGCCGACATGAAGGGCGGCTCCGGCGGAAGCGGTCTCGATTATTGGGCGAATGAACGCGAAGGCGGCTTCGGCGGCATCGCGCTTCGCCAGACGCTCGATGTGCCGGTGATCGCGCGCGTCAACGGCCATGCGCTCGGCGGCGGGCTCGAGATGGCGCTCGGCTGCGACCTGATCGTCGCGGCCGAGGAGGCGAGCTTCGGCCTCCCCGAGGCGCGCGTCGGCCGCCTGCCGCTCGACGGCGGCATGACCTTGCTGCAGCGCCAGGTGCCGTTCCGCCAGGCAATGGGCCTGCTGCTCACCGGGCGGCGCATCCCGGCCGCCGAGGCCTTCCGCATCGGGCTCGTCAATGAGGTGGTGCCACGTTCAGGCCTCGACGCGGCGGTCGGGCGCTGGGTCGACGACATCCTCGCCTGCGCGCCGCTTTCGGTGCGCGCCATCAAGCAGGTGGCTCGCCGCACCGCCCATCTCACGGCGCAGGAGGCGCAGGCCGCGCGGCTGCCGGCAGTCGTCGCCGCGCTGCGCGCGAAGGATTCAGAAGAGGGCGTGCGCGCCTTCATCGAGAAGCGCAAGCCCGTGTGGCGGGGGGAGTAGCGCCCTATTCTCCGTGACTGCGGATCGCCGCACTACAAGAATGATCGAGCTCCCCCTCCCCACATCACGCGAGCGCCAGCGTCGGCTCCATGAACTTGTAGCCGAGCGAATCCGCCACCGCCTTGTAGGTGACGTGGCCCTTGCTGACGTTGAGGCCCGCGAGAAGATGCGGATTTTCGCCGAGCGCCTTTTTCCAGCCCTTGTCGGCAAGCGCCAGCACGAAGGGCAGCGTCGCGTTGTTCAAGGCGAAAGTCGAGGTGCGCGGCACGCCTCCCGGCATATTGGCGACGCAATAATGGATGACGTCGTCGACCACGTAGGTCGGCGCGTCATGCGTCGTCGGATGCGAGGTCTCGAAACAGCCGCCTTGATCGATCGCCACATCGACGATGACGGAGCCGGGCTTCATCTCGCTCACGAGCTTGGCGTCGACGAGCTTCGGCGCCGCGGCTCCCGGGATGAGGACGCCGCCGACCACGAGATCGGCGGTGCGGCAATGGTTCTCCACCGCCTCGCGCGTCGAGAACACGGTGTTCAGCGGGCGGCCGAATTGCCGCCAGAGATTCTTCAGCACATCGACATTGCGGTCGAGCACCCAGACCTCGGCCCCCATGCCGAGCGCGATATGGACCGCATGCGTGCCGACCACGCCGCCGCCGAGGATCACCACCTTGGCGGGATCGACACCCGGCACGCCGCCGAGAAGTACGCCGAGGCCACCATGCGCCTTCTCCAGGAAATAAGCGCCCGCCTGGATCGACATGCGGCCCGCGACCTCGGACATCGGCGCGAGAAGGGGCAAGCCGCCGCTCGGCGACGTCACGGTTTCATAGGCAATGCAGATCGCGCCGCTCTCGACGAGATCGCGCGTCTGCTCGGGGTCCGGCGCGAGATGCAGATAGGTGAAGAGAACCTGGCCCGGCCGCAAGCGCTTGCGCTCTTCGGCCTGCGGCTCCTTCACCTTCACGACCATCTCGGCATTGGCCCAGACCTCGGGGGCGGAGGGCACGATTTTCGCGCCCGCGGCCTCGTATTGCGCGTCGGCGACGCCGATCCCTTCGCCCGCGCCCCGTTCCACGATCACGGCGTGCCCGTGCAGGATAAGCTCGCGCACATTCGCCGGCACGAGACCGACGCGATATTCGCGGACCTTGATCTCTTTTGGAACACCGATGAGCATTGTCGAACTCCTCTTTACGCCGCGACCGTCATGCCCTGGCTTCTTCGCTCGCCCCTTGCGTTGAGCCGGGCTTCGCATATCCGCGGGTTGAAGCCAAGGAGCCAGAACCGCGGACGCGGTGATCCAAGTCCCGAACGCATAAGCCTCGCCTCTGGCAGCGCGGCTGAGCTTTTCCTTATACGGGAAGGCGAGGAGCGAGAGGAGCCACGACGCCTTAATACAAAGGGATCAGCCGCGCGACCGAAACCGGCCCGACCGCTATCCGGCCGTTGCTCAGCGTGATCGGCAAGCGCAATTTTCCTCCGCTCAGCTTGAGGAAGGCGAGCGCCGTGGGCGGCAGGCCGAGGCGCGGCAGCAAAGCCTCGGCCCCCTCGACCGAGGTGTCGAGCCGGCCGAGCACGCGGTGCAGCTCGTCGAGTTGCAGCTCGCCCGAGGCGCCGGCCTTGAGGCTGCCCTTGGTGACATTCGCAGCGGTGACCCGCAGAGCGCCTCCGGCGAGCCGCCAGCGCTCGAGCGGGAGCGAAGGAGCCTCAGGAGCCCTTGCCTGCAAGGCCGCGACTTTCGAGATCGAAACATCGGCATCGCCATCGACCGGGCTCGTCTCCCCGACAATGCCGTCGAGCACCGGGGAGGCGAGATGCGTCAATCTGGAGGAGATCTCGACGGCCTCGTCTCCAGGCGGGCGTCGAGGATCGCGCCGCGCATGAAGCTCGAACCGCTCCGCCTGCGTGGCGATCATGTTCTGCCCGTCGCGCACACGAAGGCTCGGCGCCTCGACCGCCATGTCGGCATGATCGAGAGCCCCGCCTTGCGCGACGAAGCTCACGAGAAGCGAGCGCCAATCGGCTTCGGTATCGGCGACGCCCGGCGCCTCGAGCGAAAGCGGGCCTTGCGCCTCGACGATCACATGGTTGAGGTCATAGATCTGGGCGACGCCGGTAAGGCGCGCCGCGGAAAGCGTGAGCTTGCCGGAAGGCTGCTCGATCTCGAGCCTGGGGGCATCGCAACGCATCGCGATGCGGAAGGGGAAGCCGAAAAATTCGCGCGTGGCGCAAGTGAGCTTGCGCCCGTTTTTCGCTTCACGCGCGAGGCTCTGCTCGATTCCAGCCTCCACTTTGGTCGTCACCACATAAGAGAAGCCCGCTCCCGCGACACAGGCGAGCAAGAGGAGGCTGAGCGCCACAAGCGCCGTGCGGCGGGCGCGGCGCACGGGCCTTTGGTCACGACGGGCCGGAACGGGAGGGATGCTGGTCGGCATGAGGATTGTTCACGAGGTTTCGAGCTGATAACGGCGTTGACCCGCATGGAGCTAAGGGCGTGATGAAGGTCAAGGATCAGCATGGCGATTTCTGGGTGTTTGGCTACGGCTCGCTGATGTGGCGGCCGGGTTTTCCGCATGCCGAACGCCATGCGGCGCGGCTTTTTGGCTATCACCGCTCGCTTTGCCTGTTCTCTCACGAGTATCGCGGCACGCCCGAATGCCCCGGGCTGGTGCTCGGGCTCGACCAGGGCGGCTCTTGTGTCGGCGTGGGTTTTCGCGTCGAGGCCGCCGATCGCGCCGCGACCCTGGCCTATCTCACCTGGCGCGAAGGCACTTCCGTTTACCGCGAGACCGATGTCGCGCTTCAGCTCGTCGATGGCCGCGAGGTGACGGCGCTCGCCTATGTGGTCAATCGCACCCACGCGCATTATGCCGGCAGGCTTCCCTTGCCCCAGCTCCTCGGCCATGCGCAAAGGGCGCGCGGCAACAAGGGGAGCTGCCGCGACTATGTCGTGTCGACGCATAGCCATCTCGTGAGCCTCGGCGTGCACGACGCCCATCTCGCCTGGCTCGCCGAGCGGCTGGGCGAACCGAGCGAACCGGCTCCGTCCCATCACAACATGGCGCGCGACCTCGAGACCGCGATTCATTGACCGCGGCACTCGTTCGGGCGCTTGCAGGGCGCCTTGCTTGCGGCCGCCGCATAGGCATTGTGGAACCTGACGAATCGCGTCAAGCATGATCCAAAAACGCGATTATTTGCGATAAGGCAGGCGAAAAGAGATAGAATGGCTGTGCCGATTCCATCTCGATGCCTCCGCCCCGAGCTTCGGAGAGGGCCGTTCATGCGAGCCATGGCCGAGCGAGACACCATACGGTTGAAGCCCCGGCGAAAGCTTCGGCTCGCCATCGCGACGTTGATCGCCTGCGCCCTCTTGCCGGCCGCCGCATGGGCGCAGACCGCGGCTGCCCCGCCCGCCGCCCGGCAGAGTGCGCCCGCGTCGGCCCAGCCGGTTCCGCAAGCGCCGGATGCCGACACTCAGCGCCAGCAGGCGCAGCTCGACGGCTTGAAGCGCGAGCTCGATCAGATCGAGCAATCGCTCGACGATGCAAAGCTCGACGAAGTGGCCTTGACGAAATTGCGAGACCGGCTCGATCCCTTGGCGCAACAGCTCGCGACCTTTATCGCGAGCACCGCGCCCAAGGTCGATGATTTGAACCAGCGCGCGGCCCTGCTCACGCCGAAGACCGATGGAAAGGCCGGGACGCAGGATATCCCCGAGACGCCGGACAGCGCGCGTCTGCGCGAGCAGGTAACCGCGTCTAGAGACGCGGCGGTGGGACTTCTCGCTGCCGCCAATTCGCTTCAGGTTCAGGCAGGGCAGCTCGCGACACGCATCGCCGATCGTCGTCGCGCCGTCTTCACCGAGAGGACGTTCCAGCAATCGCCGAGCATCGTCTCGCTCTCGCTATGGGAGACGGTGGTGTCGACGGCGCCATTCTTCGGCGCTGTGCTTGCGCGCACCCTGCTCGCCTGGTTGCGCGGCCTTCCGGCCGAGATGGACACGCAAAAGACGTTCGAGCTTTTGTTCGCCGCCGTCCTCGCTTTCCTGGTCGCCTGGCCGGGCCGGCGCTTCATCTGCCGCGTCATCCGCAAGGCGGAAGCGCGACGCCCTCCCTCGGCGCTCGGCGTGGCGATCGAGGCGGCGCTCCTCGCCATCGCTGGCGCGGCGCTGCCGCTTCTTGCCGCGACGCTATTCCTCGAGGCGATCGAAGAGCTCAACCTCACGCCGCCTCGCCTGCTCACCCTTTTCGAGGCGCTTCTGCTCACGCCGGCCTGGGTGCTCGCGGCGCGAACCATCGTGCACGCCGTGCTGGCTCCCGGCGCTCCGCGCCTTCGACTCGTCTCGGCGACCGAAGAGGGGGCCTCGACCTCGCTGCGCTTCGCGACCGGCGCGGTCGCGACCGTCGGGATCGCGGCGATATTCGAGGCGGCGGCGGAAAGCGTCGGCGCGCCGATCTCCTATTCGGTCGCCATCAAAGGGGTGGCGGCGCTCGCGCTTTCGGCCCTCCTCTTTACGACGCTGCGCCGCGCCGCCCAGGCCGATGCGGAGGCGGACGCCGCCTGCCTTGGCCCCTATGTCGATCCGGGCGGAAAGCTCGGCGGCTTCGCCCGCATTCTCGGCTGGGGGGACGGCGGCGATGCTCACGCTCGCGGCGCTCTTCGGCTATGTGGCGTTCGCCTGGTTCATGGCGCACCAGATGCTCTGGGCGGCGGCGCTCTTCGCCATGACCACGATCGCGCTCGCCGTGATCAACGCGGTCGCGGCGCAAATGCAACGACGCGACACGGCGATTGCGCGCTTTGCCCATCTCCAGATGGGCTTGCCCGAGCGGGCGCTCGAGCAAGCGGGCGCGCTCATCGGCGGCGTGCTCAAGGCCGCGACGCTGGCGCTCGCCGTCGTTCTCTTGCTCGCGCCCTGGGGCGTGGAATCGGGCAACCTCGTCGAAGCGCTGCAAGCGGTGATCTTCGGCTTCAGCGTCGCGGGCGTCACGATCTCGATCACCTCGCTCGTCGTGGCGGCGGCTCTGTTCGCGGCCGGCGTCTTCATCACGCATTTATTGCAACGCTGGCTCGAAGCGGAATTCTTGCCGACCACGCGAATCGACGCCGGTTTGCGCAATTCGATCCGCACCGGCGTCGGCTATCTCGGAATCTTCGTGGCCATGGGGCTTGCGCTCTCGACGCTCGGCCTTTCGCTCGAAAAGCTCACCATCGTGGCCGGCGCGCTTTCGGTCGGCATCGGTTTCGGCCTGCAGTCGATCGTCAACAATTTCGTCTCGGGCCTCATCCTTTTATGGGAGCGGCCGATCCGGGTCGGCGATTGGGTCGTGGTCGGCACCGAGGAAGGCATCGTGCGCCGCATCAATGTGCGCGCCACCGAGATCGAGACCTTCGACCGCACGGCGGTCGTCGTGCCGAACTCGACCTTCATCTCGGGCATCGTGAAGAACAAGGTTCTGTCGGATCGCACCGGACGTGTCGAGCTCAAGGTGACGGTGGCGATCACCGAGGACGCAGACGCCGTTCGCGACGTCCTGTTGCGCTGTGCCAGAGAGCATCCGCAAGTGCTGAAGGAGCCCGCACCCGTGGTGCAGCTCAGGAATTTCAGCGCGAACGGCATCGATTTCGACCTCTACGCCTTCGTCGCGGAAGTGGAATCGACGGGCCGCATCAGCAGCGAGCTGCGCTTCGCATTGCTCAAGCTTTTGCGCGAGCAGGAGATCGCTCATTCGGCTCCGACCGGCGCGGCCCTCGACACGCGCCGGCTCGAGGCGGCCTTCGCCCGTCTCGCACGCGCGGTGGACGCCGCGGACGACGAGGCGGAGGCACCGCGCGACGTGCCGAAGAGGGCCGCGCGATAGGAGCGGCGAATAGCGAGTAGCGAGTAGCGAGTAGCGAGTGGCGAGTGGCGAATGACGGACCGGCGAAGCCAGTCCTATACCAACCATTCTCTTAACTACTCTCTAGTCCCTACTACTCGCTATTCGCTATTCGCCGCTCCTATCGCGCGGCCCGCTTCGGCACGTCGCGCGGTGCCTCCGCCTCGTCGTCCGCGGCGTCCACCGTGCGTGCGAGACGGGCGAAGGCCGCCTCGAGCCGGCGCGTGTCGAGGGCCGCGCCGGTC
>DASZIL010000114.1:0-5329 GCA_035949255.1 Beijerinckiaceae bacterium | reverse complement strand
AGGGAAGATGCTGATCGCCGCCTTCGCCTCCGCCGCCGCGGCCTTTGCGTCCCATTCGGCCTGGGTCGGGCTTGCCGCCGGCATTCTCGCTTCCGTCGCCTTCGCCTTGCTGCACGGCTTCGCCTCGATCAGCCAGCGCGGCAATCAGATCGTCTCGGGCGTCGCCATCAACCTCCTTGCCGCCGGATTGACGGCGGTCGTCGGCAACGCCTGGTATGGGGAGGGCGGCCGGACGCCGCCGCTCGAAGGGCCGGCCCGCTTCCCGGATCTCGTCTTGCCGGGCGCCGCGGCGCTCAAGGCCGTGCCGATCCTCGGTCCGCTCTATGCCGACGTGCTTTCCGGGCATCCGGCGCCCGTTTATCTTGCGCTCCTTGCGGTTCCGCTCACGAGCCTCGTGATCGCGCGCACCCGATTCGGGCTTCGCCTTCGCGCGGTCGGCAGCGACCCCGGCGCCGTCGATACGGCCGGCATCTCCGTCTCGTCCTTGCGCTACCGCGCGGTGATCCTGAGCGGCGTGCTCTGCGGCATCGGGGGCACCTACCTCTCCGTGTCGCAAGCCGCGGGCTTCCTGCCGCTGATGACGGCCGGCAAAGGCTTCATCGCGCTCACGGCGTTGATCTTCGCGCATTGGCGGGCCTGGCCGGCGCTTGGCGCATGCCTGCTTTTCGGCCTTCTCGACGCCATCTCGATCAGGCTTCAGGGAACGGTGCTGCCCGGCGGCATCACGGTGCCGGTGCAAGCCATCCAGGCGCTCCCGTACCTCGCGACCGTGATCCTGCTCGCCGGCTTCGTCGGCCGCGCGGTGCCGCCGCGCGCCTCGGGGATTCCTTATGTGAAGGAGCGCTAGCCCCTCCTTCTCCCGCGCTCTTCGCGCGGGAGAAGGTGCCGATCGCGTCAGCGATCGGCGGATGAGGGTGAGCTGCGAATCCCTGGGTGAGTCTGGCGCCGCGTTTGAAGATCAACCTTAGCTTGGCGTTATGGCTAGGCCCTCATCCGGCCATCCCCCGGATCAAGTCCGGGGGATGGCCACCTTCTCCCGCAAGCGGGTGAAGGAGGTGGCTAACGATCTGCACATCGACTCCTCACTCGGCGGCTTCGCTTACCTCGAGCCATTCGGTCTCGACCTGGGCGAGGGCGGCTTCGAGCTCGCGGCGCTGCTTGGCGAGGAGCTTTGCGCGCTTGGGCTCGGCGACGAAGGCGGTGCCGTCGGCGAGCGCGGCGTCGATCTTGGCGATGAGCGCCGAGAGCTTCGCCATCCGCTCCTCGACGGAGGCGAGCTGCTTCTTCGTCGCGGCTTGCGGGCGAGGCGCGGTTGGCGCGGAAGCGTCGCGGCCGGAGCTGCCGTCATACGTGCCGGTCGCGTAATCGCGCGACGGCGTGCCCTTCGCTTTCCTCGCGCCGCGCCTCGACGCGCCTCCCGAAAGGACGAGGCGGCGATAATCGTCGACATCGCCGTCGAAGGGGGCGACGCGCCCATCCGCGACGAGCCAAAGCCGATCGGCGCAAGCATCGAGCAGGAAGCGATCATGGGTGATGAGCACCACGGCGCCGCCGTAATCGTTGAGCGCCTCGGCGAGCGCCGCGCGCGCGTCGATGTCGAGATGGTTCGTGGGCTCGTCGAGCACGAGAAGATGGGGCGCCTCGAGCGTCGCGAGGCCGAGAAGCAGGCGCGCCTTCTCGCCACCCGACAAGGCGGTGATCGGCTTTTCCGAGGTGTCGCCCGAGAACCCCATCCGGGCAACCGCGGCGCGGCGCTTGCTCTCGAAGGCGTCGGGCATGCGCGCCGTCACATGGGAGAGCGGCGTGCCTTTCACATCGAGCTCGTCGAGCTGATGCTGGGCGAAATAGGCGACCTTGAGTTTCGAGGAACGCTTGATTTCGCCCGAAAGCGGCTCGAGCCGGCCGGTGAGCAGCTTGGCGAAGGTCGATTTGCCGTTGCCGTTCGCGCCGAGGAGCGCGATTCGATCGTCGGGCAGCAGCGTCGCGTCGATGCGTGAAAGCACGACGCGTTCGCCGTACCCGCCCTTCACTCCTTCGAACGACATGAGCGGGGGCGCCAAGGCGCGCTCGGGCGTCGGCAGATTGAAGGGCAGCACGGCCTCCTCCGCGACCGCGGCGATCGGCTCCATCTTCTCGAGGCGCTTGACGCGCGATTGCGCCTGACGGGCCTTGCTCGCCTTGGCCCGGAATCGATCGACGAAGGCTTGCAGATGCTTGCGCTCGGCGATCTGCTTTTCGCGCGTTTTCATCTGCAAGGCGGCCTGCTCGCGCCGGCGCCGCTCGAAGTCGTCATAGCGTCCCTTGTAAAGCGTGAGCTTGCGCTCGCTCAAGTGCAGGACGTGGTCGACGGCCTCGTTCAGCAACTCGCGGTCATGCGAGATGATGAGCGCGGTGCGCGGATAGCGCGACAGATAATCGTAAAGCCAGAGCGTGCCCTCAAGATCGAGGTAGTTCGTCGGCTCGTCGAGAAGCAGCAAATCGGGCTCCGCGAAGAGCACGGCGGCGAGCGCGACGCGCATCCGCCAGCCGCCCGAAAACTCCGCGCAGGGGCGGCGCTGCGCGTCGGCCGAGAAGCCGAGCCCGTGCAGGATGGCACCGGCGCGCGCCTCGGCAGAATGAGCGTCGATGTCGACAAGGCGCGTCTCGATCTCGGCGATGCAGTGCGGATCGCTCGCCGTTTCACGCTCGATCATGAGCTGGGCGCGCTCCTTGTCGGCTTCGAGCACGACCTCGATCAGGCTTTCGGGGCCGCCCGGCACTTCCTGCGCCACCCGTCCGATCCTTGCGGCCTTGGGCAGCGAGATCGTGCCGTCGTCAGGGGAGAGCTCGCCCGCGATGGAGTTGAACAGGGTGGTCTTCCCCGAGCCGTTGCGCCCGACGAACCCCACGCGCGCGCCTTCCGGAAGCGCGACAGAGGCTTTCTCGTAAAGCGCTCGCCCGGCGATGCGCAAGGTGAGCTCGTTGATGTGCAGCATGAGGGGCTTGTGGCGCGAGAGCGCGGCGAAGGCAAGGCGGGGGCTGGTTCGGCCGTTGCAAGCGCCCGCTCAGCCCAAGCTCAATGCGCCTCGTCCCAATTTTGCGCCGCACGTGCGTCGACCCGAAGCGGCACGGCGAGGTTCACCGCGGGATGGGGCGCCTCTTCCATCACCTTCCGGACCACGGGGAGCGTCGCCTCGACCTCGGCATCCGGAACCTCGAACACCAATTCGTCGTGGACCTGAAGCAGCATCCTTGCCGCGAGCCCCGCCTTTTCGAGCGCCTCATCCATGCGGACCATGGCGCGGCGGATGATGTCGGCCGCCGATCCCTGGATGGGCGCGTTGATGGCGGCGCGCTCCATGAAGGAGCGCTCGGACGGGTTCGAGGATCGGATCGCGGGGTAATTGCATTTGCGCCCGAAGATGGTGGTGACGAAGCCGTTGTCGCGGCAGAGGCGCTTCGTCGCCTCCATATAGTCCCGGATGCCCGGGAAGCGCTCGAAATATTTGCGGATGTAGAGCCCGGCTTCCTCGCGCGGAATGCTGAGCTGATTGGCGAGGCCGAAAGCCGAGATGCCGTAGATGATGCCGAAATTGATGGCCTTGGCGCGCCGGCGCACCTCCGGCGGCATGCCCTCGATCGGCACGCCGAACATCTCGGACGCGGTCATCGCATGAATGTCGAGCCCATCCGCGAAGGCTTTGCGCAACTGCGGGATATCGGCGATATGCGCAAGGATTCGCAATTCGATCTGCGAATAATCCGCGGAGACGAGCTTGTGGCCTTTTGTCGCCACGAAGGCCGTGCGGATCCTGCGGCCTTCCTCGGAGCGAATCGGGATGTTCTGCAGATTGGGCTCCGAGGAGGAGAGGCGCCCCGTCGTGGTCGCGGCGAGCGCGAATGAGGTGTGGACCCGGTGCGTCTGCGGGTTCACGAAGCCCGGCAAGGCGTCCGTATAGGTCGATTTCAGCTTGGCGAGCTGGCGCCATTCGAGAATGCGCTTCGGCAACTCGTGGCCCTGCTCGGCAAGGTCATCGAGCGCGCGTGCCGAGGTCGACCAGGCGCCTGTCTTGGTCTTGGTGCCGCCCGGCAGGCCCATCTTGCCGAACAGGATGTCGCCCAATTGCTTGGGCGAGCCGAGGTTGAAGCTCTCGCCAGCGAGTGCGTTGATCTCGCCTTCGAGGCGCGCCATGCCTTGCGCGAATTCACCGGAAAGCCGCGACAGGATCTGCCGGTCGATGGCGATGCCGCGCCGCTCCATGCGCGCGAGCACGGGCACCAGCGGACGCTCGAGCGTCTCGTAGACCGTGCTCAAATGCCGCGCGACGAGGCGCGGCCTGAACAGGCGCGCCAAGCGGAAAATGATGTCCGCTTCCTCGGCGGCGTGGCGCGTGGCGCGTTCGACGGGCAGCCGCGCCAATCCGAAGCCGCGCTTACGCTGTTCCGCGACTTCAGGCGAGACAACGCGCTTGTGAGCGAGCCAGCGTTCCGCGAGATCATCGACGCCGTGGTTGCCGCGCCCGGCATCGAGCACATAGGACATGAGCATCGTGTCGTCGCAAGGCGTGACTTCGATGCCGTGCTGGGCGAACACGAGCCAGTCATATTTGAGGTTATGGCCGAGCTTCAGAACGCTCGCGTCTTCGAGAAGCGGCTTCAGCCGCGCGAGCGCCGCGCGAGCCTCGATCTGGCCAGGCGCGAGCCCGCCAGCAAACAAGCCGCCATCCGCCCCCTCGGCGCGATGGGCAAGCGGGATGTAGCAGGCGCGGCCGGGCGCGATCGCGAGCGAGATGCCGATGAGCTCGGCTTGCATCGGGTCCGGCGAAGAGGTGTCGGTGTGGAGTGCGACGTGCCCGGCCTCGGTCGCGGCCGCGATCCAGGCGCCGAGCTCGTCGAGGCCGGTCACCGTTTCATAGGCGGCGGGGTCGATCTTGCCTTGCGCCGCCTCTGCCTGTCGCTCGGCCGCGAGCGTGGTTGGCGAAGGGCTCGGGGCCGGAAGCTCGGGCTTCGGCGAGGGCGCCTCGAGCTCGGCGACGGCCGTGCTTTGAGACGCGGCGGCAGGTTGCGCCATGCCTGTGGGCAAGGCTCCGTCCGGCGCTTCGCCCAAGGTCGCGGGCATCAGGGCGCGCGGATCGGCCGAACCGCCGATCTTCAGCCGCGCATCCGGTTCGACCTCGTTCGCGTCGACGCCGTAAAGCTCGGCCACGCGCCGCGTGATCGTGGTGAATTCCATGGCCTTGAGAAAAGAGAGGAGCGACACGGCCGGCGGGGGGCGCAAGGCGAAGTCGTCGAGCGGGGTCTCGAGCGCGACATCGTCCACCAGGGTCACGAGCTTTTTCGAGATTCGCGC